>JAOAPH010000108.1 GCA_025462835.1 Candidatus Angelobacter sp. | reverse complement strand
GGCATCATCGCTGCCAATCTCTTTCATCACTTCCAGCGTCCGCCGGATCACGCGGGAGATTCCCGTGTCTCCGACGAACATATGATGCGCCTCTTCGGTGAGCATGAATTGGCATGTGCGCGCGAGCGGATCAAAGCTCGACTCCGCCAGCGACTTCAACTGAAATTTTCCGTCACGGTCAGTAAAGTAGGTGAACATGAAAAAGCTGAGCCAGTCGCTGATCGGCTCGTTAAAGGTGCCGAGGATGCGCGGCTTGTCCGCATCACCGGAATGGCGCTCCAGCAACTCTTCTGCTTCCTCGCGTCCATCACGGCCGAAATGCGCGTGCAGCAAATAGACCATGGCCCAGAGGTGCCGACCTTCTTCAACGTTCACTTGGAAAAGATTTCGCAGGTCATAGAGTGACGGCGCCGTGTGCCCAAGCAGCCGTTGCTGTTCGACTGAAGCCGGTTCCGTATCCCCCTGCGTGACGATCAATCGGCGAAACGTCGAGCGAAATTCTCCGGGGATCTGCTGCCAGACTTCCTGGCCATAGTTGTCGCCGAATCCAATGCGACGGTTAGGATCGCGGTCCGCCAGAAAAATTCCCCAGCGATAATCGGGCATATTGACGTAGCCATACGTCGCCCAACCTTTTGCGTCCACGGAGGTCGCAGTGCGCAGATAGACGTTCGATAATTGGAAATCGCTAGGCCCAAGATCTTGCCACCATTTAAGGAATTCCGGCTGCCAATGTTCCAGCGCGCGTTGGAGTGTGCGGTTGGAACCGAGATCGACGTTGTTCGGAATGCGGTCCTGATAGTTGATCGACATTTACACTCTCTCCCAATTGAATCTTGCTTTTGATCCCTTGCCAAAAAGCTTCAAGGCCCCATGTTCACCGGTTGAATTCGGTCGGATGAAGACCCAGTTCTGCCACGCCGAAAGCCGTCCAAACACTTTTGTCTCCAGCGTCTCGTTGCCGGCAAAGCGCAAGCTGGCTTCCATTCCGGTGAGCGCATCAGGAGAAAGACTCGCGCGCTCTTCGATCGCGATTCGAATCTCATCATCCCAATCCAGGCTGTCGGGCGCGACCGTCACTAGCCCGAGTTCCTCTGCCTCTTCTGCGTCGATCTTTTCGCCGATTTGCTTTTCGAATTCTTTGACCTTCTCTGGCGCGCCGAGGAAGCGAGTCTCAAGACGGCTGCGGCCGTTCACCATCGGAAGCAGTCCGAAGTTCATTCCGTCCAACGCGATCTCAGGCTTTGCTCCATCTTCCGATTCAATGAGCATGTAGCTGCGATCGGCAGCGAGCGCGAGTTCATACAGGATTCCAGCGAAGCACGATCCCGGTTCGATGATCGCATACATGCTGCGCGAAGAAACGTCGAGCCGGGCAAATGTGCGGCGAAGGAACCCGATCGTCTCGCGCACCAGCGAATCACTCTGATTCTTCAGTAACACTGCGTCGGCCGCCAACACCGCATCCGCGCTGCCCTTGGTCTTCAATAGCAGAAGCCCGAGTTCCAACTCATTCGTTCTGAGCAACAGAATGGCATCGTCAAGCTCGCGTGCCAGCTCCAGCGGCCACCAGTTGCCGTCTTGCGCCGCCGCATGGATTTGTTGCACAGTCTCCGGCTGCGCGCCTTCGGGAGCGCTGACCGTGAGAGTCGCAGTCCGCGCCGTGCGATCGAATACGACATCAACGTATTTGTAGTGGTAACCGTTGTCGTCGATCTTCCGTTGAAGAGCGCCGAACTTTATTCCCTTCGCAGCGGCGGGTCGCGATGATGAAGCTGCGAGTTTTTCCGCGCGCTCCCGCACAACTGCTTGAAACTTCGCGGGAGGTACGACCTCATCCACCAGTCCCCAGGATTTTGCACGGTCCCCGCGAACACCATCAGGATTGGTGCAGAACATATCGGCAAGATCGCGACGCACTTTTCGTTTGTCCACCACGCGAGTCAAGCCGCCGGTGCCGGGAAGCACACCTAGCAGTGGAACTTCCGGAAGACTGATCGCGCTGGAACGATCGTCGATGAGGACGATATCGTCGCACGCCAGCGCCAACTCATATCCGCCGCCTGCAGTAATGCCATTCAGTGCGGCCAGAAATTTCAGCCCGTCATGGCGGCTCGAATCTTCCATTCCGTCGCGCGTCTCGTTCGTGAATTTGCAGAAGTTGACCTTCCACGCGTGCGACGAGGATCCCAACATATAAATGTTCGCGCCGGCGCAGAACATCCGCTCCTTGCCGCTGGTCAGCACCACACACGCAACTTGCGGATGCTCAAATCGGATCCGTTGCAAAATGTCGTGCAGCTCAATATCGACGCCGAGATCGTATGAATTCAGCTTGAGTTTGTAGCCTGGCTTCAGGCCGCAATCTTCGCTCACGTCCATGGATAAGGTCGCAATCCGGCCATCGATGGCCAGCTTCCAGTGCTTGTACGAATCGCTGGAACGATCAAAGGTGATCAGCTCGGGCTTTGTAGTTTCTTCAGGGACAGCTTGCATGGGTGTTCCTCTGCAGTCGAGTATTATTGTGCATCTATTTTGATGCATTAACTCAATTAGGAATTATAATGCATATCACAGATTTATGACTTTGCAGGCGAGTGTTCCTCACCGCGAACTGCTCCCAACAACATGGTCAAGCTCTCGCCCAATGACTGGCTGCTGGTATCGATCGCCTTATCTGCCATTCCATACAGCGGCTCGCGGACGGCGAGAATGCGCCGCAGGTCTGACATGGATTCATCATTGTCTGCCATCGGACGCATGTCCCCTTGCGCGATCACCCGCTGCATATGTTCTTCAGGAGTCGTTCGCAGCCAGATGGTGAAGCAAGTCGTGAGAAGCCGCTCGAAAGTCGCAGGTTCGGAAACAAGGCTGCCGCCACTCGACAGCACAAATCGCGGATGTCGCTCCAGCACCTGCTCCAGGCATCGGCGTTCGAGCCGGCGAAATCCGCTCTGCCCGTAGAGATCGAATATCACATTGACCGTCACTCCGCTGGCTTGCTCAATCAGCCGGTCGAGCTCTATGAACGGCATTTCCAGGCGCTCTGCCAGCATCGCCCCAAGCGTGGACTTCCCTGCTCCGCGCAGTCCGATCAGAGCGATACGATTGCGACGCGTGTCCGTATCCACTCCGGCAAAATTGTCAATCAGCAGTTGTCGTGCTTGCGTGAGCTCTTCCGGCCGCAAGCGGCGCAGAAATTCTGTTGTATGGATGAGGTCGATCGGCGGCTCCGGTCCTTGCAGCACCAGCAACTCCAAGGGGATGTCCAGAGCCCGGGCGATGTCCCGCAATAGCAGAATGGAAACGTTCCCCTGACCACGCTCGAGTTGGGCCAGGTAGCGTTCAGAGACGCCTGAATCGCGCCCCAATATTTTGCGCGTCATTCCCCGCCGCGCGCGTGCTTCACGCACACGGTCGCCAAGCGATTTCAGATATTCTGTCTCTCGCTCGGCATTCTGTTCAGGAGGAACCTGAGACACCTGTGAAGTATTATTTCCCATGCTCTCGCTGCAACATGAATTATACTGCCTAAGTACTTCTTTTGCAGCAATTCGCATCCAATTCCGGACGTAGCAGAGGGAACGCATGGGGGTTAGCATCACGATTCTGGTTGGCACTATGACCGGGACAGCAGAGATGGTGGCGCAAGAAGTCGAGCAGGCGCTCGAGAATGCCGGCCATCAAGCCTCGATCGAGATGATGGATAAGCTCGACTCTTCGGTCTTCCAGCGCGGCGGCGTCTTCCTCATCTGCACATCTACTTACGGCCAAGGCGACGTTCCCGACAACGCGCAGAAGCTATTCGCAAGGCTAGAAACCGACATGCCTAATCTTTCATCTGTCACTTACGGAGTGATCGCCCTCGGCGACCGCACATATAAAGAGACCTATTGCGATGGCGGCAAGCGCTTCGACGCTCTGCTTACCAAGCTTGGCGCGCGCCGCGCCGGTGACATCCTGCTGCACGACGCCAGCTCGGGAACTCTGCCGGAAGAAGTCGCTGCCGAGTGGGTCGTGCCCTGGGTCGAGCAGCATCTACAAACATCTACGGAGCACGCATAATGTCCTCGCAAACAGAACCCATCGTTGTTCAAAGTTATCTCAGCGGCAAATGGCAAAGCGGCAGTGACCGCGGAACCGCACTCGTCAATCCGACAGACGGATCCACCATTGCATTTGCCAGTTCTAAGGGTTTGGATCTCGGCGCCGCGCTTGATTATTCGCGTCGTGTCGGCGGATCCGAATTGCGAAAGCTCGGCTACGCTCAACGCGCCGCTCTCTTGGGTAAGATTGCTGACGTGCTCGCCGCAAAACGCGAGCAGTGGTTTGAGATCGCTCGCAAGAACTCCGGCAACACGAAGGCCGACGCGGGCATGGACGTGGATGGTTCCATCGGCACGCTGAAGTACTTCGCGAAGGTCGGCGCCGCGCTTGGCGATTCCAATGCGCTCGCTGACGGCGCTCCCGCTCGCCTCGCGCGCGATCCGAATTTCCAGGGACTTCACATCGGCATTCCCATGTCGGGCGTTGCTGTGCACATCAACGCCTTCAATTTCCCCGGATGGGGACTTTGGGAAAAAGCTGCGGTCACTCTGCTCTCCGGGATGCCTGTTTTCGCCAAGCCGGCTACGTCCACATGCTGGTTGGCTAAGGAGATGGTCGCCTCGGTGATCGACGCGGGAATTCTTCCAGACGGAAGCTTGTCTATTCTTTGCGGCGCGCCAAATGATCTGCTCGATCATCTCCAATTCGGAGATGTTGTCGCCTTCACCGGCTCGGCCTCTACAGGACAGCAGATCCGCCAACATCCGCGCATTCAACAACAGGGAGTGCGCGTCAACATTGAGGCAGACAGCCTGAACGCCGCGCTGCTCGGCCCCGATGTCGCCGACGGAAGCGCCAGTTCGAATTTCTTCGTCCGTGAAGTCGTGCGCGAGATGACTCTCAAGGCCGGACAAAAATGTACAGCCATTCGCCGCGTGCTGGTTCCTGCCGATCGCGCCGCAGGTGTCGCCGCAGCTCTGGTGACCGCGCTCTCCGAAGTGAAAGTCGGCAATCCTGAGAACGCCGCTGTCGGGATGGGCCCTGTGGTTAATGCGCAGCAGCGCAAGAGCGTCGAAGAGGGAATCAAGTCGCTGAGCAAAGAGGCAAGCATCAGGTATCGCCCGGCGAAGTTCACGCCCGTCGATGCTGATCCCCACGCCGGCGCATTCGTTCCGCCAACACTGTTCGAGGTCGGCAATGCTTCGCAATCCGCGTTAGTCAATGACCTCGAAGTTTTCGGCCCGGTGGCGACCATCGTTCCTTATCGCGACAAAGTTGATTCATTCGACATCGCAAGACGCGGCGGCGGATCGCTCGCCGTTTCCGTGTTCAGCGCAGATACAAATTATCTTGCGGATGCCGCCACTGCACTCGGCAGCAGCCACGGGCGTGTATTGTTAGTCGACCCCTCGATCGGCGACTCCCACACAGGACACGGCGTCGTTCTCCCCTCGCTCCTGCATGGAGGTCCGGGGCGCGCCGGTGGCGGAGAAGAACTAGGCGGATTGCACGGCATGTGGCTCTATCATCAAAGAGTGGCTGTCCAGGGATCAGGCACAACATTGACGGCAATCGCGGGCCGCGCAGTAGAGATTCCCGAATCGTAAAAGCCAGGAAGGGACAACATGGCTGATTGGGTCCACACATTCAAGGGAGCCATACTCGCATCGGAGTATGACTTCACTGCGCACATGAACTCGCAGATGTACGTCTCGCGCTTCGACCAAGCCACATGGTTCCTGCTGCATGCGGTGGGTGTGACGCCGGCATCCATCAAGCAACAGAACTGCCGGTTGGCCATCATCCGCCAGAATTATCAGTTTTTGGAAGAATTGCGCGGCGGCGAGCTAGTCACCATCAAGAGTGGATTTCTAACGGTGGGAGAAAAATACTTTCGATTTCTGCACCAGATGCACAACTACGAAACGCAGAAGCTGGTTGCCACCAGCGACTGCGTTGCAGTTGAAGCCAGTTTGGAGACATCGCGGAGCGTTCCTTTGAGCCCTCAATTGATTGAAAGGGCCAAGCAACATCTTGTGAGTGCCAACGTCCCGACATCCCCAAACTGGTAAACGCGAGAATCAAAACATCTACTCAAGCGGCGGTGGGGGGCCTCCCTCAAAAAAGACGTTTCCCGGCCCGCTGACTCTGAATGGGCCCCGGGGTTGCGGCATCGCCTTCAGCTTGTTCCATTGCTCCACCGTCAACACTCGACGGATACCCAGCAACATCTGCGCGTTTGTTTTTTCCAACTCAGCCCGCGCCGATGCCACTTTATCTATCTGCTGAAGCACCTTGGCTTCATCAGGACGATCTGACTCGATCAGCGGCTCCATCAGCGCTTCCTGTTTCTCCAGATTGGCGTGCATGTCGATCAATCTCAGCCGCGTGTCCTGGAATATCTTTTCCATCTGCTGCACTTGCGACTCAGAGACGCCTATCTTTTTCACCAACTCGGAATTCTTCCACCACTTTCCTTGCGGAAATGGCCCACCGCCCTCTTGTCTCATGCTGAACTCGATAGGCCCACGCTCTCCATCACGGATCATTATTTCCCGGCTTTCACCTCCACCCTTCCTTGTCGAGAAGCCGCGTTCTCCCGGAGGAGGTCCGCCTTGCGGTGGTGGCGGCGGCCCGTCCTGCGCCATTGCTAAACACGAAAACAAGAACGTGATTGCCAAAGCAACTGCTTTCAATTCCCTCTTCATTCGTCTCTCCTTAGATTTCTTGCATCACTTGGCCTGAGTTTTTTTCGATGTAAGCACCCGGTTACGCTCTTGCACTAGCAATCCTGCCGGCTCCAGTGCCGACGGCACTTTCCTATACATGTCGTATTGCACTTGCAGTAGCAGCGCTTCATCGCTTGCATCGCTTGATTGCACAGGGATTACCTTTGGAGTGGGATTCTTCATCAGCACCAGCGCGACCACCACGCTCAAGACGGCAATCGGGACAGGCACAGCCCATCGCCAACGCAAAGACCATGACGAACTCTTGTCTTCATCAAGTCCCTGTAGCACTTGCGCCCGCTGTCGGCTCCAAAAGCTTTCGTCCTGCGCCGCTTCCGAATGTGCCGCTTTTGAGAAGTCTGCGACCATCTTCCGTAATCGCTCCCCTTCCGCGCGGCACACTTCGCAGGACAGAAGATGCGAGTTCAAGAGCGAATCTCGATCTTGTCGCTCGGCCAACCACGCGTTCCACTGTTGTTCATCGATATGTTTCATCTGCTTGCCTTCCTCACTGTTGCCAGCGCGCGAAACAAGTGCGTTTTCACGGTGCCTTGTTGCAAAGACATGGCCTGTGCAATCTCCTCAATGCTCATCTCCTCGGCAAACCGCAGAGTAAAGATGGCGCGTTGCTGCGGGGGCAACTTGCTCACAATCTCCCAGACCGCGGTCGCCTTCTCTTTAGCCAGCACGCTGCGCTCCGGATCAGCGCGCAATTCCGCCTGCGCCTCGGCCATCACCGTTACGTCTTCGCCGGGTTGCACGGTGAACAGTCTGCGCCAGAATGCCAGCTTTCGATTGCGATGATGGTCCCGTGCCAGGTTCACGGCGATTCTCGTCAACCACGTCGCCACGCTCGAGTCGCCGCGAAACGACTTCCATCCTTTGAATGCGCGCAGAAAACATTCCTGCGTCAGCGTGCTCGCGGCGTCCTGGTCGCGCAGCATCGCGAACAGGAAACGGTAGATCCGCTGCTGATGCTCACGCATCATGCAATCAAAACCCGCAAGCTCCTGGCTCTCTGCGGACTGCTTGGTTGCCGTGATGGGCACGCTCAATTCCATCTTGTTACAAGGTATAGACGAAAGATCGGATTTCGGGTTTACCTGCGCCGAAAATATATATGACTGCCCATGTTATTGTTTTCAGCATGCCTCGAAATTCATCTAAAAAACTGTTACTCATGGCATTTCTGGCGTTGACGGCCGGCGCCTTTGCCGCCATGTCTGATGTTTCAAAAACCGTGAATCCGAAGTCTGCGCCCGCGCAAAAATTTGACGTTTCTGCAGCAACCCGATTCGCAGACCTGGCGCTCGCTTGCGTCCACAAGGAGTATCCCAACAAGATCTCGCACAACCTCAGCAGCGATGCGGATGTTGCCCCGCCGCGCAAGCTCACTCCGGCCTTCTATGGATGTTACGACTGGCACTCTTCCGTCCACGGACACTGGCTCCTCGCACGCCTTGCGCGCACATTTCCTGACGCGCCGTTTGTTTCCCGCGCCCGCGCCGCCTTGCAACAGAGCATCACTCCGGCAAACATTGCGCAAGAAGTTATCTATCTCAAGGACGAAGGACGCGCCAGCTTCGAGCGCCCGTACGGGTTGGCGTGGCTGCTACAACTCGGACAGGAGTTGCGCGAGTGGGACGACCCTATGGCGCGCGAGCTCTCCGCCAATCTCGCTCCCTTGGAGCAGTCCGCCAAAGATAGGCTGAAGACTTGGCTGCCAAAACTTTCCAACCCTATTCGCATAGGCGAACACAATCAAACCGCCTTCGGGTCCGGACTACTGATCGACGCGGCACGAGGCTCCGGCTCGGACGCAAATGACCGCGCATTTCTCGATCTGCTCACCAGCAAAGCGCGACAGTTTTATTTGAATGACACCAACTGTCCGCTGGCGTATGAACCATCGGGAGAGGATTTCCTTTCTCCATGCATCGCCGAGGCCGACGTCATGCGACGCGTGTTGCCGCCGTCTGAGTTCGCGGCGTGGCTCACAAAATTTCTTCCTCTAATTCCCACATCGGAATCGACCACATGGCTGCCAACCGTCATCAGCCCCGACCGCAGCGATCCCAAGCTCGCGCATTTAGACGGCCTGAATCTCAGCCGCGCCTGGATGCTCGAAGGCATCGCCTCAAGCTTGCCTAAGAACGACCGCCGCTTGCCCGCGCTACGCGCAACCGCCGCCGCACATCGGGATGCAGGGTTGGCCGCAGTCACGGGAGAACATTACGAAGGCGGACACTGGCTAGGCAGCTTCGCTGTTTATCTCGTGACACAGCGTGGGATTCGGAAATTGCAATAAATCGGAAGGCGAGTCAGAGCGATCGCAACCGGCGCGATAATGAGCGTCGTACGCGACCTGCGATATCCGACTGCATCGTCAGCAAGTCTTTGAATTTGCAATCGTAGCTCTCCGCCCAGAGATGGGTCTGGTCGGAAACCCCGATCAGCTGCGCCGTAACACGTATGCGATCGGCCGCACGCCGCACGCTGCCTTCCAGGATGTAGTCAACATGTAGCTCGCGGCCGATCTGATCTATGCCTTTGTGGGACCCCTTATACTGCATGGAGGATGTCCGACCTATTACCCCAAGGCGGCCCGGCTCCAGCTGCCCAAGCTGGGCAATCATCTCCTCGGTCATGCCGTCACTGAACAATTCCTCCGCAGGACCACCGCTGAGGTTGTTGCACGGGAGCACGGCCAGTCGAAGTTTGCGGCCAATCCCTGACGGCTCGATTATCTCCGTTCGAGCAATGAACCGGTAACCGTGTCGCGCAACCGTTTCAATATATTTGGGGCGGGACGAGGAATCGCCTAAGGACTCACGCAGTTTGCTGATTGCACGGTTGAGCCCGTGTTCGAAATCAACAAACGTGTCCACTGCCCACAACTCTTGGCGCAAGTGCTCTCGTGAAACCAACGTGCCCGGAACCCCCAGCAGTATCGCAAGAATGTGAAATGGTTGGTCCTGGAGCTTTATTTTTCGTCCACTCTTGCGCAGTTCTCGGGCCAGAAGGTTGAACTCGTAGTCACCGAACTTGATCGCTGTCCGAATTGGGTTCAGCGAATCCATCCACAACTCCCGCTTCACCGTCTGACTGCCAATTCAAAGTCTCAAGGCAGCAGACAACTATTCAACAAGTAGATGATGTCCTGCGCATTGCAATGGCTGTACAAAAAAGACAAAGTGGTCGCGCGTGGCAAGTAGAGGTATGGCCCGGCGAAGTTGTCGGAAAACAAGTATTGCAACAAGAACTACGGACGGGCTTGCTGACTTCTCGGACAGGAGTTTGGGAGCGTAAGCGGATGACTCTGTCCAGAAAAGGAAAAATGACATGAAAGAGATCAGCAGTGTGTTCAATCGCAGCGGCAACCGGCGTTCGTTTTTGAAAAAGAGTGTGTTCGCAGCAGGAGCCGCCACTCTCGGTCCAGGGCTGCTCAGCAACGAGCTTGCCGCCTTTACCAAAGATGTAAAACCAGGCGGCCTGACAAAAGGAGACGCGGCAATTCTCAGGTTCCTGGCTGCCGCCGAAATCATTGAAACCGACTTGTGGCAACAATACAACGAACTAGGAGGGATCCAAGACAGCGAAGTCCCAGGAGGAACTGGGAATCCGCAATACACCGCGGCCCTTCAGGTACTTGATGGGGACATGAACCAGTACATCCACGACAATACTGATGACGAATTCAGCCATTTCACATTCATTGACGCTTTCCTGGTTGCGAAGGGCGCGGCTCCAGTCAACCTGGATCAGTTTCGCACCTTGCAGGGTAGTACGGCGACCGGATCCAGCGGCAAGGCGCGGCTCACAAACCTCATGCAGCTGACTGTCGACACCAGTTGGTGGACCCGTTATCGCAGCAGCGCCAACAATCCCGATCTCGATCCCAACTTTACGTTCGCGCAAGCCATCCCGACTTTGTTTCAAGGGAAGTTTCCCGCCATTCCCAGAACCGACGCTGACCTGACTCCGCCCAACCATCTCCAAGCAATCGCTAACACTGCGGGATTTCATTTTGGATTCATCGAGCAGGGTGGCACCAGTCTTTATCCCTCGCTCGCCCAAAGAGTCACGCATACGGAGGTTTTGAGGGTGCTGCTCAGTATCGGCGGGACTGAGATAGCGCACTTCCAGACTTGGCACGACAAGGCTGGCAATGCACCTCCGCTTACCGACCCCACTACCTCAAATCCACAGCTGGTGTTCCCGAACCTTAATGCAGCGCCTTTTGACGGAGAGGAATTCCAGACAAATTTGATCATGCCTGAACCATGTCCATTCCTCAGTCGAAAATTCCCGGTCTGCTCCATCATTCGTCCCACCGAGACACAAGGGGCTGCAATGGCCGCAGCCAAGGCCCTGACGGCAGATGGACTTTTCATCGGTCAATCGCCGCAGTTCTTTCAACTCCTCCAGGATCTCGCAGCAGATGCGGATAAAGCGAGGTCTGGAAGAGACGACGAAGACTGATGGCTTGCGTGAGACGCAGGATTCATGGCGTAGATCGACGGTGTCCCTGTGATTCTCAATCCTTCTGACAATAACGTGACAGCCTGCCATTTCAATAATGGCAGGTTGTCCCACCAGATTTGTGAATCTTTCGCGATGCCAATGACAAAACGAACGCGTCGGGTCACAAAGAGAAAAGGAGAAAGCGATGAAGTTAAGAATGCTCACAGTTCCGCTCTTAATTGCACTAATAATCACGGCGGCCTCGGCACAATATAACCGCACCGATCTAGTGTCGAATCAGCCGGGAGTAGCGCCTACTACTGACCCAAATCTGATCAACGCCTGGGGTCTCGTTGCACTCCCCACCAGCCCCTGGTGGGTCAGTGACAATGGCAGCGGGGACTCCAGCCTGTACACCGCAGCGGGTCAACCAGTTATCGCCAGCGGCGGATCCACGAATTTCGTGACCGTCCCGCCTGCGCCATCCAGTCCCGCGGGGACGCTTGGCACGCCGTCCGGCATCGTTGGAAACATCAGCACCAATGCCACCGACTTTACGATCAAGGAGAACGGCAGATCGGGCCGATCGATTTTTATCTTCGCCACATTAGACGGCACGATCAGCGGCTGGAATCCCGCAGTCGGCTTAGTTAATCCGACTACGGGCGCCACTCATGCCACTATCGCGGTCGATCGAGCGAGCGCAGGTGCGGTCTACACGGGCTTGGCTATCGCGACCAACCAGGAAGGCAAGACATTCCTCTATGCCGCCGATGGTGGTCCGAACGGCAGAGTCGATATGTTCGATAGCTCATTTAGCCTGGTGAAGTCGTTCGACGATCCGGCCATTCCGAAAAATTTTGTCCCTTACGGAATTCAAACCGTAAACGGCAACATTTGGGTGACGTTCACCGCCCTGAACAAAGCGCAGGGTGGCTTCGTGGACGTTTTTGATACAGCGGGCAATTTGGTGAAGCACGACGCCCTCCACGGCCCTCTGCATTCGCCCTGGGGCATTGCGCTGGCGCCGGCTGATTTTGGTCCTATGAGTAATGCGATTCTGATCAGCAACAACATTTCTAGAGGCCGGATCAACGCGTTCAATCCGCAGACGGGTCAATTTCTCGGCCCACTTCGCGACGCGAGCGGAAAAGCTATTGAGGTCGACAATATTTGGGCTGTGGAGTTTGGTCATGACACCGCCGCGAACGGTGCGCACAACCAACTCTTCTTTACAGCGGGCCCGAACAGTTATGCAAACGGCCTATTTGGCGTGATCACGTTTTAGAAATATGGCGCGGGCCTATCGCCCGCGGGTTCTGCATTCCGCAATTTATGGCTTTGCGAAACATGCAAAGGAGGATTTATATGTTTCTTAAACGATTGCTATTCGTGTTCCTGCTTCTTGCAGCGCTCTCCAGCTTCGCTGGCAGAGCTATGGCTCAGGCCCAGCCGCAGCAGTTCGTTGTCGTCTACGTGGAGTTCAAGTCGGCGGACACAAAGGCCGGGAGCGAAGTGCTCGAAGAACTGGCCGCGCAGGCCGAGAACAGTTCCGGTGTCATCCGCTTCAATGTGCTACAGCAGATCGACCGCCCGAACTTCTTCGCTCTGTTCGAGACCTGGAGCAGTGCGCAGACGTTCGCGGACTTCCAGAACTCGTCGGCGACCCAGGCCATCCAGACCCAACTAACGCCTCTGTTGGAAGCGCCACTCGATCAACGGCCCGGCATTCTGCTCACAGGCGCCGTGAATCCTCGCGATCAACACGCACAGGCCCGTCAGATTTTTGTGATCACGCACGTGGATGTCGACCCCCAGAACGTGCCCCAGGCCCAACCGCTGCTTAATACATTCGTGAGCGACAGCCTCAACGATCCCGGGGCCCAGACGTTCGCCGTGCTCAGCCAAATTCCGACCCCGAACCACTTCCAGCTCGTCGAGACCTTCGCAAACCTGAAGGCATTCGAGGCCCATGTGAGCGAGCAGCATACGGTGGACTTTCGGACGAATATAGATCCGCTCTTGGGCGCGCCCTACGATGAGCGGCTCTATCAGTTCGTCAAGCAGTGATCAGCGATATCACTGCCACAACCGCGGCGATGGCAGGTTGTCTCACAACGAGTGAGGTGTCTTTTTATTCGTTCTGCACTCGTCCCGCCGAGGGAGAATCCTCGGCGATTGCGAGACCCTCATTCCGCTTTCCGCCATGTCGAACCCGGCTGGTACGTGGTCATGGTCTTGCCCAGCTTCCCCGTGTTCGGGCCCAGATCTTTTTGGTACACAACGTCATCGCCGCTGACTATGAAAGTCATCACGCCAGATTCTCTGTACTCCACGGGATAGGCAATAAAGCTGACTCCTGTGTCCCCGGCGTCATGCGCATTCTTGTTCGCGCCGCGGAGGACCCGGAAGTAGTAGCCGTCCGATTGAACTGGCTTATCTTGCAGTTTTGCGGAACCATCATTGCTCGCCGTCAGCAAAGCGCTAAGCGAATTACCACCAGCTCCTCCTTCCTGACTTGACTGCTCCTCTCGTTTTGTCTCAGCTAAAGCGTGGCAGGTTTCAATCGCCTTAGTTTCGTTTTCGCCGATTCGCCGGTACAGTACTTCTCTCATGCCGGTCCTGGCGTCGAAGTGCCAGGTACCGTTGCTGGATACAAGCGGGACGGGAAAAGGCCAGTTCTCTGCGCCGATGTACAAGACCGTGGTCCGGTCCGGCTCAAGCACCAGGCGGTGCATCTCGTTATACTTATTAACGAACTGCTCACGCTCCTGCTTGTTTTGAGCCTGGTCCTCCAAAGTAACGAGTGCTTTTCCTGCTCCGAGGATCTTCATCATCGCCTCGTCGTCATCCGCCTTCACGGCAGCAACAAGAGCGCGAGATGCCTTTTCCGGTGACGAAAAGTTCTGTGGGGCCGGACTCTGAGCAAAACCAGGTGGGGCATAGCCTGCCAGCAGCAATGCGAATGTTGCAGAGGCAGCCATCGCTGTAAGCCTGGCTCTAAGAGCTTTTTCGAAAGTGGTCGTTTTTCTGTTCATAACGTCTTCTCCATATCTTCATGATGTCTTCTCCATATCTACAACGTGCTTACAATCTGCGAATGCTTTGAGTGATGCAAACTACCTGTGACCACCGCCTCCGTGACCGCCACCTCCGTGAAAACTCGACGCTCCGTGGGCCGAGAATCCCCTTGCAACGCCTCCATGATTAAAGCCGCTGAAGGCGCCGGAATGAACGCCCGTGCCGCCATGCGGTTCTGCAAATCCGTGAGAGACCGGAGCGCCGCCGTGAAATTCTCCGCCGCCGCGAAATCCCTGAGCGTGATTGAAGCCGCCGCCGCGAAATTCCCCTCCGCGATTGAATCCTTCCCGCCCGCGACCAAAGTCGCCGCGGTTGACGAAGGTTCGGCTATGGGAGATGAAAGTGTTGTGATTGAAAAGAACCCTGCGGTCGCGCCAATCAAATCCCCAGTTGTGGAAACCCCACCCAAATCCGCTAAAGAAGCCAACACCAAAGCCTAAGCCAAACGCGATCCCTGGCTCTGCGATATAGAGTCCGGGATACGAATACCAGCCTGGATAGGCGACGACAGGGTATCCATACACAACCCATGGATCGTATTCCGGCACGTAAACCACCTGCGGGTTCGCCGGTTGGATCACGATCGTCTGGCCCTGAGTGGTTACATTCTCCTGCGGCGTGATTTTCAAGTTCCCAGACTGCTGCGCCCGTTGACGCATCACTTGGACTGCGTTCATTACATCCTGTGGTTGGTTCGTGTAGGCGTCCCCAAGTCCCGAGGTCCAGGTAATGTTCTTATCCAAGTTCGCAAGAACGGTAGGAAATTGCGCGAGGGCTTTTACACTGGGGTCCCAATTCTGCTTATTTACTTCCTGGGCTAATTGGTCTCCCTTCAGGTTGGAATGCTGCTGCATCCATCGGTCAGCTTCCACGACTTGAGCCGGATAGGTCGAGGCTGCGAGTATCTGCGCAACCAGTGCATCCGGATACAAGGCGATCGGAGCTACAAGTTGCTGCAACTGTTCGGGCGTCTCCTGTGCGGACTGAACCGGCGTTGGTGTTGTGGACGACAAATCCGTGGATGTTGGTGCAGTGGATTGGTCCGCTTGTTGGGCAAATCCACCTGACGAAGTAGCTAGCACCAGGGATACGCATAAAAACAATGTCAAATGCTGTTTAAGTAATTTCATCGTTATTTCTCCCGGTCGCGCCGGCTGAGCATTAGCCAAAATTCCTTTGGCACATCTCAGTCGGTTGCGACCTTCACAAAAGAAAAAGATTGGAAATCTCCCTCCTACTTTTTCGGTTCTCCCGGCGGGAAGTTCTTAAGCATCTTCTGCACTCCCTTGTCGAGATTCTTGATGTTTTTGTCGGACTTGTTCGATAGCGCGTCAGTGGCAGAGCCTCGCCAGACCAATTTCTGCGTCTGCGAATCCGTCATGTCGAGCACCAGGGTTCCGACCTTGTAGTTGTCAACTGTCGTAGTCGAGGTCCCAAAGCCTCCGCCACGGAAACGTCTTCCGAATCCTCCGGAATTGTCGTAATACGTGTTGAGGGTCTGTTGGTTGGTAGTAACCTCCATTGCCACCAGTGAGATGTTGCCGCCCGAGGGCACTTGCATCCAGCCTTTTGCTGTCAACGCTGCATCGACGTCCTTCTTGATTCGATCGACCCACAGCGGATCTTTTGTCTTGACGTCTTGCCACGAGTACGTCTTGTACTGGCCAAAATTTGCGCTCCGGTCGTAGTCGGTTTTCACTTGCTGCGCGAATGACGCAGCGGTCAGAAAAAAGAGCATTGCGATTAAAACGACTGCATTTTGTACTTTCATGATTTCTCCTTTATATGGTTTCTTTTGTGATCATCGGGCTACCTGCTCCTGCCGGCCGCTCTGAGCAGAGAGCGAATGTTGAACGGCAGCAGCGGCTTGGGCTGCATTCTGTTCGGCTTTTGACCGCAGGATCTCTATCTCGGCACTATCGCCTTGCAACGAGATATGGCTCAAGAAATCGGTCTTGCCGTACTTGTTGAAAGTGACCTCGGTGTCAGACGACGGAGCAGTATTTGCGTCCACCGTCATGCACTCCACAAATGCGGATTGCGAATGATCTGCATTTTCTAGCTCAAGGACGTCGAAGTTGTCGGGCGAGTGAGTCACTGTGTAACTGCCGGCAGGCAACTTGCTGTTTCCTGCATAGAAAGCGAATGGTGCGTCGAACTTCACCATTTGATCGATCTGCGCCACAGCAGGGATTGCCGTGAGGAATAAGGCCGCACTCATGAGCACAAGCTAGCTTGTGAAAAATATTCATTTTGTTTCTCCTAAAGGGTTTTTTGTTTTCATGGTTTCTCCTTCAATAAATCAAGTTGGTTAAGTCTGTTGTTGTCGCGCTCCCGCATGACGATGGCCGCTGTTGCGACGGTCGCGAGCGTGATCGCGAATGGCAGGACGGGCGCATAGATCTGCGCATGGACCAGCAGCAAGCCCCCGGCAGTTGCGCCGACGAACAATGAAACGAGAATGCCTGCAAGCCGCCGCCTCTCTGCAGCTGTTACTGACCAGTTGGCGAAGTCGCTGACAAGCACGATGATGGTTGCCGTCGCAGCGGTCGTAAACACGCCTTCCACATGAAGATTTCGCACCGCGGCGCTCTGCATTCCCATCGCAATGCCCCACACGCCAAGGAGAACGTGTGAGACATTGATCGAAGGTTGACCGTTACTCGCGAACCAAACGGCAACGAAAGCAGCATGGGGGATCAGCGAAATGCTGAGCGCGACCGTTACCCTTTGCGGCCACACGCCAGAACCTTCAGTTGGCCTTACGACCCGCGCCGAGATGTAGACGCCCACCGCAAACGCAATCATCGCGACAAGGATGGCCACTTTGCCCGGCCCACCAGCGCCCGCAATGCGGAGGCCAAGGAAGGCGATATTCCCCGTCATGAAAGCGGAGAAGACCTTGCCCAGAGAAAGGTAGCTGATCGCGTCGACGGCTCCGGACGAAACTGCTAGCGCATTAAGCAGCAGGTCGCGAACCTTGAATGCGTCCGACCGGTCGTGGAAGTTTCTCGATGATTCACTCTTCATACTCTTTACTCTCTATTGCACACCAATTGCCACACCGCTCAGGACGTGCTGCGTGATGCAGCGATGATCGGCTTTTCCTTTTTCAGGGCACCCATCGTGTTTTGGTCCAGGTTCAGATGTGCCTGCACCAACTCGGTCGGGGTCAGCGCCAACCACTGATTCAGCGAGATGTCGGCGAAGTAGGGGCTGCGGAACATTTCCAGGAAGCGCAGCGTCTCGTCGCCTGTGTTCTCGACGTAGTGGCCCATCGCGAATGGCACGTAGCCAACGTCCCCTGCTTGATAATCGAAAGTCCGAGCTTTGCCGCTTGAGGCAAACACGGTCATACGCCCCTGTCCGCTGATGTAGTACTGCCACTCGTCGGTGTTGGGGTGCCAATGCAATTCCCGAATCCCGCCTGGCTCAATCTCAATCAACCCTGCAGCAATGGTCTTCGCAGCCGTAAAGTTGGACGAATCAGCGATCCGAACCTGACCTCCCGCCACCTTGATCGGTTTCTGGGCCAGTAAGTGGTGGCTCAAGGTCACCGGCACGGTACCTGCGGGTGACTTAACTGCGTCCGACGCAAGCGGGCCGGGCACTTTTCCGCCGAAGATCCACTCAGGATTACTTGCAAGGTTGTCGAACGCAGCCTCGGGGACGCCGAAGTTCTTGGCCAGCACCTCCCGCGGCGTATGTGCAAGCCAATCGCTGAGAAGGAAAGTTTCGTTCTCTGAAAAATTGCCGTCATCGAACACCAGCAGGAACTCACAGCCTTCCTCCAACCCTTGGATCGAGTGAGGAATACCGGCCGGAAAATTCCATAGGTCACCGACACCGACATCATCGATGAAATTGCGGCCTTGCGCGTCAACGGCGGTGATGCGGCAACGTCCGGCGAGCATGTACGCCCATTCGGCCGCCTTGTGCCAGTGCAGTTCCCGGATGCCGCCTGGTTTAAGGCGCATGTTTACCCCCGCAAGCTCCGTTGCTATCGGAAGTTCGCGGACTGTGACCTCGCGCGCCCAGCCGCCATCAGTGAGGCGGTTGCGCGCGGTCGCGAAGGAAAACTTGAGGTTGGGGATGGTACCGGCGTCGGTGGGAGGCGAGGCGAGCAGGTCGGGGTTCTCGCGCTCCAGCGGCACATTTCGCGGCCCCATGATAGAAGCACCCCGATCACCACGGATCGGTTGCGGCCCATTAGGGGATTTGGTCTGTTCGCGGTCTTGAGTCTTAGGTAAAGCCATCGAGAGATCTCCAGTTCTTGAGAAGAATGTGAGGCGTCGAAGTTTCGCTATCTGGTCGTCGGGGAAGCTCCAAACGGCGCTCGTCCTTTGGGATCACGCGGTGTTGGGGCAGGCCTGAGCAGATGTCGGTTTTCGACGTCTCTACCCAAGAAAAGCATTTGAGATGCCAAAGACGTTTTTGCGCTGGGGGAGTAAAGGCATTCACGACCAGAGGGTGAATGTGAGTTATGCAGTTCTGCTTGTCTGAGAAAGCTTCTTTCGTCAACGACTTTCGTCGGACTTACGACAGTTTGGAGGCAGCCGCTGGTCGGGAGTCAGCCGCTGGTCGGCTTTGCAGAAATTCGACTGAGGACTTGAACGTAGCCGAAGTAAACGCGCTACTGGATGGCGAGACCGGGCCGAATCACGAGCTGTTCGGCCGGCGTAAACGCATGAGTCTGGATCAGAAGTGTGCTTACAAGCGATGTCAAACCTGATGCAGTAAAGATCATGGCAACCACAACGAACTGGTAGATTGCCGCATAAAACGGGCTGGCCCCGGACAACAGCATTCCTGCCATCACTCCAGGGATCCAAACGATTCCCAGCGAGCGCAGAGAATCAATCGCGGGAATCAAGCTGGCCTCGAAGGAAGCTTCGGAATAAGGCGCTACGCTTTGTTTCGGTGCGGCCCCCAACGCTAACGCTGTTTCGATCTCTCCGGTATGCGCAATCACGTCAGCGCGAAAACGGTTGAGAGTCAAACCATTCGTGTTCATCGCATTCGCAATCAGCATGCTGCCGATCGGGATGAGAGATGTGATCGCAGTATCAATAACACCCAGCAAGGTCATCACCGCAATGACCGACCCTGCCCCGCATGCGATGGCGTAAGTGGATATCTCGAATGCCGCGGGCAAACCTTTAGCGCGCCTTCTTGAAATTGTTCCCGCAGCAAGGATCATCGCCGCCAGTAACAATCCGCCAGTCCAACGCGGACTGCGTAGGAGGATCCCCAAGATAGACCCGACCGCAACGATCTGGACGGCGCCACGCAATAACGCCAGCGCCAAGTCACTTTCCAAATGGATATTTCGGCTACGAGCCAGCAACACGACAATCATCGCAGCCAGCGCTGTAACTGCGGCCTGCGCAATCCCGAGCTGAAGTGGACCTCGAAAAAACATATTAAGCATGTAGCACCTCTGTTGCGCTTCCGACCCTGAGTACGCGGCCGGCTTGGAAAACCATCACTCGATCAGCCACGCGGGATGCCTGCTCGAAATCGTGAGTGACCAACACGCAGGTCAACTGGCTCTGCTGCACTATTTTTTCAATGAGTGACTCGATCCCGATCTTAGCCTCTTGGTCCAGCGCTGAAGTAGGTTCATCAAGCAGCAAGACTGTAGGCGAGTTGGCAAGCGCGCGCGCCAATGAGACTCGCTGCGCTTCACCTCCGGAAAGATTGGCAACATTCCGGTCGCTGAATCCTGGCAAGCCGACGTGAACCAACAATCCGTCAATCTCGTCGGGAGGCATTTCTTCACCGCGTTGCCGCGGGCCAAAGCTGATGTTATCGGCGACACTGCCAGGGAAAAGGTAAGCTCGCTGAGTAACCATTCCGATCTTGCGCCTCAGTTCGCGCGGCGGGATCAGCCTGTAGTCCAGTCCTTCGAAGGTCACAGTTCCGCTAGTAGGTTCATCCAGTCTGTTCAACAAACGAAGAAATGAACTCTTGCCCGAGCCGCTTGGTCCCACCACCGCCACAAGCTCCCTCGTGTGTATCTCGACTGAAACATCGTTGACGAGAGTGACGCCGCCGACCACCCGGCTCAGGTGCTCGGTCGCCAAAATTACGTCATTATGGGAAGCCTCTCCGGGTGCGATCATCTTGCAATCATAACCACTTTGTAGATTTCCTGGTCGGTTCTACGACATTCCGTATGTCATTCGCGATCCGCATTGATTGTTGCCGCGAGAGGTTCCACGTCCCTGTCAGAGCGCTTGCGCGAATGAACCAGCTCAGGCCCGTCGAAATTGCATTTCACTACCAGGATGGTGACATCGTCGTTGAAGCCAAGCCCCTGGTGGAAGTCGGCCGTCGCATGAAAGATTGCGCCCATGATGCCCTCTGCAGACAAAGACGAACTACGCCGCACTACTGCCTGGAGACGCTCTATACCGAATTCTTCTCCAGTCCGGTTCTCTGCTTCCGTTACACCATCAGTGTAAAAGACCATCACATCGCCGACGGCAAGGTCGTATCGGCCGATCTCACATGAAGCTTGGGAAAACATTCCCAGCGGCGGACAGGAAGAGTCCATAGACACTGCCTCACCGGTCTTTTCCTGATACAGGATTGCCGGATTATGTCCACAGTTCACGTAGCGCAATGTTCGGCCATTGGCGTCCACCTCTGCAAGCAGCAACGTTACATATCGGATCCCATCTGAGACAGAGTGAATTCCGCCGTTCAGTCGGCCAACGATCTCCAGCATGTCTCGAGCCTGGTTGGCCTCCAGTTGCATCGACGCCGCTGCCGCCGACATCAGTAGCGCAGCAGGCACCCCTTTTCCGGCCACATCGGCGATCACGATCTGAATCGTATGTTCATCGATAGGTATGTAGTCGTAGTAGTCACCACCCACGCCACGTGCCGGTTGCATCATTCCCACAATATCCAGTCCGGGAATGGCTGGCCGGCCCACGGGAAGAAACATGCGCTGCACTTGTCCTGCGAGTTCCACGTCGTGGAGAAGATCATCGCGCTGCTGGCGCACCGCTCTGGACAATACTTCCCTTTGCTTCACGTACCGCTGGATGGCATATACAACAAACGAAAATACGATAATTCCGGTGATGTTGTGAGCGATACGACCGTGGAGCGTCAAATAATCGGGACGGAGTAAATCATGCAAAACAGCACAGATGGCAATAAGTCCGTAGCTGATCTCAGAGCGCAGGAACATGGCGCCGATCCCGAGTGGCAAGACGTAGAGATACCCAAGCGGGACTGAACTGGCGATGCCGTCAGCGTAAGCAACAATGGCGATCGATCCCAACACAAACGCGAGTGGAAGCCACTTGCGAACTCCCGCCCCAACGTCCTCCCGAAAAAGTGACAGCCAGCTCATGAATCTATTCTTTAGAGCAAGCAGGCTTCCAAATGATGAGCATTGATTTAAAAGGGCTTGCTTCTCGACGAATGACTGAATGAGTCGAGGTGTCGTGGGCTCGGCAGTGTCAGTTGACACCGATGTTGCAGAACAGCCGTTCTGGCATGCAGCCCACAGCCATCATTCATGCGAATCGGTGTTGGTGGGCAAAGTGAAACAAAAACTTGCGCCGCGCTGAGAATTTTCCGCAGCCCACAAACGGCCGCCATGTGACTCAACTATAGAACGACTGATGGATAACCCCATTCCAGTCCCTTGAGGCTTCGTGCTGAAGAACGCGTCGAAGACTTTGTCAGCCTGCTCAGGGGGTAGCCCCACGCCAGTATCTCTGACGGACACCAGAATCTGCTCGTCTTCCGTTCGCTGCGACTTAATGGCGAGCTCGCGGATCTCATCCACTTCCTTCATCGCTTCAATGCTGTTCATGAAAAGGTTCATCATGACCTGCTGCAATTGCACGCGATCTCCTGTGGGCTGGGGAAGATCTGCCGCCAATTCGGTCCGGACTGATATGGAGTATCGCGTCGCCTCGCCGCGCAGGAGAACAACCATCTCTCGAATGACATGATTTAGGTCGACCAACTCCCTTACCGGAGCACCCTTCTTGAAGAGCAGGCGGATCCTGCTGATGATTTCCGCAGCCCGCGTTCCATCCCTCACGATCCTCTTTGCGGCAGCGCGCGCTTCTTCCAGGTTGGGAGGGTGGGCAGCGAGCCAGCGCGAGCAGGCATTCGCGTTAGTGACGGCGGCGGCAATCGGTTGATTTACTTCGTGCGCCAGTGACGCAGTCAACTCTCCCATGGTTGTCACGCGACTCACGTGCGCAAGGTCCGCTTGCGCCTGACGCAGCGCTTCTTCCGCACGCTTCTGCTCGGTGATATCTTCACAGGCGATCAAAACAACATGATCGTTCGACCTGAGGACGCCTCTGGCGGTTTCGCGAACCCAAACCACCGAGCCATCTTTGCGCATTTTGCGGAATTCCCAAGTCATCGAGCGGCCGAGTTGTTCCAGGCAGAGAGCGACCTTCCTTTTGACCGCCTCCCGATCAGGCTCATAAAAAATGTTGAGCACCGGCTGACCCACCAGCTCATCCACCGTATAGCCCAGTTGTTCAGCGCCGAAGGGGTTCACCGCCATGATGGTACCCGCGGCATCCATCATGAAGTACATGGTTGGGTTGTTCTCAAATGCATCGCGCCAGTGCTGCTCGCTGTTCCGTAGGGCTTCTTGCGCCTGCTTTTCAGCGGTGACGTCCATGACGGCTCCCACAAACTCTGAGTTGCGAGATTCATCGCGTGAACTATGTGCCACAACATGAACATACTTGACGGAACCATCCGGCATGAGCAAACGATATTCATGTTCAAAATTCTTCCCATCCTGGGACGCACGCGCGATCGTTTGTTTCACGAGGGCGGCATCTTCCGGATGAACTCGTTGGACAATACGTTCCATGGTTGGTTGCGTCGTTCGGTCGTATTTGAAGATTCGAAAGCTCTCCTCTGACCAGACGATCTCGTTGGTCGAAGCATTCCACCCGAAGCTGCCGGTATGGCTTAATCCTTGTGCTTCGGCCAAATATGCCTGGCTGCGTCGCAAATCATTCTCAGCTTCCTTGCGCTCCCCGCTTTCTGCTTGCAAGGCCAGGTTCGTCATCTCGAGTTCTTGAACGCTTCCTTTCAGATCATCGCGCGTGCGCCTGAGCGATTCCGTGGCGCTCCTTTGCGCAGCACTCAGCAACCCGACAACCAGCGTTGAAGTTGTAAAAGCGAGAAGGCGTGGTATCTCGTCAGCGGCTTTTGCGCCTAAGCCTATTGGCGGCAGAATGTAATAGTAGAAAACGAAAACGGAGAAGACAACAGCCAGCAATCCTGGCCCAACTCCACCGAACCACGCAGCAAGCATGACGGCAGAGAGAAACAGTGACACGGGAGCTGCTTGCAGATGTAGCGCCGCCCACGATGAAAGGATCAGCGCTACGGTCACAGACAGAACCGCGATCCCATAACGCAAAATCACAGGCGGCCTGCGCCACAGAAAAGGATTGAATCTGGACATGCTTCTGCTCCGGCCATGCAGGTACACTTACCTGCATGGAAAATCCTAAATCAGACAGTGGCTCCTCTGACCATGTCGATTATGTGGAGCATAGAAAAGGTTGCAAAAAGTTTTCGGCTGATTAATTTGGCTTTTGCAGTATCGCCGTGCACTTCGCGGAGACACGAAGCTCTAGATCAGCATTCCTTGCTCAGCACTTGAAAACGCTTCGCGGTCAGCAGACGCTGTACTGCCGGCGCCATCTTTTCGAGTGGCTGTCCCGTGCTCACATAAGCATCCGCCAATGACGCCAAGCGATCCATCTGAACGCCGCAGAGCAAGGTGATCGGAACATCAGGACGAATCGCCCTTAGGGTTCGCGTCAAGTCAAATCTGGTCTGTTCCCTGGCACGATCATCCACCAGGACAGCAGCCACGGAATGCATCACGAATAGAAGCGCGACCGCGTCCGTTGAGCCGTCAGTGCTCACAACCTCATAGCCGCTGGCCTTGAGGGCGGCCAAAACCGAATTGCTGCTGGCCGTCTGATCGGATATGTAAAGGATTCTCTCGACTGCCATGCGATAGGTGAAGCACGCGACGTTCCAGTTTTACTGATCACTCGTGATAGAGAGGGCTGAGCCAATTCTTCGGCATTACGGTGTCGTTTACTCTAGGTTTTGTCGGTGCTTGCGGCGACACTCCGACACTGGATCCCGAGGTCGGCGGCGGCAACCCTGATACAACAGGCAGTCATTTCAATCAATTGCATTTATTTGCTTCTAGGTCTCAGTGGCAAGCATCTTGCACTGTAGGGTACGGGCTGTGGAAGATGAGAGCGCAATATCTCGAGACGGCCAAATCATCTGCCTGGTAGAGAGGAACACGATATGAAGATCCGCGCGAGACGACTTAAAAATTTGTTGTTGGTCTGCTCTGTCCTTCTGCTTCTCGCAACTCCGGGTGCGGCGCAGAATCAAAAAACTGCCCATGCAACAATTCCATTTGGATTCTGGATCGGAGATAGCCAGCTCCCCGCCGGTGATTACCAGATTGAGCATGAGGTTTCGCCAAATCTGGTATTTTTCCGCCTCAAGGGCGGTAAGACCGCCAACGAAGCATACATGCTTCCTGTTGACGAGGATCCAGTGAAGGAGAGTGATTTCAAACTCGTCTTCAGGACTCAGAATGGCGAACATCACCTTTACGAAGTATGGGGCAAGTACGGCAAGCGAATACTAACGGCCGCGTACGGACTCCCGAATCCGACCAGAGAGAATCGCGTTGAGATTCCTATGGTCTATCGCTGAGATGAGACTTAGGCCACCTTGCGCGCGTCGATTCCCATTTTCTTCATCCGTGTAATCAGTGTCGTCCGTTTCAAGCCCATGCGGGCCGCGGCTCCGTTCGGGCCGCCGACCCGCCCTTGAGTCTCTTTCAAGGTCCGCACAATGTGCTCTTGCTCGTCCAAGTCGTCAACTTTCACGGGCCCGGCGTTTGCGCCGCTTTTCATCAACTCAGGAACCGAGATCGCAAGGCTGCTGTCTCGTGTAAGTACCACTGCGCGCTCGACGAGATTCTCAAGCTCACGAATGTTTCCTGGCCAATGCCAACGTGTCAGTTCGCTCAGAGCTGCTGCTGGAACAATCTCAATCTCCTTTTGCATACGGCGCGCGTACTTCTGCGTGAAGTATTGCAGCAGCAAAGGAATGTCTTCCGAACGCTCACGCAGTGGAGGGATGTGGATGGGAAAAACATTCAGCCGATAGTACAGGTCGCAGCGGAACTCCTTTTTAGCGATCATCTCTTCCAGGTTGCAATTGGTGGCTGCCACTAGTCGAACGTCGACCTTTTTTGTGCGCGTGCTACCCAGGCGCTCGAATTCCCGTTCCTGTAGAGCCCGTAAGAGTTTGGGCTGAAGTTCGAGCGGAATATCTCCAACTTCGTCCAGAAACAACGTACCGCCATCGGCCAGTTCAAACCTGCCTATCTTTTGAGTAATGGCGCCGGTGAAGGCTCCCCGCTCGTGCCCAAAGAGTTCGCTCTCCAGCAGCCCGCTGGGAATGGCAGCGCAGTTCAGTTTTACGAACGGTCGCTGCTTCCGGTGGCTACGATCGTGAATAGCGCGCGCGATCCGTTCTTTTCCTGTGCCTGTCTCCCCACGCAAGAGGACGGTCGAATCGCTGCCTGCCACCATGTCCACTAGCTGGAGCGCCTGGCGGAGAGCTCGACTCTGACCCACGATTCCATCAAAGCCAGTATGATTTCCAACCTCTTCTTCCAAGTGGAGATCATTGAAGGATGAGCCCTTTAGCGGTTCGATTGATAAGCGGGGGCTATCTGTCCGATGCTGCTCCGAACCACTACTCCGGGCAATCCCGTACTGAATCGCATCTAGCAGGTCCTCATCGTGAAAAGGCTTGGTCAAGAACTCAATGGCGCCCGCTTTCATCGCTCGAACCGACATCGGGATATCGCCGTGACCTGTGAGGAAAATAATCGGGACCCGGACATCGGACTTCGTAAGCTCCTGTTGCAGCTCGAGCCCACTTAAGCCAGGGAGCTGTACGTCCAGGACCAAACAGCTCGGAGGATTTTCCCGGGGGCTCGTCAGAAACTCCTGCGCGGACGCAAAGGTCTCTACAGGGAATCCCGCTGATCGAACCAAACTTCCCACAGCCTCAAGTATCGATTCATCATCATCCACCACGTAGATGGGAGAATATGACTCACTCATAACGTTACCTCTTTGGCGTGCAGCATTTCACCAATTCAGTTTCAGCGCGCATCATGTCGCGTGGCTCTCTTCTTCACTGTTTCGATCGCCTTTCGCTCCACCATTTTTCGAGTCCAGGGCAGTGTGAACCGCATTCAATAACGCGTCCTCACTGAATGGCTTGAATAAGTAAGCCACAGCGCCATCTCTAAGAGCTCGTGCACGAGCTTCCTCATCTCCATGGGCCGTGATGAAGATCACCGGGCTTTCACAACGATTGACCGTCAGCTGACGCTGAAGCTCGATCCCATTCATCCCCGGCATACGGACATCAAGTATCAGGCAATCCGTTTTGCAAAGATTATCTGAGTTCAAGAACTCTTCGGCGGAGGCAAATATGTTGGCCGAGAAACCGATCGATCTGATTAATCCCCGAAGCGATTCACGGATGGAAGCGTCATCGTCGACAACCGAAATGGAAGGAACATTAGCCACACATTCAATCTAGCAGTCTTTGGGCCAAAGTCCATTACACCTTGGTATAGGGCTATACGTTGGTATAGGTACACTTGGGCTACCGATTGTTGCAGTCATCTCTCGATCTTTTTGTGGCACGTACCTTTAGCCTTTCAGACATTTTCACCAGCTCCGCCAAGGAATCAGCCTGCATCTTGTGCATGACCTGGCCGCGATGAACTTTGACAGTGATCTCGCTGGTGCCTAGCTCAGCGGCAACTTGCTTATTGAGCAGCCCGGAGACTACGCGCCCCATTACCTCCCGTTCGCGTGGCGTCAGTGATTCATAGCGGTTGCACAGCTCGCTCATCTCCGCTTGCTGCTGACGCGCGGCCCGATCGCGTTCTATCGCCTGCTCGATCGCATCCAGCAGATCGCGGTCGATGAACGGCTTAGTAAGAAACTCAACCGCACCGGCTTTCATCGCCCGCACTGTTGTCGGAACATCGCCGTGACCAGTGATAAAGATAATGGGCATGTCGATATTGAACTCCGCCATCCGCTTTTGCAGGTCGAGCCCGCCCAGACCCGGCAGACGTACGTCCAAGATCAAACAGCTGGGCACATCCGTCTTTTGGAAGGCCAAAAATTGGCGCGCAGATGCAAAGCTCTCAACCTTCAACCCTGCAGAGCGAATCAGGCTTTCCAAACTATCTCGCACAGAAGCATCGTCGTCTACGACGAAGACGATCTCTTTTAGCTCCGGCATAGCGCTCCTGGTGTTTCTTGCAAACAAAACCGTGGTTTCCTACTCGAACAAGATCTTTGCCATCATCCCCTTGTCTTCATGACTCAGAAGATGGCAGTGAAACACAGACATCCCTCGAATCACCGGATCGGTGAAATCCATAACCAGGTCAACCGAACCCCCATAAGGGACGTCTACCGTGTCGAGCCAGTCCGCAGTTTTCGATTGGATCCCATTTGTCGCGTAAGCGAGAAAATGGACCTGGTGGATGTGAAAAGGGTGCAATTCGTGCGTTGGATTTAGCACCCGCCAATGTTGATATGACCCGATGCGAACGCGCAGCATTGGAAGTTCATCCATCGAGAATTTTCTTCCATTGATATAAAAGCCCTTCTTGTCTTCCGTGAAAGTGACGGTGAAATCCGGCGAGCTCTTCTCGAGAGCTTCCATCTGCCGAGTGGACGGTTCTTTGTAAATCGGCAAACTTTCTGTTGCTGGAACTTCCCGTACCCGCGAGGGATCTTCCATTCCGCCTACAACGTCCGCAATCACCATCTCGGGATTAGCGTCGCCATCGGGCCCGGTGTCGATACACCGCGTTCGCAATGTTGAGTGCGCACCAGCAGCCGGGCCGGTCACTATCGCTTCGACGCGTCCAGCAGGTGGGAGAAAGATGTGAGTGACATTGCGCGTCCGGCGATTCGGGTCATGGTACGAGAGCGGCATGCCATCCAGTGCGACGATCTGCAACGGTTGTCCATCCAGCTGCAGGTCAGCATAAAGATCCGGTGAAGCATTTACGATGCGCCAGAACTGGCGCTCACCAGCGCCGATGGGGATCAGCGGACGGAGTTGACCGTTCAAAGTGAAGACCCGCTCCGGCTCTTGCTCATCGGACTTCCCGCAACGGCCTTTGGGGATTCCCACTTGCTGCTTGATCTGCTCACGGCTCGGATCATCTTTTTCGATTTCCCGATCCCGAAGGACGAGCACACGCTCCCGAAGTTTTCTGACCTCAGGATAATATCTGTCAATGCCTTCGACCACGATTGCGCCCGACATTCCGTCAATCGCCTGACGATCGCTCTCCTCGTGCGGATGAGTGTGGTACCAGTACAGCCCGGGCGGCGCATCGGTCGGCACCTCGACTCGATAACCTAGCTTTTGACCCGGGTACGCCAGCATTGTCAGCACGTCATCTTGCGGGCGCTCAGGCGATACGTGCATGCCATGGAAGTGCAAATTGCTTATGTTCTTGCAAGGGACGTCAACGCACTTCTCGTGTGAAACGACGGGCAGTCGGTTTTCGTATTTGACTTTTATTTCCCCGCCCGGCGAAACGCGAATGGTCGGAGGCACATCTTTGCCGGCGAAGGAGAATGCATTGTGTCCGGCGCCAGGATCGTAAACAGCGCTGAGCGTGAACGGAGTTCGAACCTCTGGAGCGTCAAGTACAGTTTCTTGCTGAGCAAGCAGAGGTGTTATCAACATAAACACACTCCAAAGCACAAGTCGATTTTCTTTCAGAAGAATCGACTTTGGGCCCGCTTTCGTCACTGCCTGCCCCGCGAGTGCAAATTCACTTTGAACCAGCGTTAATCATCAGCGGACGACACTTCCAGTACTTCCTGAGCCAAGGCGGATTCGATCTCATCGAATTCCTTTTCGCTCAACCGGAAATCGCCGGCTCCAATGATTCCGGAGACCTGCTCCCGGTTTCGGACTCCGACGATCGCTGCGGTAACGGCGCTGTTGTGAAGCGTCCATGCGATTGCCACTTCGCCCGCCGTTCGTCCATGACGGCTGCCGATATCTCCCAATAAGCCCGCCAAACGAAGATTGCGGGAAAGAAGCGGCTCCTGGAAATTAGGATTCCCCCGTCGCCAGTCGTCGGCAGGAAATTTCTCTACGCGGTCACGTGTCATAGCGCCACTGAGAAGGCCCGAGTACATCGGTGAATATACGATGACGCCGATCTTCTCCTGCGCTGTATAAGGCAGGACGGAGTGCTCAATATCACGTGCGAGCAGAGAATAAGGCGGTTGCAATGAAGTGATCGGGGCAATACGCTCTGCGCGCTTCATTTGTTCGACGTCGAAATTGGATACTCCGATAAAGCGAACCTTGCCTTCTTTTTTTAGGCGTGCCATCTCCGCCCAACCCTCTTCGATCTCCGCATCGGGATCGGGCCAATGGACTTGATACAAGTCGATGGCATCCACATTCAGCCGGCGAAGACTTGCTTCGCATTCTCGCCGGATCGAATCCGCTTTCAGCGAGTGCCCGATCTCTCGCCGATCGTTCCAAACCAGTGAGCACTTTGTGAATACATAAGGACGATTGCTCCTGTCCTGGAGAGCGCGTGCGACAACCTCTTCCGAGTGGCCCAGACCATACACCGCAGCGGTGTCTATCCAATTGATTCCGTGATCAAGTGCCTCTTGAATGGCAGCAATAGATTTGCTGTCATCCTGTGGTCCCCAACCGAACTCCCAGCCGCCGCCTCCGATCGCCCACGCTCCAACCCCGATGGAAGTAATTTTCATGTCGCTGTTACCTAGTTGGCGTTTTTCCATCGCCTTCCTCCAGTTTCCAATTTGTCGTACACGCAGGATTCATTGCAATCCATTGGCCAGTCGAGCTTCATCGCGCGCTTACCGATTTCATCGATGGCAATTGCGATGTATCCCATCCGCCACCCAGAGCCTGCACCAGTTGGACTGCGGCCACCAAGCGGCGTCCCAGAATATTGACTGCGGTAATTTCGTCAGAAAGCGCCGCAGTCTGAGCGGTGGTCACTTCCAGGTAACTGGTGACGCCACCACTGTATCGTTGAAGCGAAAGTTGAAGCGACCTCTGGGCCGCAATCACAGCTTCATTTTGAACCTGCGCCTCGTGCTCCAGAATTCGCAGTGCGGCTAGATTGTCTTCTACTTGCTGAAAACTCGTTAGGACTGTTTGCCGATAGGTAGCGACGGTTTGATCGTAAGCAGCGAGCGCCTCGTCTGTGAGAGCCCGCCGCCTCCCGACGTCGAATACCGTGACCGCCGCTGAAGGCCCGGCGGACCAGAGAATGCTTGGGCCGGAAAGTAATGTTGTGATCACGCTGCTCTCAAACCCACCAGTGGCAGTCAAGTTGATGGTGGGATAATACGCCGCCTTGGCCACTCCGATCTGCGCGTTTGAAGACTGCATCAATCTCTCGGAAGCAGAGATATCAGGGCGGCGTTCGAGCAGTTCTGAAGGAACCCCCGGCGGAATCACAGGAGGGGGCGCGGTCAGAGGGAGCGGAGGAAGATCGAACGTGGAGGGAGGTTTCCCGATCAGAGTTGCAACCGCATGTTCGAACTGTGCCCGTTGCACACCCACATCTATTGCCAGCGCCTCTGTCGTCTTGAGTTGCGTTTTCGCCTGTTGGACATCCACCTCAGAAGCGACTCCTCCGGTAAACCTGTTCTCTGTTAATTGCAGGAATTGTGTGTACTCCTTGACCGTCGATAGCAGAAGCTGCTCTTGTGCATCCAGGCTGCGCGCTTCAAAGTAAAATAAAGCAAGCTGGGTATGCATGCTCAGGTTAACGGTTGCCAGATCGGCTGCGCTGGCTTGTGCCTGTGCGCGAAACGACTCGACGTTGCGGCGCACGCGCCCGAACGCGTCGACTTGATAGGACAATTCGAAAGGAATTTGGAAGTCGCTGGAAGTAATGCCGTTGAATATCGAGTTAACAGGTGGACGGTTTGACGACGTCCTGCTCCGGGTTGCGCTCGCGCCCGCGGTGACCGTCGGAAAAAAATCGGCACGGTTATAGCGGACCAGCGCGCGCGCTTGCGCGTATTGGGCCTGCGCCACCTTTAGATTTTGGTTCGAGACATTGACCTGTTGTTCCAGGGCATTCAGCTGCGGATCCTGAAATATCTCCCACCAGTTGCCACCGAGGAACTGATCACTCGGTTGGGCAGTCTTCCAATTGCCAACCTCTTTATAGGCTGGCGGAACTGTATAGGGAGAATCTACGGCTGCAGGACGTCGATACGTTGGTCCGACCGTGCAGCCGTTAAATTGCAGCACGCCGACCGCGAGAAGGAGCACCATCCAAGACGAGCATGCCTTGTCGAAAGGTTTCGCCTTTGCCAAGCGGTTCACTTCAAATCCCCTGGCAAAGACGCTTGGACGGTCTGCACAGCTTGACCGGTAACGAGAGAATCTGACGGGTTCACGATGATTTGGTCACCGGCATTGAGGCCGTGAACGATCTCTATCGTATTGCCGAAATCGCGACCTGCAGTAACAGGCGTGACTACCGCCTTCCCGTCCTTTACCACGCCAACGTGTAAACCTTGCGCGCGGAATATCAGAGTATTGACCGGAATCACGAACGTCGGATTCGAATCCGGCACCTTCAGGTGCACTTCCGCATACGAGCCAGTGAGCAATGTGTTCGTAGGATTGTCAACTTGAACCTCTATGAGCAATGTGCGGGTGGTCATGTTGATGGCTTCAGCAGTGCGCACGAGCACACCCTGGAACTGCCGGCCAGGGAATTCAGCCAGTGCGAGCTGTGCGGTCATGCCGGGTTTCACACCGCGAGAATATTCTTCTGGAACGTTTACATACACGCGCAACTTACCCGGCTGGGAAATATGAAAGAGATCGGTCCTCGAATTGTTAGCGGCAGTGCTGCCGGAAGTAATGAGATCTCCAATGTCGGTATTGCGAGCGGTGATTACGCCATCGAACGGCGCATAAACCCTTTCAAATTCCTTCAAAACCTGGAACTGCTGTACGTTGGCCCGATTTGCGTCGACGATGGCCTTGTTCGCATTGTAGGTACCAACCGCATTGTCCGCGTCCTGCTGGGCAACAGCATGGGTCTTCAGTAGTCCCAGGTAACGGTTTTTCGTGATCTCTGCCAGCCTGAGGTTCGCCTCCGCGGTCGACAGGTTGCTGCGCGCTTGTGCGTATTGCTGATCGACTGCTGGACTGTCGACCACAGCAAGTAATTGCCCCTTTTTGACGTGTGCTCCAATATCGAAATACCACTTTTTCAGATAGCCAGTCGTTTGGGCGTAGATCGGTGAAGCAATAAATGGTTCTACGTTTCCCGGCAGGATGATGTCCTGCGCCGGCGTAGATGGCTTCGGAGGCACGACTGATACCGGGGGTACAGCCGTCTTCGCGGTCTCTTTGCTTAACGCTGCCTTTGCGCGGATGCGAGACACTATCCCGTATGTCAACACCCCTGCTACCAGGAGCAATACAATCACAACGGCTATCCAACCTTTATGAGACTTCTTTTCGTCTCCCGCAGCCCTCAATGGCTCGAGTTCTGTCTTCTGTTGCATACTGACTCCAAACATATTGTTGCTCCTATTGCTTGCTCCTGGCTTGGGCTCGACGCTGCCGGATCCCGTGCAGCACGCTGAAAACCGTGGGCACAAAGAACAGCGTGGAAACTGTCGCGAATAGCAGCCCGCCAATGACGGCCCTTCCCAGGGGAGCGTTTTCTTCGCCACCATCGCCAAGCCCTAGCGCCATCGGTACCATGCCGATGATCATTGCCAAGGCAGTCATCAGCACAGGACGAAAACGGGTAAAGCCGGCCTCCAGTGAAGCGGCGATGGAATCCTTACCGTCCATCATCTGTTCAGTCGCGAAGCTCACTACCAATATGCTGTTCGCGGTTGCAACGCCCATGCACATGATCGCTCCCGTGAGCGCAGGTACGCTCAAATGCGTTTTGGTCACGAACAGCATCCAGGCGATTCCCGCCAGCGCCGCAGGCAATGCGGTGATAATGATGAAGGGATCCAGCCACGACTGGAAGTTGACCACGATCAGCAGATAGACGAGCACGATGGCAAACACCAGGCCGCCCATAAGGCCGATGTAAGAGGACCGCATCGTCTGCACCTGCCCGCGAACAATCACTTGAGAGCCGCGTGGTAAGTCCTTTCGCGCGGCATCAATTATCTTGTTGATGTCGGTAGATACTCCGCCCAGGTCGCGTCCTGCGACCGAGCCGTAAATATCAATGACGGGCGCAATGTTGTAGCGAGAAACTGTCGCCATGCCCGTCCCTCGTTTCATCGACATCAGACTGGCCATGAGCGACGGGGGAACCGTCGCGTTTAATCCGGTGACTGGGATGTTAACTAGGTCCTGCAGCGTATCTACACGGTACTGCGGAGTCTGGGTTGCGATTTGATAGCTGACCTGTGTCTTTGTATCAACCCAGAACGTTGGCGATGTCTGGAAGCTACCGCTAAGTGAGACGAGGAGGTTTTGCGCTATGTTTTGCGCCGTGAAGCCAAGTTGCTGGGCCTTGGTGCGTTCGACTTGGAGGTTCAGATAAGGTTGATCGAAGGGCTGTTGGATCCGCAGGTCAGCCGTTCCTGTAACATACCTGATCTTCTGTAGCAATGCGTCTGCGAACTGCCGGTTACCTTCTATGTTATTTCCGACAACCTGGATGTCAATGGGAGCTGGCAGACCGAAGTTCAGAATCTGACCGACCATGTCAGAAGGCAGGAAATAAAAGCTCGCCCCCGGAAATTCTGAAGGGAGTGTCAGGCGAAGTTTGTGAACAAATTCTTCAGTAGGTTGGTGTTTCGGGGACAGCGTAACCAGAATATCGGCATCCATGGTCCCGACCGGCGCCGAACTGCTGTAAGCAAGGTTGATTCCGCTATAGGGCAGACCTATATTGTCGATGATGTTTGAGACTTGGTCTGCCGGAATCTGTCGTCGAATCGATTGCTCCACTAGATCGCAAAGATGGGCAGACTGTTCAATGCGCATCCCCGTGGGGCCGCGGAGATGCAGAAGGAAACTTCCTGCGTCTACGGTGGGAAAGAAGTCCTCACCCAGCCAGGGGATCAGAATCGCCAATGAGACGAGACATGCTGCGAAGAAAGCGGTCAGAAAAAGACGCCGGTGATGCAGAGCTTTCCCCAGCAGACTGTGATAGCCCTCACGGAACTTTTCAAAAGCTTCCTCAAAGCGTTGCTGAAGTCTGACCAGCGGATTGCGGCTCGCTGCACGGACCTCCCCGGATTCCATTTTCTGGCCGGGCAACAGGTACTTGGCCATCGTGGGAACGATCGTCCGGGAGAGAAAGTAGGATGCCAACATTGCGAACACTACTCCTTCCGCGAGCGGCACGAAGAGGTACTTGGCCACGCCGGACAGCAAGAACATGGGAACGAAAACGATGCTGATCGACAGTGTGGAGACGAATGCCGGCGTGGCTATCTGAGACGCGCTCTCCAACACCACATCGTCCATGTTCTTCTCTGGCGTTAGAGCCCGGTTCCTGTTGATGTTCTCAACTTCTACGGTGGCATCGTCCACCAGGATGCCGACGGCCAGTGCCATCCCGCCCAGCGTCATGATGTTGATGGTTTCCCCGATCGCACTCAGCGTGATCAGCGAGGTCAGGATCGCCAGGGGGATCGAAGTCGCAATGATGAGGGTGCTGCGCCAGCTCCCCAGAAAAATTAGAACCATGAGAGCCGTAAGGCACGCGGCAATCACGGCCTCCCTGACCACACCACTGATGGCGCCTTTGACAAAAATGCTCTGGTCGGCGAGAGGTGTGATCTTTAGCGCGGGTGGAAGCGTCGTTGCGATCTGCGGCAGAAGAGACTTGATGCCCGCTATGATGCTCAGCGTTGACGCATTTCCAGCCTTTTCGACTGTCAGCAATACTGACCGCTCCCCGTTCACTCTTACGATATTGGTTTGCGGGGGGAAGCCGTCCCGTACCCAGGCAACATCTTGCATGTAGATGGTGGTGCTGCCGATTGTTTTGATGGGTATGCGGTTTAGATCCTCGATCGTTACCGGCGCTGCGTTTGGGATATCCACGTCATATTCCGTGGGGCCTATCTTGGCCGTGCCCGAGGGCAGGATGAGGTTATTCACGCTGATCGCATTGACCACGTCCAGCGCAGAGAGACCCTTCGACTGCAACGCGGTTGTATTCAGGTCCACCTGCACTTGTCGTTGTTTTCCACCATAGGGGTAAGGTACCGACGCTCCCGGAACAGTGATGAGCTGAGTACGGACGAAGTTTAGGGCGAAATCGTTGAGCTGCTGCTCGGAGAGACCTTGGCCAGAGAGGGCGAGTTGCAAAATCGGAACGGTCGATGCGCTATAGCTGATGATAAGGGGTGGTGTAGTTCCTGTAGGCAACTGCCTGAGCTGGGTCTGGGAGACAGCTGTGATCTGTGCAATGCCTCGCTGAATGTTCGCTGTCGGCTGCAAAAACACTTTGACGACAGCAACTCCGTACAACGACTGCGACTCGATGTGTTCGATGTTATCTACCGTCGTGGTAAGTGCCAGCTGTGTGATGCGGACGATTCGGGCATCCATATCCTCCGGCAGAAGCCCGGTGAAGTTCCAGACGATGGCGACCACCGGAATGTCGATATTCGGGAAGATATCCGTGGGTGTGCGAAGAATCGAGAGCACACCCATGATCAAGATGAGGATGGCTACCACTACGAACGTGTACGGCCGCCTAAGCGCAAGCGCAACGATCCACATAATTCACTCAACTCTCTGACGCGCCGACGCAGGCAAATGGAATTACGTGCCTCCCAGTTTTGCGTATTTAGCTCCTTCGAGCGCTGCGTAGGGAACGCCGACGCGGGTTGATGTCATGGTTTAAGCAATCTCAATACCATTGCGCGTTGCCGATTCCTGAACATTCAAATTTCAGAATGCAATTCAGAACGCAGTTCATTCATAAAGATTTAGAAGTTGTTGAACGCAGAAAGATGGCTGCAAGATTTTCGGCGGGTGTCGAAGTGTCGGGCAGTGCTGACGGTCGGGCTCTGGTCTACCGACACTCCAGCTCTGAATGACTTCCTTTGACCCGGTACAGACTCAAAAAGAGACTTCCCCTTCTATTCTGGGTTTAGCATAGAGCAGGTCTTTACTTACCCGACCCCCGGAGGGGAATTGCCGATCCAGAGCATCGCAACAACAACTGCAGAATCCTACGTTGAACATGTAAATCCTCAATGGGTCAAATTGCTCGACCTGTTGCAGATGAACGTCTCCTATGAACGCTGCCAGGGAGCGGAGCTATTTGCCGCCGACGGCAGAGTGTTTCTTGATTTCCTTTCCGGCTATTGCGTTCACAATACCGGCCACAATCACCCAAGGATTGTTGCCGCCCTTCAAGACGAACTTGCGAAGAGTGGCCCGGCCATGTTGCAGAGCCATGTTCCGGAATTGGCCGGAGAGCTGGGTACCCGGCTTTGCCGTCTCGCTGGAGGAGGCTTGGAAAAGGCTTTCTTCTGTAGCTCAGGCAGTGAAGGAGTGGAAGCGGCCATCAAATTTTCACGGGCGCATACGCGACGCAACGGGATACTTTATGCCGAAGGCGGCTTTCACGGGCTGACCTGCGGTGCGCTCTCGTTAATGGACAACAAATTCTGGAGCGAAGGATTCGGCCCACTTCTACCTGATACCGAAAGCGTTCCTTTCGGCGAGCTTGAAAAGCTCCGAACAAAGCTGGCCTCTGGAAAATACGCAGCTTACATCGTCGAACCTATCCAATCAGAGGCGGGCATTCGCGTCCCTTCCGTAGAGTATTGGCGCGAGGCCGAAGCGCTGTGCCGCAAACACGGCACCTTACTGGTCTTTGATGAAGTTCAGACTGGACTACATAGGACGGGCCCGTTCCTTGCCGCGCACAGTTATGGTGTGAAGCCCGACATGGTGATACTCGCAAAAGCTCTGAGCGGAGGACTGATCCCAGTCGGCGCAGTGCTGATGCGAAATGCTATCTATGAATCTGTCTTTACTTCGTTGAAGAAGGCCATCGTCCACACGTCTACATTCGGGGAGAACAGCCTGGCGATGCGGGCAGGCCTGGCCACGCTTGATGTGTTAGAAGACGAAGACTTGGGCAGGTGCGCGGAGGAAAAAGGCGCATGGCTTCGCGATCAGCTTCGTCAGGCTTTGGGGCCCTACGAAATGGTGAACGAGGTGTTGGGGGCGGGGATGTTGAGCGGCATTCGATTCAAGACGCCCTCGAAGCTCTCGCTGCGGCTTGGCTTTGAAGCCTTCCAGCGCATTCACCCGGGCATGTTCGGTCAAATGCTGGTGATGCGGATGTTCCGGCAAGAACATATACTCACCCAGATATGCGGGAACAATTTCATGGTGCTGAAAGTTGCGCCGCCGCTGGGCGTAACCGAAACACAGATGGAACGCTTCATCCAGTCGATTGAACGGGTAGTTCGCGAAGTGCATTCCTCTGGCGCGTTCTGGACCGAGGCGCTTGGGCTCGTCAGTCGCGTGGCCAACATCTAGTGATGAGAACGATTGTTGTTTCGGGTATTGCGTTGATGCTGCTCGCCGGAGCTACAGCAGCGACATCGTCGCAGCCACTTCTCGATAGCGGCTATCGCGATATGTACAACCTGAACTTTCCCCACGCCCATTCCACCTTCACCGAATACGAACGCGCCTACCCGCAAGACCCGCTGGGACACGTTTCCAACGCGGCCGCATATCTCTTCAGCGAATTCGACCGCTTGCGTGTTCTGGAGTTCGATCTCTTCACCGCGGATAGCAGATTCGAGAGCCGTCCGAAAACTTCAGCCGATCCGGCCGTGAAGAAATCGTTTGATGAAGAGCTTGCGGCCGGCGACGCAATAGCTAACGAACGGTTGTCAAAATCGCCGAATGATACGAATGCATTGTTCGCGCTCATTCTCGCGAACGGATTGCGTGGAGACTACGCGTCGCTGATTGAAAAGAGGAACCTAGCCGGTCTGGGCTACATGAAGAGTTCTCGCGGACTTGCAGAACGATTGCTAACACTTGATCCAACTTGCTATGACGCTTACCTCGCCGTAGGCGTCGAGAACTATCTCTTGGGCATTAATGCTGCGCCCGTGCGCTGGTTCCTGCGGATCACGGGAGCACAGACTGACAAACAGCAAGGCATCGAGAAACTAAAGCTCACAGCAACAAAAGGACACTACCTCGCTCCATTCGCGCGGTTGTTGTTGGCCGTCGCCGCTATGCGCGACAAGGATTCCAACACGGCTCGATCTCTGTTGCAGGGGCTGGCCGCAGAATTTTCGCAGAACGGCCTGTACAAGAAAGAACTTGCCCGTATCCCATGATTCATTTCGCCGCGGAAATTTGTCCAGTTGCCTCAATCTCAATCCGGACAGATTTCCCGCAACGTAGCATGAAAACACTGGGATCCTTCATGCCCCATTGAACATAGGGAACGTCGAAAGCGATTGTCGCCTTGACGTTATCGCCCGATATCTGCAACGGCACAATCAATGTGAGCGGGTGGTCCGCGCCGTGGATCCTGAAGATGCCCGCAACCTGGATTTGCACATTGCCGTCAGCAGGCACACGACCAACTATTCGCTGGGGAATGAACGTGATCTCCGGAAATTTGTCGCTCTCGATTACCTCTTTGTGCATCTTCTTGTCGCGACCAGCGCTGCCGCTATCCCCGCTCTTGGCGTCGATGACCAACGCGCCGCTCGCAACCCCTGATTCGCGATTGAATCGCACCTCGCCCTGCTTTAATGTGAATGTCCCACGAACCGTGTGAAGAGGATCGCTCAGCGTAAAAGTGACCTTCGTCTGGGCTGGCGTGAAGCGGGCAACGGACTCCTGCGCGAGAGCGGCTTTCCCAAACAGAATGCTGAGGACAACGAACAGTGCGGTCCTCAAAGGAAGTTGGCGGTGTAGGATTTTCGTCAACAGACTTCTCCTGAAGATCATGCAGTGAGCAGGTGCCATCCGAGTGAGGCTGCACTACGTGCACCGAAAGAGAGGGGTGGGATCGCCCCGGTGTGCACTGCCAACATTCGCTCGAATAATGCAGGGTTGGCCGTCAGCGCACTAAACACGCGATTCCGGAAGCGCGGGCGTCCATCCATCGCCAGCATGATTTCAGCCATGAATCGAGGCAGCTGAGCGATACGCCGGTGTTCACTCTGGTAAGCGGAGAGATTTTCGCCGCGCATGGCAGCAGCCAAAGCCACTGCCTGCTGAAATGCCAATGACAAGCCGTCGCCGGTGATTGCGTCAACCGATCCTGAAGCTTCACCGATCAAAGCGAGGTTTCCGCTGTACACGCTCTCCAACTGACGCGAAGGCGACAGCGCACCTTGTTCATGGGTGATCGGAATTGCATTTTGCAAATGCGATTCCACCGCTGGGAACAGTCGCAGTCCATCGTCAAAGCGCAGGCTCTGCTCCCCGGTAATCAGCGCGACACAAATTCGGTCTGATGCCACAGGAGTGACGTACATCTGCGCCCGATCACTCCATGAGATCTCAACAAATTCTGACCACGGCTCTAGCTGGAAATGTCGCCGAAATCCGAAACGACGACGACGGGTCTTGCCCCGGTCGAGCCCCGCCCATTTGCGTATCGCTGAATTCTGACCATCTGCCGCGATCAGCCATTTACTTTCAACGGGACGCCCATCCATCGTTATTCTTCCGCCTTCAAGGGCCGCGACTCGAGCACCCCAATACATCTCTACGCCCAGTCGCGAAGCTTCATGGAGAAGAACCTGATGCAATAGCGTCCGGCGAATACCGATGCCCTTGCCGTGCGGAAAGCAAGCATCGACTGCTTTCTCCCCGCTCAAGAATCTGATTCCGCTAAATGGAAAACCTACATTTCGCGGCAATTCAACGCCGAGGGCGCGCAACGCGGCAAGCCCGTCAGGCATGATTCCCTCTCCGCATGCTTTGTCGATAGGCGGCCGCGCACAGTCGGCGAGGGCGACAGAAAAGCCTGCTCGACGACTTGCAATCGCAGCCGCAAGTCCCGCAGGTCCTCCACCGACGATGAATACTTCTGAGTTTTGAATTACGCTTTTCACGTTTTACTAAAATTGCAGGAGTACTAGCTCTGCGCAAAAGCCCGGCCCCATGGCCGCGAGAATTGCGTAGGTACCCGGCGCAGGACACCGACGCCGCATCACGTCGTCCAGCACCAACAACACTGAAGTCGAAGACAGATTGCCAACCGAGCGCAAGCACTGCCACGAAGCTTCGAGGGCTCCCTCGGGGAGGTCAAGCGCTTCCGCAGTCGCTTCCAACACTTTGGGTCCACCGGTATGCATGATCCACGCACCGATATCGGAACGATCTAGTCCGTTGTCTGCGAGGAAGCCATCGACATCTTGACCCAGATTTTCCTTGATCACCTTTGCCACATCCGGCGAAAGAACGATCTGGAAGCCCTTCTCGGAAATCTCCCAACCCATCACATCTTCCGTACCCGGATAAAACGATGAACGGGAATCAATGATTTGCGGACCGGGACGCGAACGTTCGCTTCCAGTGATCACGACAGAAGCGGCGCCATCGCCGAACAGTCCGGACGAAATGATGTTAGCCACGGATAAATCTTCGCGCTGCCAGGTCAATGAGCACAATTCCACCGAAACCAGAGCAGCCACTTGGTCAGGATATGCGCGGACGTAATCAGCCGCGCGCGCAATGCCCGCCGCTCCGGCTACGCATCCCAACCCGAAGATCGGAACGCGCTTGATGTTGCGCGAGAGCCCCATCCGATTGATCAGTTTGGCGTCGATGGATGGACTGGCGATGCCTGTTACTGAAGTAAAGAAAATCGCATTGATGTCCGTGGGCTCAAGACCGGCTCGAGTCAACGCTCTGCAAAGGGACTGCTCGCCAAGTTCTTCGGCGACTTCGATCCACGAATCATTCGCTTGCCCCCATGTAGATATCTGCTCATAACGTTCAATCGGCAAAGCGAGATGCCGCCCCTCAACACCTACGCGCGTCAACAAACGGTCGAGGACTTGGGGGTTTTCAATCTTGCCGGCCCAGTTTTTCTTTAGGGCCTGGGCGATCTGCTCCTGCCGATAATAGTGGTGGGGAAATGCGCTGGCGACGCCAGCAATCTTTGTCATGTGTGGTAATCCGGGCTTACAGAGTAGAAACACTAGAGTTGCCGAAATAGTTGTGGTCGGATTGGTAGAACGCTAGAAAATTAACGCGACAGGTACTAAGGCTGGCGCATAGGCCTCTACACTGGTGTGAGGCCGGGCGAAAGCACCGTCACGCTCATTGCCAACCTCCACCGAGCGCTCGATATAAATGAACAACGGTTGCCAGTTCATCGCGCCGCAACTGAGCTAACCGCAGTTCCGCATCGAATAGATCCCGATCAGCGTCGAGGGCATCCAGTAACGTTGCAACACCGCCGCGGTAACGGACGTACGAGAGGCGGGACCGGTCCTGCAGCGTAGCTACAAGCGCTTCTTGCTGGCCGCGGACGTGTCCTACGGTTTCGTATTGCACCAGTGAATCCGATACTTCGCGGAAGGCGGTCTGGACGGTTCGCTCATACTGCACGAGTGCAACGTCCTGTTGCGCGCGGGCGAATTGTACGTTCGAGCGAAGCCTGCCACCAGTGAAGACCGGTTGCGCCAATTGTGGCGCAAATTGCCAGGCTTTGTTTGGACCCGTAAATAAACTTCCCAGTTGATTGCTCTGGAAGCCCAAAATACCCGTTAGGCTGATCGTCGGAAAATACGCTGCCCGAGCTACGGCGATCCTTGCATTCGAGGCGACAAGGGTTTGTTCGGCTGCGCGAATATCAGGCCGGCGCTGCAGCAAAGCCGAAGGCACTCCCGCAGGCACCACTGGCGGTTGTTTTTGAGCCAAGAGTTGTGTCCGTGCGACTGGACCCGGAAGTTCTCCAACGAGGAGCCGAAGCCGGTTCTCAGTCTGCGCAATCTGTTGCTCGATGATTGGAAGGCTTTGAGCCGCGACTTGCACGAGCTGTTGGCCCTGCCGCACTTCCAGGGTCGAAGCCAAACCGACCTTTTCCCGGCTCTCGATCAGCCGAAGTGAACTTTCGCGGCTCGTCAGCGTGCGTTTTGCGATCTCGAGTTCCGCATCAAGTTCCAGTAGATCGTAATATGCACTGGTTACGTCGCTCACCACGCCGGTGACTATGGTTTTTCGATTCTCTTCGGACGCGAGCATATCCGCCCGCGCAGCGGCGGTTGCATTTCGCAACCGGCCCCAGAGATCCACCTCATAGGAGAGTAGGTTCGACCCAACTGAACCGTATGTGCGGGTCAGATCTAGGTTTTGCGGCAACGTGAAAGCACCATTGGCTGAGGTGCGTTGTGTCGTCAGGCCGCCGCTCGTGCTGATCGTCGGAAGCTGATCTGCTCGTGTGATTCCCAATAACGCACGCGCTCCTTCCACGCGGGCAGCTGCCTCTCGAACGTCATAGTTGTTCTGCACAGCTGCGGCCAGAAGTTGCCGAAGTTGCTCATCCTTGAAAACCTCGAACCATTTCAGATCCGCGAGTGAAGCCGCATCCGCTTTGGACGTTGTCTCCCCGCGAAACTCGGGTGGCGTGGCAACTGCCGGCCGTTTGTATTGCGTGCCCACTGCGCAGCCGGTGAGCACGATCGCCATAATGAATGTTACGGAAAGGCTAGCTGTTGTTTTCATAGGTTTCCTCATGCCGCCGCGCCCTCGGCAACAAGTTGCTCGGTAGTCTCTGCGGCGTGCGTCTTAGCAACCAAGACATAGATAGAGGGCACAATGAAAAGCGTAAACGCCGTGCCGATGATCATGCCGCTCACCAGCATGATGCCAATGCTGTTACGCGCACCGGCTCCGGGTCCCGTGGCGAGAATCAGCGGGAAGTGCCCCATCACGGTGGCAGCGGTGGTCATCATGATTGGTCTCAGACGCGTAGCGGCCGCTTCCAGGACAGCCTCCACTTTGTTCTTCCCGGCTATCTGCAGCTCATTCGCGAATTGCACGATGAGGATTCCGTTCTTCGAGATCAATCCCACCAGCGTGATCAATCCCACCTGGCTGTAGATGTTCAAGGTGGTAAATCCCAGAAACGAGAACATCAGTGCGCCCGAAAGTGCCAGAGGTACTGACCCGGCAAGGATGATGAACGGATCGCGGAAGCTTTCAAACTGAGCCGCCAGTACCAGGTAGATCAAGATGCCAGACAACAAGAACGTGCCCAGGAACTTGCTTCCTTCCACACGCAACTGTCGTGATTGGCCGGCGTAGTCGATCGTGAATCCCCTGGGGAGGTCCTTCTGAGCTTCGTTCTCCAGGAAGCTCAGCGCTTGGTCCAGAGTGACGTTTGGAGGAATGACTCCCTGTATGCGCACCGCGTTGAGCTGCTGGAATTTTCTTAAATCCCGAGGCTCAGTGGTCGAGCGTAAAGTCGCGAAGGTCGAGAGCGGTACCAGCTTGCCTTGAGCGCCGGTAACGTAAATCTCAGAGAGCTGCTCGGGCGTGAGGCGCTGCACCCGCTTCACCTGAGGAATCACCTTGTAGCTTCGGCCCTGAATGCTAAAGCGATTGACGTAATTGCCGCCCAACAGTGCAGACAGATCCCGACCGGCCTGACTGAGGTCCACGCCCTGCGAACGAAGCTTGTCACGGTCAAAGACAACCTCAGTCTGCGGCTGATCGAACTTCATATCAGCATCCGCAAAGATGAACATCCCGCTTTTGTACGCTTTCTCCACGAGCCTGTTCGCGATGTCAGTCAGTTCCTTCGGCTCAGCCGCGGAAGCGATGACAAGATCGACGGGAAAGTCACCGCCGCCCGGGAGAGGTGGTGGCGTTGTCGGTATCACGCGAATGCCTGGCACTTGGGAGAGCGGACCCATGGACTGCATCATCAATGCTTGCGCACTCTTTTTCCGCTCGCTCCAGGGTTTCGTAACCATTCCTCCGAATCCACCGTTTGGAGAGATGATCTGGAAGATGCTGCCTGTTTCAGGCATCGACCGGTAGATGTCATGTACCTGTTGGGTGTAAAGATTCGTCTGATCCAGCGTTGAATTCGGCGATGCCTGGATGATTCCGAATACCACTCCCTGATCTTCCGCGGGTGCCAGTTCCTTCATAGAGAACATGTAGAACGGTACAGCTAAGATCACCACCACTGCCCAGACTGTGAGAACGACGGACCTGTAACCCAAGGTTCCGGTCAACGCGCGCGTATACGCACTACGAAGGCTGTCAAACCGATGATTGACCCAGCCAGCGAAACCCCGGTCCGTATCACCACTTCGCAGAAGATTCGCGCTCATCATCGGTGATAAGACAAGTGCTACGACGCCGGAAACAGCAACAGCACCGGCGAGCGTGAATGCAAATTCCCGGAAGAGCGCTCCAGTAAGGCCGCCCTGAATGCCTACGGGCGCATAAACGGCAGCGAGCGTGATCGTCATTGCGATGATAGGTCCGACCAGCTCGCGCGCAGCATCGATAGCAGCTTGAAATGCCGTCTTGCCGCTATGCAGGTGGCGTTCAACGTTTTCTACCACAACGATGGCGTCATCCACGACTAGCCCCACTGCGAGCACGATGGCCAACAGCGTCAGCAAGTTGATGGTGAAACCAGCGGCCATCATCAGGAAGACGGCACCGATCAGTGAGATCGGAATCGCCACAACGGGGATGAGCACTGACCTCATTGAGCCGAGAAACAGGAAGATCACGATCACGACGATGATCAAAGTCTCAGTCAACGTATGCAGCACTTCCTTGATCGCGTCCTGGATGTACTCTGTCGAATCATATGGGATGCCAACATTCATTCCGGTCGGCAACTGCGCCCTTATCTCGGGCATGGCTTCGCGAACGCGGCGAACCACGTCTAGAGAGTTCGCTGTCGGAAGCACCCAGACACCCATGAAGGTTGCGGTCTCGCCATTAAATCGGACGTCTTGATCGTAGTTCTCCGCACCGAGAACAACGTCAGCAACGTCGCCCAGTCGAACGATGCTTCCGTTTTCTTGCTTCACCACCATTTGGCGGAACTCTTCCGGCGAACGAAGGTCGGTGTTGGCGATCAGGTTTACTGACACCATCGACCCTTTTGTTTTTCCCAGCGCCGAAAGATAGTTGTTCCTCGCCAACGCGTCTTGTATCGCTGATGGCGAGATGCCGAGAGCAGTCATCTTGTCCGGCTTCAGCCAAATACGCATTGCGAACGTGCGATTCCCGAGGATGTCCGCGCGCTGCACGCCGCTGATTGCGCTCAACTTCGGCTGCACAACACGAGTCAGGTAATCGGTGATCTGGTTCTGGTCCAGGTCTTTCGAGGAGAAGCCGATATAGATGGCTGCAAACTGCGTGTCTGCATTCTCCAGTTCGATGATCGGAGCCTCTGCTTCCGGCGGGAGATCGTTCCGAACCTGCGCCACCTTCGCCTGCACCTGCGTCAATGCAGCATTGGTGTCGTAATTGAGTTTCAAGTGCACAGTAATAGTGCTCACACCCTGCGCGCTCGAGGACTCCATGTAATCGATTCCATCTGCGCTGGCGATCACACGCTCTAACGGCGTAGTAATGAAACCGCGCACCAGATCAGAGTTGGCGCCGACATAAGTCGTGGTGATTCTCACCACCGCGATGTCACTACGCGGATATTGGCGGACACTTAATGAGCGGATCGATTGCAAGCCAGCGATCAAGATCACCAGGCTCACCACAATCGCCAGAACTGGTCGTTTAATAAAAACGTCAGTGAACTTCATCGCCGCTCCTTAGCTATCTTCCGGCTTTGGCGCCGGATTGTTTTGGGGCTGGACCTTGTTCTCCACATTCACGGCCGCGCCATTTCGAAGCTTGAAAGTTCCTGACGTGACAACCTCGTCGCCGGGATTTACTCCCGAGATGATCGCCACCTGGTCACCTCGCGAACGCTCTATTTTTACGAACTGCTGTCGCACACCGCGATAGGTCTTGCCTGTGGGATCTTTTAATTCGCTCACAATGAAGACCGAGTTGCCGTAAGGTGCGTAGCTTATGGCCGACGCAGGCAATGACACTGCAGATTGCGCCTGGCCGGTTTGAAGCTCCGCATCGACGAACATCCCAGGACGCAATTTCCCTTTAGGGTTTGACAAGGTAGCTTGCACACGAATGTTGCGAGTGGATTCGTCAACGACGGAATCAATCGCCGTCACGCGCGCTTCAAACGTCAGCCCTGCGGCATCACTCGCCGTGACCTGCACCCGCTGCCCGACCTTCACCTGGAACGCAACCTGTTGAGGCACGCCGAAATTTACGTAGATGGGGTCGAGCGATTGCAGGGGCACGACCGGGTTTCCCGCGGAAAGGTACTGTCCCAAGTTGACTTGCCGAAGGCCCAATACACCTGTGAATGGCGCTCGAATCGTCTTTCGGGCAATGGTGGCGCGAATCTCGCCTACTTTCGCTTCGGTTGAACTCTTTTCGGCTGCGGTGCGATCGAAGTCCGCCCGAGTGACTGCCCCTTGCTCCACCATGGACTTGGTCCGATCGTAGTTCAGCACTGCTAGATCGCGGTCCGCTTCCGCAGCTGCCAGTTGGGCCTTCTCTTGTCGCGTGTCGAGCTCTACCAGCACTTCGCCAACATGCACCTGCCGACCAGAATCAAACGAGATTCTCTCGACGATGCCGGGAAGATCGGCGCTTACCGTCACGCCTTGCACAGCAACCGTTGTGCCCACCGATTTCAATGACGATGACCATTGTTCCTGCTTGGCTACGATCGTCGTCACCGCCGTCGGGGGAGGTGTGAAACTGTGGGCCTTCACCGCCGTTTGAATCTGTTGGAACTTCGCAAAGCCCAAAGCTCCGATTCCCACCACTGCTACTACTAAGGTCAACAGAATACGTTTGATCATGACTCTCTTTCCGAATGTCAAAAAATTATGGTTGCAGATGTCTAGGCTGATAGGGGAGCGAGTAGAAGATTGTTGATAGGGGCAAGCACCTGGTTCGCGGGCGCGGCGATGGCTGCCATTACCCGCAACCTGGCCGCGTTGATCTCTGTTACCCGACGTCTCAGTAGAATGGCGCAATCACGAATGCTGTATGTTTCGAGAACAGTAAGTACGTAGACAAAACGATCGAACACATCCAGTCGCAAGATCGCTTCCATCTGTTTACTCACGCCGGCTGGCACTTCGCGCAATGTCGGTTCCGCATTCTTGATTGCTCTTTCAATGACCGCGAGTCGACTGCGCGACAACGCCCACGCCTTGAAGGTGCCCGTCGCTCGAAGGCAGTCGCTCAGCGCAGCCGAAAAAGACTGCTCCGCTTTGGTGTGACTCCCCGTCAGCATCAACGCAAGCTGATAAAAAGACTGCATCTCTGCGTGGAATATCTTGCAGAAGTCCTGCTCAGCTGCATATTCCGTTACTTTCAATTGGGCGCTATCGCTGCTCTCTTGATATTGTGTCCTCATTTATTTCCATCCTTCGTATTCTTCGAAACCATCCTGTGAATCACCCGCTTGACGACATGCATGGTCAGCACTCCGCGCAAGCAGTGGAATTTCGCGCCATTCGTCATCATCTCTTCAAGAAGTTCCTGCCCCCGTTTGCTGATGGAAGTCACGTCTTTCAGATCGATCACCGCCCCGCGTGTGTTCCCATTGCTGCGAGCCTCGGCCCACACGCGCTCGAGCTCGGCGAGCCATGGGTCCACAAGCTGGCCTTCGAGCACCAGTGTCGTTTGGGTTTCGTTGTGGTTTACGGTGATCTTCAACATGACGCTTGCCCCGGGCTCTACTTATACGTCGATTGACAAATGTGAAATCGACAGTTCAGTCTCTTTTTTTACAAGTATTTTGCGATGCTCACGAACAACATCTTGCCCGTGACTAATGCACGGACATCGCCAAACGCATGTGGATCACAGTTGTGTCACTTTCCTTTGTTTTCGTGAGGTTGGAAGGGAGAGAGAGAATTGGAGAGGTGTCGAAAAGTGTCGATGACGCGTCGAAGAGGGTGTCGAAGGTTAGCTCATCTTGTCGACATTAGTAAGTAATATTGAGCTTCTTCATCCGCGAGATGAGCGTAGTCCGCTTGAGACCAAGCCGGGCAGCCGCCCCGTTCGGACCTCCGATTTGTCCCCCGGATTCCTTTAACGCGCGAAGAATTTGTTCGAGGCTGTCTGACTGCGACACTCGCGCTGGAATCGTTTTTGCGGAGTTAGTCTTCAGTTCACTGAGTGGAAATTCCAAACTGCGGCCTCGCGTCAAGATCACGGCTCGCTCCACAAAGTTCTCCAATTCGCGGATATTCCCGGGCCAGTGCCATTGGCTCAGCTTCTTGAGTGCGTCCGATGGAATATTTTCGATTCCCTTCTCCATGCGCCTCGCGTATTTCTGCGTGAAGTAACGGACCAGCAAAGGAATGTCTTCCGGACGCTCTCTGAGCGGCGGGATCCGGATCGGAAAGACGTTCAGCCTGTAATAGAGGTCGGAGCGGAATTCACCATCCTCCATCATCGTCCCTAGGTTCCGGTTTGTTGCAGCGATCAGCCGAATATCCACCTTCTTCGTATGAGTGCTTCCGAGGCGTTCGAATTCCCGTTCCTGCAATGCACGCAACAATTTTGGCTGAAGTTCCAGCGGGATGTCTCCAACTTCATCGAGGAAAAGTGTTCCGCGGTCGGCAAGTTCCAGCCGGCCTAGCTTTTGCGACACCGCCCCGGTAAACGCGCCGCGCTCGTGACCGAACAGTTCGCTCTCCAGCAAACCTGTGGGGATGGCTGCACAATTCATCCTCACAAAAGTTCGCTCTTTCCTGCGACTGCGGTCGTGAATTGCCCTGGCGATCAGTTCCTTGCCTGTCCCCGTCTCGCCGAGTAGAAAGACAGTCGAATCAGTGGCGGCAACGGTCTCCACCAACTGCAGCACATTTCTCAGGCCAGAACTCTGCCCCACGATGCCTTCGAAATCGAATTCGCCACGAATCTCATCTTCCAAGTACAGCTTTTCCTGCGCGAGCTTCTCTTTAAGCTCAGCGATCTCGCCGTACGCCAAAGCATTCTCCACCGCGATAGCGATCTGTCGCGCGACCTGCTGGAGGAAGTTGATCTCGTCGCCTGTGAATCCGCCTACCGCGAATCGCGACAATGCCAGAACACCCAATGGACGATTTCGCCCAATCAGAGGTAGAAAACAACCCGAATTCAGGCCTTCGCGTAAAGCCGGTTTCGCGCAGGCCTCGGGACAATCCAGCTGAATATCAGGCTTACCGCGTAGTTGCACCTCACCGGTCCTATAGGCAATACCAACCGGAGATTCTTGAATCGAGATGCGCGTTTCTGAAGTGAGAAAACCCTTCCCTTCAGGGAAATCCAGGGCAAAGAAACGCAAGTACGTATCGTCACCATCTGGTAGTGCCACCCCAGAAGCATCACAATTCATCACCCGCCGAACGGTGGCGGACACTTCGCGGAGCAGATCTTGAAGCTCGAGATTAGAGACGAGACGATTTGTAAGATCTAGGACCAACTGAAGACGGTCCTTCTGGATCTCTAACTCCGCCCTTGCCTCCATTGAACTCTCAAAACTGATTGCGCTGTCGACGGCCAACGCGATGTGCTCCGCAACCAGGCTAAGAAACTGGACTTCTTCCTCGGAATACGAATTCGGAGTGGAAACGCCGACCGCGAGCGTGCCAACGCGGCGATGAACTGTAGAGAGCGGAAGAGTGCACGAGGACCGGATGTTGCAACTTCTTAGGAACTCACCCAGGCGGTCATAGCGACTCTCAGTGTTCCAATCAGGAATCACCATCGGTTGTTGGTTCTCATAGACCCAACCGCTTGGGGTTTCGTGCGGCTGAAACACTGGCGAGTCCATGTTCTCGTCCGCCTCATAGGCATTAAACAGCCGCCAGCGTACTTCGCCTGTTGACTCCTCAATGACAGTAATAACAATGTAGTCAAACCTTATGAACTTCCGCAGCTCATCCGCAAACCTTTGGACGACCCGTTCACCATCCCGACATGTCGCGATCGCACTTGAAGCTCGCAGCAGAGCCTCATAACGATAAATCGATGAATCAGAAAGCGACGATTCAGAGAACGCCCAGACTGCTACACCATCAGAGCCCATGCTCTGGTACCCCCATCTAATTCAAGCACCAAACCTATCCGATTTCGATGAACCACCGTGAGATTCTAAATGTTTTCGTCACGGCTCGTTGCATTGAATGTGAATTCTCGTCGCCCTTCAATCGGATTTCGCCCGCAGCACTGACTCCAGTAGTCCCGGATACTGTTTCTTTAATGCCCCACGATTCAAGGCATTGATCTGGTTCTTGCCTTCGCGATGAGTAAGGACTATCCCCGAATCCCTGAGCACCTTGAAGTGATGAGAAAGTGACGACTTCGGGATTTCGATCTCGAAGGATCCGCAGGATTTCTCACCCTCCGCATCTAGCATCCGCACAATCTTCAGTCGCAATGGGTCGGCCAAAGCAGCCAACACCTCCGATAAGACGGCCAGCTTTTTCGGACTTTTCACCTTGGGCACAGTTCGATTTTACTCGAACTATTTTGCATCCGCCAGTCGGAACGGCGAATCTGTGCAACTGTTCGATATTTGTCGAACTACTGATGTAATGGCATCGGGGGAAACCGTAGGAGAACGATGATGTCAAAAAACAGCAAACCACTTATTACCGTCGTCGGCGCACTGAGCAAGCAAGGTCGCAGCGCCGCGCACACGCTGCTGCAAAGCGGACGCTACCGCGTACGCGCCCTCACCAGCCGAGTCGACTCCCCTGAGGCGCAAAGCCTGGCGCGACAAGGCGCGGAGCTCATGACGGTGCCGCTTGAGCTGGGACACGAAAAAGACTTCGTGAATGCATTCCGGGGCTCTCAGGGCGTGTTTCTGATGACGCCGGCCATCTTGCCACCAGCGACACACGAGACGGAACTTGGCAAGCAGCAAGCGGATGCCGCCGTTGAAGCAGGTGTACAGCACATCGTTTTCAGCAGCCTGGAAAACGTGGACAAAATTACCGGAAATAAGAAGTTTGCACCGCACTTCACTGACAAAGCCAAAGTTGAGGAGTACATTCGCACGCTGCCTGTCACCAGCTCGTTTATCCACTTGGCGTTTTATTACACCAATCTGCTCGAATACTACCCACCGCGCATGGATGGCGACACATTGGTGTTCCCCATTTATTTGCCTAAAGATTTCCGCGCGCCGTTTGTCGATCCGCTGACCGCGACCGGCCCTGCGGTTTTGGAGATCGTCTCCAATCCCGACAAGTACGCTGGCAAATCTTTGCCGGTGATCGGCGACATCATCTCGCCCAATGAGATGGTCGAGACGTTTATACGTGTCACCGGGAAAAAGGCCGCATACAGCTCAGCGTTCACACGCGAGGGGCTGCTTCACCACTTTCCCGCGTTTGGCGCCAACGAGCTGTTCGTGCGCGAGCTTTTGGGGATGGCGGAGTACGCGGTGGAATACGGCTACCACCGCAAAGACCGCGATCTGCTGTGGAGCCGGCAAGTGAACCCGAGCAGTGTCAGTTGGGAGCAGTTCCTGCGCACGACCAAGTGGCAGGGGAAAGCGCAATCTTTCGGCGCTTGAGGCACGTTGGCGTGAACGACCTGGCGCGGCTGCACACATCGCACTACCACAAATCAACCGAGGTGATTCCAATGAGCAAAGTGATACGTTTTCATGAATACGGACCCGCGGAGGTATTGAAGATCGAGGAGATTGAAGTTCGTGAACCTGGCGCGAACGAAGTGCGCATCAAGGTAGCCGCCATCGGCATGAACTTTGCCGAGGTGATGTGGAGGCGGAACCAATATCTCGAAACGCCGCAGCTTCCCGCCGGTCTCGGTTACGAGGTGTCAGGGACGATTGAAAAGCTGGGGCCGGGCGTGCAAGGTTTCAAGATTGGAGACAAGGTTTCAACCTTTCCGGCTCACAACCAGGGCAACTACTCAGCCTATGGTGAGTTGGTCGTGATGCCGGTCACCTCTGTTGCGCGCTATCCGCAAAGGCTCACCGAGGTTGAAGCGGCATCCTATTGGATGGCTTATATGACAGGCTACTTTGCGCTATTCGAGCTGGCGAAAGTTTCCAAAGGCGAAACTGTGCTGATCACAGCGGCATCCTCGTCCACCGGCTTAGCGGCGATACAGCTGGCTAAGCTTGCTGGTCTGCGGGTGATCGCTAGTACACGAACCTCAAAAAAGGCCGCTGCATTGAAGAAGGCAGGCGCGGATATCGTCATTGCTACAGAGGAAGAGAATCTTGCGGAGCGGGTACTGGCCGCAACAAATGGCGAGGGCGCCGAAGTGGTCTATGACGCTGTCGGAGGGGCGCAGCTTGCAACTTTAGGCAGGGTGATAAAGCGACACGGCCATCTGATACTTTACGGCTTCAAAGGAGGAGATGGCGAAATGGCAGTGCCCATTTGGGACCTGTTCATAAGAACGCTCAAGTTCCATGTCTACAAGGTCCTCGATTTTACAGGCGCGCCAACGTTGGGGATTCCGCCTGACACGCAAGCTGTCGAGCGTGCCATCACTTTCATCAATAGCAACATTGAGAAGGGGCTCCTGAATCCGACGGTAGACCGCGTCTTCAAGCTCGACGATATCGTTGCAGCGCATCGCTACGTGGAATCGGGCGTTCAGACCGGCAAGATCGTCGTCACGACACGATAGGATCACTGCTGAAGGCGCTAGCTGCAGTTCGCGGTCGCGTATTCCGGATGCTGACTTTCCGGAACCGAAATACGTGTCCCGCAATCTGCCGAGATGCCGGGGAGTTCGCCAACTGCCGTGCACCAGTCAGCGAGACATTTCACAAGTTCGAGTGCAGAGCAACCTATGGATGGTCAACTCTTATAAGTGAGTCGATTTCTCAGCTTTCCTTTACCGCGACGCAACTGGTCCAGCGCAATCGCCAGTTCTTGCACGCCGCGACTGATCTCCTTCTCATCAATAGCTGCGAATCCGAGCTGCAGTCCTTCGTGCCAGTTCCCTTCCCGCGATGGCCACACACAGGAAAACGGAGCGCGCGCATACTGGCTTATGGGCACCACTTCCACTCCCCTGTTCGCAGCGGCCTTGGCTGCGGCCACGCCATTCATTCCGTCGCACAGCAAGCCTACCGTTTGAAGTCCAGCCTCAACGGCCGATATTTGGTGCAAAAGCAAACCCCCAACGCCAACCCTCTCCACCGGTTGGGCCGAGCCACTTCCGGCATCGTCCTCTTCGCCAAAACACCGCAGGCGGCCTCTAAACTATTGGCAAACTGGAACACATCCA
>JAOAPH010000043.1 GCA_025462835.1 Candidatus Angelobacter sp. | reverse complement strand
ACTTACACACGATCCCGAATACATCACGCAATTCCTTCGTGGCACTCTTTCTGAGGCCGCTGTGCGCCGGATCGGATTTCCATGGTCTGAAGGACTGGTGCGGAGGACATTGGCATCCGTGGGCGGTACTCTCAGCGCTACCCAGGATGCGTTCGAAAAAGGCTGGGGAGGAAATCTTGCCGGAGGAACGCATCACGCTTTCCGCGCCGCGGGCTCCGGATTTTGTGTGTTCAATGACATTGCCATCGCGATCCACTGGCTGCGTTCTCAAGGTCGGATCCGTCGCGCTGCCGTCCTCGATCTCGACGTGCATCAAGGTGACGGAACCGCAGAGATCTTCGCGGGCGACGATGAAACTCTGACCGTATCCATCCATTGCAAAAACAATTTCCCTTTTCGAAAACAGCAAAGCAACATTGATGTGGATCTGCCGGACGGATTAGGCGACGAGGAGTATCTAAAAGCGCTCGATCTGGTGCTGCCGCGAGTAGTGGCATTCGACCCGGAAGTGATCTTCTATCAGTCCGGCGTTGATGGCTTGGATTCTGACGCGTTGGGACGCCTCGCGCTGACACACGTTGGATTAAAGGAGCGGGACCGGAGAGTGATGGCCCTGGTGGCTGCTCAAAGAGTTCCACTGGTTGTCACATTAGGCGGTGGGTATTCGGTCCCTATCGAACTCACGGCAGAAGCGCATGCGAATACGTATCGCATAGCTGCCGAGATTTTCTCTTGACGCTTACATCCTAGCTGGCGGCCGAAATCGCGCCTGCTAATTTGTGTTCCGTCCATGTCTGCTCGAAACGCTGCGACAGCGAGTCGTATTTCCGCACCAACTCGTGGATAGGATCGGCTGTGGCGGGGAACACGAATTTCAAAACCAGCGACGCTTCCGCCATAAAGATTGCCATCCGCGTTTGCATAGCACTGGATACAAACTGCCGCGCCGCGACTGCCGCATCCCCCATGGTCGTGTGTTGAACGATCTGTCCGGCTTGGACCATCAGCTTCGTGTTAACAGACAACCGGGAGAGGTACTCCCACATGACTATCACTCGCTGGCGCTGTATGCGCCGGAATTCCGCAGCAGGAAGATTTTGCTGCAAGAACCGCTCTTCCATCGGATCGGAAAGATTCATGAATGCAGCCATATCCACTTGCTGCCATCTCGCTTCGAAGTCTTGATTGCCGGTGAGTTGGCCCGCGCGCTGCCGCATCACAGCGAAGAACGAGAGGCCGGAAACGATTGCGACCCCGGTTAGCACGAAGATGAGAGGGACGTTCATTTGGATAACCTTTCTATCGGCTCAGACCACAGGGAAACTTTATTCTCGGGCAGCTCCATAACAGGTAACTTTCGTCCCTTTGCGGCATAAACGATCCAAATCACTGCTGCGCATTGGTAAGAAAGTACTGATACCCAACTCCATATTCGATTGCCATTGGGCCCCAACAACGCACGAACGGTGTTGTTCACCAATTCCGTGGACGCATAGAACCCAAAGCCCAGTGCAATACCAAACGCTTGACTGCTCCAGTAGAACCCAAACGAGATTGAGAGCACAACCAAGATGAGCATGAGTCCTACTTGGACGATTCGCACGGTCCGGCTGAATAGGAATATGGCGTACAGCCATTTTTCCGTATCCGCACCCTGCATCTTGAGGGCAACAACTGCTGCCATCAGCAGTAGCACGGCATTAATAAGCGCAAAATTTGCTTTGCTAACCGGGAGCGTGCCCGCAGTCAGCACGTTGCGGAAGACTTCATAGAGCACAAGAAAACTCAGAGCGATGGATACGACCTGTCCTGTCCAGTAGCTATAGAAGTGGAATGAAGGGAAGAGCTGATGTACAGCCAGACTGAAATATGAAAAGAATGCGACTGAGACCAGATAAACCAGGAAAGCGGGAAATGAGCGGCTCTGTTGCGTGCGACGCATTATGTATGCAGTTAGAAGCAACGGCAGGGGAGACAACACCCAAATTGCGTATTGTGTAGCTGTGATGGTTTGCATGTTTGCTACTGCCGAAGCTTAGCCTCTTCGGCAGCAGCAAACAAGTTACTTTCGTGGGGATGATTCCCAAAACGGGAATTACACAACGCCAGGAGAGCAGACCGTACCCGGAAGACATAACGGTGGCGGTTCACCACCATCTTTTTGTGGGGCCGTGGCCAGAGCTGAACCTGCCATAATGACAACCGCTACGAACAACAGCAAACGCTTCTTCATAATTCCTCCTCATTTAGCCCGGCCAATTTGCCGATGCAATGGGGAGAGGATGCGCTTGTGCGGTTGAAACAGATTAAGTATGTGCTATGTTACGTTTTTCCGAAAAGCGGGATTTAAAAAATGGACGTAGTGGAATCGCTCGATAATTTCGTAAAGAGGACTTTGGCGGTTGTGCCCGGCATTTGGCACAAGCTTGCCTACCTTGCCGCATTGCGAAAGGACTCGGGCGAATACGAACACTGGGGTCTTTCCAAACGATACGGAAAAGAAGCCACACGTTCAGCCCTGGGCGCCGCGCATTCGGAAGTTTTTGTTGACGTCTTGCGAAAGCCTGTTGCAACGCTGATGGAAGAAGTAACGGAGAATGCGGTGGAACAGAACCTGCCCGAGGAAGAATACGTCGAAGAATTATGGTTAAGCAGGCGTCCGATGCTTCCGTCTCATTTGGCGGGAGGATCTCAGAAACATTTTGAGCTGACTCTTAAGACCCTACGCAGCTTGATCCAGTGGCGACTCAGTCGCCGCCAAGACGAACCGCCGCCCCCACCACCTGACCGATGACTTCGGCCTCCTGCGGCCAGCGCATGATGCGAATCTCCGCCGGCGACATGGGATGAGGTTGCAGGATGATCTTTCCGTCGCGGATCGAGCACCATCCGCACAAGGACTCTTCTCGGGTTTCCAGAAAATAAATCGGGCGCTCATAATCGGAACGCCATAACGCTTTCCGCACCCGGCTCTTTGCGGGATCGATCTGGATGAACGATCCCGGCGGCAGGATGGGATACATGGTGTAGTCCTGACTACCAATGAAACCGTAGCTGAAATTATCTGAGGCAAAGCTGGTCAGATAAGTGGTGGGCAGCACACCCCACTTCTGAATGAACATTCCCAGATTGGCAGTCTTGGAAAAATCCAGGCTGGGATCAAAACGCAAGGGCAAACGAATTTCATCGGGAATGTTCCTGCCCTGGATCAAGTGAGTTTTCGGCGCTGAAAGTAGTTCAAGATCCGGAGGCTTGGCCATGAGCTCAATGCCGTACCAGGAAAGAACTTCATCCCAGCTCACTCGATAGATGATCGCCAAGGATTGCAGCCGGTAGATACTGGGCAGAACCCCTTTAGTTTCAATGTCTGAGAGTCGGCTGGGCGGCAC
>JAOAPH010000033.1 GCA_025462835.1 Candidatus Angelobacter sp. | reverse complement strand
TCTGTGTAGACATGGATTTGCGCTCCTTCAGAATCAATCGTGATGTAGGTGCATTGCGTGTCGATCCAAGACCCGGAGTTGAAATAACTCACTCCGTCCCGCTCCGCGTTCAAGGCAACGTGGGTGTGCCCGCAAAAGACGCGCTCGGCTCCGGACTGCTTCGCGTAAGCCAGCGCGCCGTTGGCAACTTTAGTCGAGAGCCGCAGCCATCGCGTATTCAAGCGGTCGAGATACCGCGCGAGGCTCTTTTCTTTGTCGCCGAATTTCTGGATCAGCAGATAGAAGAACTCTCCGATGCGACTCAACAGAATGTTATTCACAACGAAGCGGTCGAATTGATGTCCGTGTACCGCGAGGTGTCGGATCCCGTTGAACTCCCACGCGTATTGCTGATACACAGGCACGCCGACTAGGTGCGACATCAGCTGTGAAAGACCTTGATCGTGATTGCCTTCCACCCAAACCACTTCAACGTTTCGTTTCGGATTGGAAAGTTTGCGGATGTGCGAGAGAAACTGCCAGTGCTCTTTGGTGAGGCGCCGAAAGTTGAGGTCGCTGAAGATGTCACCCAGCAGGATCAACCTCTTGAATCGCCGCGTGCGAAGAAAGTTCAGCGCTTCCCTGGCCCTGCTCACATCGGAGCCCAGGTGCAGGTCGGAGATGATCACGGTGTCCCAGTAGCACGCGCTCTGCATGCCCTATATTTGTAGCAATTTTTTGTGAATAGGTGATTAACGCAGTATTAACGGATTGTTAATGTTCCGGCGAACCAAAAATGACAACAGGCCGAAAGTGCCTTGTTTTCGGAAGAATCCACGAACATACAACCCCCAAGTAATGCTCACACCTCAATGATGCTGGAGGAGCAGCCGATTCAAATCTGAATGCAGTGTCCAACTTGCAAGACGGATCTTCCCAGCGGCCAGATGGTATGTCCGCACTGCGGGACATCGGTTGCCGTCGAGACTGAGATGACGACACTGTGGGTGATCGGGACTGTCATAGTCGCTGCCCTGATCACATTGGGAGGCTCTCTTGCCTATCTGATTGCCCACGAGAGAAGTAGCAACACAGCGCAAGTCGAAGACGAGGATAACGCTGACGTCACAACGGACAACACCGAAGTGGCCGTAGTGCACGGCGGAGTTGTCCGTCCGGAAGAGTTGGAAGGGCACGGGCATCTCTACTTTGTCCCAATCGGGCGGCAGGCTATTCCCGTGGCAGACCTGGCCGAGTATTACCACAACAGGTTCAAGATCGAGATCACCGTGCTGCCCGAAGTGAAGCTGGAATCTTCTTCCTGCATTGCCGCGCGAAACCAATGTGTCGCCGAAGAGATGATGAGAAGCATGAAACGCGCTTACCCCAAGGTTGCGCGCGATCCTGACTCCGTGATGATTGCCCTGACGGACGAGGACATCTTTCCTCGTTCTCTTGGTTGGCGCTTTACCTATAGTTTCCATGCGGGATATTTATCTGGCATTGTCTCAACGCGGCGAATGGATCCGGCCTTCTGGGGAGATGCACCGGACGACGCTGTGCGACTAGCGAATACAAAACAGATGCTGACCAAATACATCGGCTTCATGTACTTCCGCGTGCCCTATAGCCATGACCCCACCAGCATCATGCACCACCCGCTGACGCCGAACGGAGGCCCGGATGACATCTATGAATCCGATCTGCATTCCGAGGATTCCGCAAATGGATTCTGGGGAGAGGAACAGCCGTGTCTGTTCTTCACCTATTCCTATGACACAGGGGAAATCGTGCCCGCAAAACCTGTTGTTGCTGACTCCGGCTGGATGGTTCCAGTGGGTTCTCCGCGTGAAGAGACCTTCCAGACTCAACTAAGCAGGGGCAGCTTCACGCAGCGCAGCTTGGACCTGCAACTAGATTCGATGCCTAAGATCGAACTTCGACGCTCCTACATTTCCGACTATCCGCAACCGATGTCACTCGGAACCGGAACCAATCACAATTACAACACCTGGCTGTATTCGGATGGCGAGAGCAAGCTCAGTTTCATTGACATCATTCACGAAGATGGCGCGCGTGATCATTTAGACCGCGCCTCACGCGGACGCGGATTCTCGACCAATGTTGCCTTCCAAAGCAATGACGATGCGAATCTCATTTATGGCTCTCGAATGACGTGGGATTCCAATCATTTCAAGCTGTCGTTTCGCGACGGCTCCTGGTCCACTTATCTTCCATGCACAGACGGACGCTGTTATTGGATAGGCCACCAGGATGCAACGGGCAACGCGCTGCATTTTGATCGCGACGCAGCACTGAACCTCAATCGCCTATCGTCGGGCGATAATCAGGGCATCGAATTTCAATACGACACGCAGCGGCGAGTGACCAACGCCATTGCCACTAATGGTGCTCATGTTTCGTATCAATATGGCGCAACCGGTTGCTTAGAAAAAGTCGTCCGGTCAGATGGTGTGGTCACAACCTACGCTTACGATTCCGGCCACCACATGACGTCGATGTCAGTGGCTCGAAGATCGGGCGAGTCGCCCAGCATAGTTCTAGTCAACGAATATGACTCTTCAGGCCGCGTCACCCGTCAAACGCTGCCGAATGGCAAGAGCTACATCATTCATTACGGTGCTACTAAAGACGATCATGTTGCTGAAGTAAGCGTGACTGAACCCTCAGGCCGTCTCCTGAACATCGCTATAGCGCGAAACGAATTTACCGTGCGCACAAACACGGTTCGATTTCCCGAAGCCCAACAATCGAACTCACCACCAAATCGCTCTCGCCATGCGTCTTACCGAACGCCTAGCGAATAAGCATGGAACGTCGCCTGTCCCTTATTTATTTCGCTGCACTCGTTGTTGCCGACGCCTTTTTACCTTCCACCTTCGCCAGCGCCTGAGTTCTGTCTGCCGGCAACAATGGTTCGAAGCCCACACTTTCCACTGTGATCTGGCCTTCCGACGAGAAGAACCAGAGCAAGAATTCTGCTGTTTTTGAGCTGCGATTGGGCCGAATGTACCAGTACACATATCGGCTCAGGGGATAGCGACGTCCACGGATATTATCCAAAGTGGCATCAACGCCCGGAGTGGCAGCGTCATTCTTTATTCGTAACGTCTTCGTGCCTGGGTCAAACCCGGGAGCTGCATAACCGATTCCATTTGGCGTTGACGCAATAGTCTCCAGCAGGCTCTTGGTGCTGCTCTTGCCCTCAAACGGATAAGGTTCTTCGCCCTTCAATGCGCTCTCCTGAAAATACGAAAGTATTCCGGTACTGCTCTCCCCCGCGTACAACACTATTGGCTCGTCTTTTCCGCCAACTTGCTTCCAATTCTGGATCTCTCCCATGAAAATGCCCCGCACTTGGGACGTTGAGAGTTCTGTGACTAGATTGCTCCGGTTTACATACACAACAATAGCCTGAACACCTGCCGGCACCTTGGTCGCGTTCTCTGCGCCCGGGATTGCATTCTCGCTTTGAACGATATCTGCTTTCCCCGCATTGAGGGCTTCCAGCCCTGCCTTTACTCCTCCGCCTTGAATGGTGAAGTTTGCCTGCTGCGACTTGCGGCTAAACCCTTGAGAACATCTTTGTCCTAGCAGGATCATCGTGTCCGAACCGCGGATGACTATGTTGTTCTGTGCGCTCGCACCTGAAATTAATGAGAGGACGATTATCAAAATGGCGACAGCTTTATGTTTCACAGCGAGCCCTCTATCTGAGATTGGAATGAGGGCAGTATCTCAATCTCGGATTAAAGGATTGTGAATCTCCAAGTAACTTACGTAATGCCCACTTACCAAATGCGACAATAGAGCATGCCTGATTCTCAAATCGAACAGCAATGGACTGCCGTTGACCGCTACATCGCCGATTTATTTGTCGGACCAGACTCCGCGCTCGACGCCGCCCTCGAAGCCAGCAACGCCGCTGGACTTCCCGCGATCAACGTTTCGCCGAACCATGGCAAGCTGCTGATGCTGCTGGCGCGCACGATGGGAGCGCGCAAGATCCTGGAGATCGGCACACTCGGCGGATATAGCAGCATCTGGCTCGCGCGAGCGTTGCCCGCCGACGGCAACCTGATCACGCTTGAGTACGATCGCAAGCACGCCGAAGTGGCCCGCGCGAACATTGCGCGCGCCGGATTCGCTAAGGTGGTCGAAGTCCGACAAGGCCGCGCGTCGGACACTCTTCCGCAGCTTGTCTCCGAAAAGCGAGGCCCGTTCGACTTCATCTTCATCGATGCCGACAAACCCGGCTATTCGGATTACCTTGCATGGTCGCTCAAGCTATCGCGTCCGGGGACGGTGATCATCGCTGACAACGTCGTGCGCAAGGGCGAGATCGTTGACGCCAATAGCGCCGATGCCAACGTCCAGGGCATGCGCAAGTTCAACGCTCTGCTCGCCGCCGAGCCGCGCGTCAGCGCGACTGAGATTCAGACCG
>JAOAPH010000101.1 GCA_025462835.1 Candidatus Angelobacter sp. | reverse complement strand
CAATGCGATCCAGACAAAACGGTTTGTAAGGTCAGCCCATAGCAAGGTTGGAACCACCATGGCGATGGTGATGAGCACACCGCCCATGGTCGGCGTGCCGGCTTTCTTCTTGTGCGCCTGCGGACCTTCTTCGCGGATGTATTGTCCGATCTGAAATTCACGCAGCTTGCGGATGACATACGGACCGACGATCAACGTCATGAACAGCGCCGTGAGGCTGGCGAAGACCGTCCGAAAAGTGAGATAGCGAAAGATTCGGAAGGGACTGAAGAACGGATACAGTTTTTGATAGAGCAGCCAGTAGAGCAAAAAATCGTCCCTTTCTTTATGTGAGCCCTGGTATCAGAGATTATCTTTGTAACTTTGCGCGAAGAGTTTCCAGCGCACGTTCCAACCTGACGCCGCGCGAGGCCTTCAGCAACACGGCATCGTCGGCGCGAAGCTCCTCCGCTAACATTTCTCCCGCTTGCTCGGGTGTCTCTACGTATCGAGCGTCAATCGCATTTTCCTGTGCGGCTTCGACGATGTGCTTCGCCAATCCGCGCACGCCGATAATGAGGTCGGCCCGGCCCTTGGCGTAGATCCCACATTCACGATGCAAATCCGCGCCTGCAGTCCCAAGCTCCAACATCTCACCGGCGACGACGATCCGGCGTTTGGCCGGCATTCCGTGAAGCACGTCCATCATGGCTTTAAGAGCGGTTGGATTGGAATTGTAGCAGTCGTTAATAATGACCGCCCCGGCGAGGTGAATCGTCTCGCCCCGCTTGTCGGAAGGTTTGATCTCCGCCAGCGCCGCACTTATCTCTGAAGGTCTGACCCCGTGTTCAAGCGCAGTGGCAGCGGCACCGAGCGCATTCGTGATGTTGTGCTTGCCCAGCAACGGCAAGTTCACCTCTTCCCGGACGGAATCGATAACCAGCGTGAAGCTTGAACCTTCTTCGCCGCGAGGCCGAATATTCTCAGCGCGCACATCTGCGGGATGGTCGATGCCGAATGTGACCACTTTGCCGTGGAAGTCGCGGCCAAACTGTGAGACGTATGGGTCGTCGGCATTCAAGATTGCGATGCCGCCCGGTGGCAACGAACAAATCAACTCATATTTGGCACGGGCGATGTCGGCGACGGAATCGAAGCTTTCCAGATGCACGGGCGCAACGCAGGTGACGACCCCCGTTTCAGGCCGGGCAATCTTTGCCAACGCGGCAATCTCACCGGCGTGCGACATGCCCAGTTCGATGACTGCGATCTCGTGTCCAGCTTGCAGTTTGAGCAATTGCAGCGGAAGTCCGAAGTGATTGTTGAGATTGCCTTGCGACTTCATCACGTGGAACTTTTTTGAAAGCAGTTGCGCGATGATCTCTTTGGTTGTGGTCTTGCCTGCCGAGCCGGTGACCGCGATGACGGGCTTGCCCCAGAGTCGGCGAACCGCAGCGGCTAGGGTTTGCAAAGCAACAAGCGTGTCCTCGACCACAAGCAGATTCGCCTTCGTGCTTTTTCCTGCGGCATATTGCTTGGTAACCACCGCCGCCATCGCGCCGCGTTGCAATGCAGCATCGACGTACTCGTGTCCGTCGAGGTGTTCGCCTTTAACGGCGAAGAACAATTCTCCCGGCTGAACGGTGCGTGAGTCGATGGAGTATCCGGTGGGAGAAAGCTCGGCGACGGGGCTGACTTTGTCGAAGTCAGCTGAGATGAAGTCCGCGATGCGTCGGAGTTCGAGGTCCATGTTAGACGCCGACGCTCCCGCTCAGCGCGTCACCGAAACCTTCGGCATAGCCGGCTGCCTGCAGCGCCTTGCGCGCGACTTCAACATCATCAAAAGGCTGCGATCCCTCTTTCGTGATCTGAACTTTTTCGTGGCCTTTGCCAGCGATAAGAACGATGTCACCGGCCTTCGCCAATCGCAGCGCCAGACTGATCGCGCGTTTGCGATCAGGCTCAATAGTGAATTCGGCGTTCCGTAACTTGCGAAGACCGAGCAACGCATCGTGAATGATCCTGAGCGGATCTTCGCTGCGGGGATTGTCGGAGGTAAGGATGACGAAATCACTTCCGTTGCCTGCCGCTTCGGCCATCATCGGGCGCTTGGCGCGGTCGCGATCTCCGCCGCAGCCGAAGACAGTAATGACCCTGCTCTTCTTCTTGCCGCTGGAAACAAGTTCGCGAGCGAGCGCGGTGAGATTGCGTAGCGCATCGTCCGTGTGCGCGTAATCAACCACCACGGTGAATGGCTGGCCGAGACTGACCCGCTGGAAGCGTCCGGGAACGTGCGAGAGCGCCGCCACACCTTGAGCGATGTGCTCAAGCGAAATACCGCGCGAGTGCGCCGCCGCTGCCGCTGCGAGGATATTGTAAACGTTCACCTTGCCCACGAGCTGCGAATCAATCGCGATGTTTCCGTCGGGCGTGACCATCTCAAAGCGCGTGCCCGTGGGCGAAACCTCTGGGCTGACCGGGCGAAAGTCAGCTTTCTCAAATCCGTAAGTGATCACCTGCGAACCGCGAAGCTTGGAGAAATCGATCAGTTTTTGCCCGTAAGCATCATCCTGATTGATGACGGAGACTCGCGGCGGTTCCGCGCCGCAACCCGCAAAGAGGACTTGTTTCGCCGCGTAGTAGTTCTCCATGTCGCGGTGATAGTCGAGATGATCGCGCGTCAGATTTGTAAATACAGCCACATCGAAGGGCAATCCGAAGACTCGCTCCTGTTCCAATGCGTGTGAAGAGACTTCCATCACTCCTTCGGTCGCGCCCTGTTTTACTGCGTCTGCGAAGAACTTGTTCAGCTCGAGTGATTCCGGCGTGGTATGAGGCGCCGGTACCACTGTGCCCGCGATGCGATATTCAATGGTTCCGATCAGCGCGCTTTTCTTTTCGGCAGCGGTAAGGATCGATTCGATCAAGCACGTAGTAGTGGTCTTTCCGTTCGTCCCAGTAACGCCGATCAGACCTAGCTTGTTTGAGGGGTGTCCATAGAGGTTCGCGGACATCTGGCCCAACGCTCGGCGCCCGTGACCGGGCTTGATGAATGCCCAGCCGGAAACCGCGCGCGGCTGTTGTTCGGCTGAATCGGTGACAATGGCGATGGCGCCTGCGGCAATTGCCGAATCAATGTGCTGATTTCCATCCGTGGTGCCGCCCTTCATGGCGATGAAGCAGTCTCCGGCCTTCACTCTCCTGGAGTCGTACTGGAGGCCAGAAATAACGGTGTCGCCGCCGGAAACAGAGGCGACTTCAGCGCCGTAAAGGAGTTCAGAAAAGTTCATCAGCCCTGATTATAGTGGAGTGCGCCAGAGACGATTTCCACAATCCCTTGGAACTTTATCTCGCGAATTTGACTACTACGCGAGTACCCGGGGGAACGCGTTCGCCCGCAGCTGGCGCTTGCGCTCGAGCTACGCCAGTACCAACAACGTCCAGTTCGACTCCGGCGTCCTGCGCGGTTTCGATAGCTGCGCGAACTGACTTGCCGATGAGCGACGGAGCCGTGGGCCCTCCGCCTGCGTCAAGGATCACAGTGCCGCGCGTTGGCGTAGGCTGCGGGATTGCGGGCGTTGGCATTGGCTCGATTTTGGTAGCAGCGACTGGAGCTTGCTTTGCGGGAGTGAAGGATGCGGCGATCAACTTCGCGCGGTCAGATTGCTTTTTTGTAGCAACTGGCTTGGCTGCAATGCCGGTGGCCGGCACGGGCTCAACCGATGCATCGGCGATCTCAACTTCTCCCGATAATCTATCGGGCGAGCCTTCCGAAAAGTCCGATTCCTTGGCCGATGCGCGAATCATCAATCGTTGCGGATTCTTGATGTCGGCATCGTGCGGCACGTTCATGTAAGCGAGAACCTGCTGAGCAACACGTCCAAAGAGCGGTCCGCCGACCTCGCCGCCGTGGTGTTCGCCCTGGGGCGAATCTAACATGACTGAGATCGTAATTGCGGGCAGAGCCACAGGGGCGAAGCCAGCGAATGACGCGACGTATTTCGTCGCGCTGTATCTACCGGTTGCAGGGTCGATCTTCTGCGCAGTTCCGCTCTTGCCGGCGGAAGTGTAGCCATCGAGGATCGCTTTTTTCCCGGTGCCGAAGAGCACGACTTCTTCAAGCATCTTTTTCATTTCAACTGCTGTGAGTGGCGAAACAACTCGACGCTGCTGTGCGGGTTTGAAGACGACGGTCTGCAAGGTCGCGCGAGGAGCAATTGACCCCGCTACGATGCGCGGCGGAGTGTATACGCCGTCATTGGCAATCGTCGAAGCCATTGAGACCAGCTGCACGGAAGATACGCCCACCTCTTGTCCCATGGCTATCGATCCGATACTGGACTTCGTCCATCGGCTGGCGGGCTTGGCCATACCCCGCGTTTCGCCGGGGAGTTCGAGTCCGGTTTGCGTACCGAATCCGAACGCTCGGATGTACTGGTCCATTCTCTGATCGCCGAGGCGCAGGCCGAGTTTGATAGCGCCGACGTCGCTCGATTTCTGCAGGACTTCCGAGACAGTCAGATTTCCAAATGGCTTGTGGTCATGAACTTTGCGTCCGAAGACCATGATGGAGCCCATCTGGCAATCGATGACTTCATCGGGCCGTGTCAGCTTTTCTTCAAGCGCCGCGGAAAGCGTGACGATCTTGAACGTTGATCCCGGCTCGTATATGTCACTCACGGCGCGGTTCTTCAACGCTTGCGGGGTCGAGGTGCGAAACGCGTTAGGGTTAAACGTGGGACGGCTGGCGAGCGCAAGAATCTCGCCTGTCTTGGGGTTCTGCACAACGACCGTGCCCGCCTCTGCGTGGGTCTCCGCCATGGAGCGTTCCAATTCGCGCTCGGCAATGTACTGAATTTTTTCGTCGATGGTCAGGACAATGCTCTGGCCTGACTCGGGCTGCTTCTCCACCCGGCCAAGCGAGCGCTGTCTCGCGTCCACGGAGACAAGCATTTTGCCTGGCTTGCCGCGCATCTGCTCGTCGAATGAACGCTCAATGCCACCGAGACCTTCATCGTCGAGTCCAACATATCCAAGGACCTGCGCAGCGAGATCGCGCTTGGGATAAAAGCGCTTCGATTCTTTCTGGAAGTAGATTCCCTTAAGCCCAAGGGCGCGAATGCGATTGCTGTCTTCGGCATCCAGCTTTCGTGCGATCCAGGAAAAACTTCGAGAGGCTTGAATCTTCGCCAACACTTCCTTAGGTTCGACTTTAAGTACATGCGCGATCAACGTTGCGGCATTGGCCTGGTCGGGGATCTCCGACGGCACAGCAAAGACCGAGTCCACGTTGATAGTCATTGCCAGCTCGTGGCCGTTGCGGTCGTAGATAACACCTCGGCGCGCGGAGACTTCTACTGTGCGCTGCTGCTGTCGCGATGCACGTTGGGTGAACTCGCCGTACCGGACGACCTGAAGCACCACCAGGCGAAAGGCGATGGCACAGAACCAGAAAAGCAGAAATGCTGCGAGGAAATAGATTCTTGTTTTTGGATTGGGGTTTTTGGAATTTCTGGATGACTTGCCGGAGAGGTCGGCGGCGCCGTTACTTTGTTTTCTTTTCTGCTCCGCCATCTAGCTAATCGATTCTTTTTTGATTACGCTGAAAAAGAAGCAGATGGCAGCCCTGAAACCAGGTCCGCCATCTGTTCTTACCCTAACCGTCCAACATCGTCGTCGCGCCGCTCGTTACTGGGTCAGCGTGATAACCGCCACGTCTGACACCCGCGCCATCATTGGAGTGGAAACGTCTGCCGCATTCTCAAGATGCTGCACTTGTCCTGCCTGCGGCGACTCCAATCCCATTCTTCGCGCCAGCACGTCAATCCTTTCGGGGTCGCGCAAGGAAGCTTCTTCCAATCGCAATGCCCGGCTTGCTTCTATCAATTCTTCCCGCTGCTTTTTCTGCGCTTCGATCTTGTATCCGTATTCGATGGAGCTGAAGTGCTGGAATGCAAAGACCATCACCAGCAGGAACAAGCAAGCCAGCGATGCGGAAAAAACTGCGATCTCCCGGGTTCGCTGATGGTCGGTCACCTTAACGAGGCGAGAGTTGTCGATATTTTTTGAGAAATAGATTTCCGGCGTTCCCATCCACGCCGCACCGCGTCTCACGCCTGCTCCTGGTGCTGCCGAAACGGGCGAGTAAACGCCCTGAACGCGATCTGGTACCGTGCCGGCCCAGTTGATGCCGTTTGCGAACCACTGTCCTGCTGCCATTTACGCTACCTCGAAGGCCCCTGTTGCCTCTGGACGGTAATACTCATACATATACATGGCGTACGCCTGAACATTGGGCCTGGACTTCTTCGCGCCCGTGCTGGTCGACGCGAGTTGCTGTTCGGCCATCACTACGCTTTCAATCAAGTCGTCGATTATGCTGCCTTTGTACATAGCGTTTACCTGCCTTTGCTCTCTGACTTTTACTTCTGCTGCTACTTTTAAAATTTTTCCGGGACGGCACCGAAACGGTGGGATAAATTCGTGGATTTTTGTTCGCCCTAATTTGTTAGAGAGGACGATGCCATCCCGGAACCTCTGACCATCCGCCCAATCCACCCCAGGCTGTTTGGCCTTAAACTTGTGTGTCACCTCAGGGGCTAAAGCCCCAAAACTCTTTCCCGCTTTCGGCACGGCTGAAGCCGTGCCCTGACTACAGTCTTATCGCGGCCGGCATCTTGATTACAGCCTTTATTGTGGCCCGCTTGATCACATCTTTATCGCGGCCCGCATCTTTGCGCTGCGCGCCCGCGGATTGCGATCAACTTCTTCTCTATCGGCCGTTGCCGGCTTTTTCGTCAATATCTCCCAGCGCTTTGGCCGGGAGTGCGCGCCTTCTCTGAGCGCAACTTTTACTATCCGATCTTCTAGCGAGTGGAAGCTGATTATCACCAGTCTTCCACCCGATTTAAGGACGCGAAGCGCCGCACCACCCATCGGTGGGCCGGCAGTTTTTCCGTGTACCAGCGCTTCCAAATCGTCCAACTCACGGTTTACGAATATTCGGATCCCCTGGAAAGTTCTCGTCGCGGGATGAATCTTGTCCGTTTTCATTGGCCGGGCAGCGGCCGATATAACCTGTGACAGATGAGCGGTCGAACGTATCGGCCGTGCCCGTACAATGGCTCTGGCGATTCTCCGCGACCTCCTTTCCTCACCGAATTCGTAAATCACATTGGCGAGATCTTCTTCGCCCATGCGGTTTACCACTTGATCGGCGGTGCGCTCGCCATGCGGGTCCATTCGCATGTCCAGCGGCCCTTCCGCCTGAAAACTGAATCCTCGCGAAGCGTCTTGAAGCTGCATGGAACTGATGCCGATATCGGCCAGCAGTCCATCAGCTGAGTTTTCTGCAACGTGCTCGGCAATGTCAGCAAAGCTCGAGTGCAGGAGCGTGATCTTCGGCCAGTCGTCTTTCAACTCTGGCGGAGGCTCGCTCATACGCTTTTTCGCGATCTCCAACGCGTGCGTGTCTTTATCGAAGCCAATCAAATGACCCTGTGCGCCGAGGTGCTTTGCGATTTCGTAGCTGTGCCCGGCCAATCCCAGGGTCGCGTCGATATAAGTCCCGCCGCGCCGGATGGATAAAAAGTCGATCGCTTGTTTTAAAAGAACGGGGACATGGCCAAAGTTCTGCTTTCCTGAACCCGACCCCTGTCCAGCCCCCTGAGGGGCGTCGTTTAAACCTTTGTCCGCCACTAGATGCCCGCTTCGTTGAGCGTCTTTTCATCCTCTTCCGTGAACGGCGCCTGCACCTCTGTGCGGATAGCTTCCATGTTCCGCACTACCAAATGCGTCAGCATTCCCATGACAGCTACTTCGCCCTTGATCTCGGCTGCTTCCCGAAGGATCTGCGGGATCAGCAATCGGCCTTGTCCGTCGATCTCCACCAACTGCCCGTAGTAGTTCGTCCTGGTCAAAAAATTCTTCTTGGCAGGATTGAAGTTGGAAAGCTTCGCCAACTTCTCCTCGATCCGCTGCCATTCCTCGAAGGGATATATCTCGGCAATCTTCCCGTCGCGGCTTGTGATGTAGAATTGCGCTCCATATTTCTCGTCGACCGTGCGCTTGAACTCCGCAGGGACCTTTAGCCGGCCCTTTTCGTCGACGCGAGTTGGATGATTGCCGCGAAACATTTGTTTTTCCCCGCTTATTGGGGGTAGTGCTCAAACTTTTTGCGGCTACTGCCGCGACTACGGAGGTAAAAGCGATAGCAATTTCGGTTTCTGTCAGCGTTTCAGTCTCGTTTTGGAGGCTGTTTGGTTTCATTTACCGGTGCCGCACCTTTTTTACTACTTGCACCCACTGACCGTATTGCTCTTACCACTTCGAACCACTTTCTCCCACATCCTACGCCTAAACGTATGTGTGTCAACAAGATTTTTTTCCACAGGATGAGGATTTCTGGACTCGTCAGACGCCCGTATATAGGTTGTGGTACTTAGAACAGGGCACCACAATTAGTGGAGTTTACTTAGCTGGTGCGGGGGTGAAGATTGTGCTGGACTTGCTGCGGAGCAGATTGGAATACGAGGCACTAGTGCGTCGTCAGGAGTTGCTAACGCTGTAGTTAAGGGCAATAATCCTTATTAACATGGACGTTGCAGAGCAGGAACTACTGTTTGAACTTGTGAAGAACCCTCCGACGGGAAGTAAGATCAAAGCCGCAAAGGAATTCGGCGTTGATCTCACGCTCAACCTTCGTTCGCTTCGCCTTTCGCCCGCAGAACGCGTACAAGAGATGGAAAGCGCACTCAAATTCTCTGAGCAATTGCGTGAAGGCGTACAGCGTATCTCTGAATGATAAATTTTGAGGCTGCAATTAAAGCACTCACCGAAGCAGCGGTCGAATTCGTGGTGGTGGGTGCTTATGCTGCCGTGGCCCAGGGATCGTCACAACTCACGAGGGACCTCGACATTTGTTACAAGCGGAGTCCTGAAAACCTAAAGCGCTTGGCGACAGCCCTTGACCCATACCACCCTCGTTTGCGCGGCGCGCCTGCCAGTGTCCCCTTTTTCTTAGATCAACGCACTCTGTCACAAGGGATGAACTTCACTCTTGAAACGGACCTTGGCGACATAGACTTGATGGGAGATCTGTCTGGGGTTGGACAATTTCCGGAAGTTGCGAGAGACGCAGTAATCGTCCCGTTGCACGGGGTTTCATGCCAAGTAGCTTCTCTGGATGTAGTTATCCGGTCTAAGAGAGCCGCAGGTCGCCCGAAAGACTTGGCCGCTCTGCCTGAACTAGAAGCTTTGAAAGAGTTACGGGTGGCTTTGAAAAAGGACAAGCGCGATGATCGTTAGTTTGAAATCAGGTCACCCAAATTAGCATCAAAGCCTGAGGGCACGTCGGAAAGCGCCTTCAAAATGGTCCACCAGAAGATCATTCATTACGACATCACCAGCCAGCTGGGTAGCGGAGGCATGGGAGTCGTTTTTAAGGGCCAAGATACCCGCCTGCAAAGACCGGTGGCCCTGAAGTTTCTTCCAACTGAGTTGGCCACCGATCGTCAGGTTCTTGAACGTTTCCTGCGTGAGGCGCGGGCCGCTTCCTCCCTGAACCATCCCAACATTTGCACCATCTATGCCATCGAGGAACACGATGGTTCGTACTTCATCGCTATGGAGTTGCTGGAAGGAGAAACTCTGAGTTCGGTGATCGCGAGAGGTCCGCTCGAGATCACCGAGGTCTTGAATTTCTCTATCCAGATCACTGAGGCCTTGGAGGCCGCGCATGCACGCGGAATAGTGCATCGCGATATCAAGCCGGCAAACATTTTCATCACTGAAAGAAAGCAGGCCAAGGTATTGGATTTCGGTCTGGCGAAAATAGACCGCACCGGGATGCTTGGATCCGAAGTGGAGACAGCGCTCAGTGCTGATCCGCTAACCACGCCGGGCACTTCGATGGGGACGATTGCCTACATGTCGCCAGAGCAAGCCCGAGGAGAGCTCACCGACGCTCGAACAGATTTATTTTCGTTTGGGACAGTCCTGTACCAGATGGCCACGGGAATAATGCCTTTTAAGGGTGATACTTCGGCGGTGGTTTTCGAAGCCATCTTAAATCGCGATCCCGCTCCAGTGCAGGAATTAAATCCGCAGCTGCCAATCGAGTTGCACACCATCGTACGAAAAGCATTGGAGAAGGATCGCAGTCTGCGTTATCAGACGGCAACAGAGATCAAGACAGATTTGCTCAGGCTCAAGCGCGATCTCGAGTCCGGCAGGAAGAAGTCCGCGGAATCCAGCGAACGGCAGAAAAGCGCGCATGAAGCAAAATCAATTGCTGTGCTCTATTTCGAGAATCTGAGTGGCGTGAAAGAAGACGAGTACCTCCGGGATGGGATGACGGAGGACATCATTACGGAACTATCGAAGATTCGTGAACTGAAGATCTTTCCCCGTCCCACGGTTCTGGCGTATCGCGATAAACCGGTGACCTCGACCCAGGTGGGGAGACAGTTGAATGCTGCGTATGTCCTGGGTGGAACGCTGCGACGCTCAGGAACGCGGCTGCGAATCAACACGCAATTGGTGGACACGCATACTGACTTTCCGCTGTGGTCAGAGCGTTTCGATCGTGAAATGAAGGACGTCTTCGAATTGCAGGATGAGATAGCACGCAGTATCGCAGAGGCACTTCGTATCACTTTGTCGCCGCAGGAAGAGAAGGCGTTAGCCAACAAGCCGACAGACAACTTGCACGCTTACGATCTCTACCTGCGTGGCCGCAGCCACATGAGGCAACTCACCCGGCAAGACCTCGACTTTGCTTTGCAACTGTTCGACAGTGCGGTGGCATTAGACCACAGCTTTGCATTGGCTTACGCCGGGATTGCCAATGTTTGTGCACGCCTGTATGACAGCCATGAAAGAGAGCCGCGCTGGATCGAGAGGTGCAGTGCGGCATCAGGACGGGCCATTGCCTTACAGCCTCAGCTTGCAGAAGCGATCGTAGCTCAGGGCTGGGTATTCTATGCGGATCAGAACTACAAGGAAGCGATTCGGTGTGCGCAGCGCGCGATTGGGCTGAAACCACACTGTGAAGGTGTTTACCACCTTCTTGGTTCGGCTTACTTTTCTTCAGACCGTGTTGATGAAGCCATCCGGATTGTCCCTGCAGCATTGGAAGCGAATGGCGACGATTACAACACTTACGTCCCCTATATCAATGCCTTGGAAAGCTTGGGCGATAAACAGGAGTACACCAAGGAGCTGGTTTCTAAGCAGACGGAAGTGCTTGAGAAGCAGATTCAAACAAACCCCGAAGATGTTCGCGCCCGGAATCTGGTAGCAACCAGATACGAGCAGCAAGGGCGCTTTGCCGACGCAGATCGAGAAATGAATTTGGCAGTTTCATTCCGTCCTAACGACCCCGGCATCTTATTCAACGCGGCCTGTATGTATGCGCTGCGAGGCGATAAGGAACGCGCGCTGCAAATGCTGACTCGAGCACAAGCGTCCGGATTCCACGATTCCAACTGGGCACGTCGCGATCCGGATCTTGCATCGCTTCACGGCGATCCCGAATTCGAACGGCTCTACCCACCGATGGCCGCGTAACTCAATTCAGCTTCGATGTGTAATACCCGCAGCGATGGCGAACTCCTCGGCAAATTGGGCATTGGAGCAGCCCGCCCCAGCAGAGACTCCCGTTTCTCACCCTCAGGCAGCCTCTGTGAAGACATACTCATGCTGACCATCGCGGATGATCAAAACCCGCTTGCCCCCACGTGCACCCACTACAAAGTCGAACCCATCGTTGGTTGGATCTATCGTTATGAAAGAGATGGTCCCATCATCATTTTTTCGTGAGGCCATCGTGCTTTTCCATTCACCGAAATCGAACGTGGCAATGCCTTCCTTCTTCAGCACGGTGATTTCACCAAGTTCTTTGCTGTAATAGCGCGCAGCCAACTTAGCCACGAGTGACGGTTCAGCAGGCACAACCAGCCGTTCGCGCTCTTTGGCTACGACTGCCTTATGGCGCGCTGCTTGGCCTGTAACGTCTGCGGCTGCTTCGGGCTTGCCATCGAAGACGACTTCCTGCAAACGGCGCATGAAGGGTCGGAGTAACATTTGCCCGTTGTTGGAATTGGTGAGCAGAACGGCGCCAATTCCTGAGTCCGGCAGGAAATAGATATCACTCTTATACCCCGCCATGCTGCCGCCGTGATGCACAACCGGAACGCCGTAGGCGCTGTCGACCGTCAAACCCATGCCATAGATTTGGTCCTCGCCAACGGAAACCTGCCGAATACGGCGGGCTAGCAGATTCTCCTCAGAAACCAGCTGCTTTCCATTCGAGAGCTTGCCCAGCGCAAGCTCGAATTGTACGTATCGAATGAGATCGTGGGCTGAAGTCCAGACGCCACCTGCGGGACGAAAGGGGACGACCGCATAATTAAATGCCATGTTGGCCGCTGCAGGCTTGCCGTTCACATCATCGCCGTGGGGCATTGCGTGATTGCCTCTCTGAGCACGCGCCATATCGAACGTGGTGGAATTCATGCCCAGTGGAGTGAATATTCTTTGTTGCATCGCATCGTCGTATGCTGCGCCGAGTTCCCGGTTTGGATACGCCAGATGTGCGCCAACGTATCCGGCAGCAGAAGCCATCAGATTGCTGTACTGAAAGACCTCTCCGTATTTGCTGGTCGGTTGCATGGTACCGAGTAGAGCGAACGAGGACGTTGGCGTTACTTTGGCGAACTCGAAGAGGAATTCGAGGTCCTGCCGGGGTAATCCCGTACAGGCGCAGACCAGGTTTTTGACGAGAACATGTTTTGTAGTTTCAGCATCGCCGAGCTTGAAGCTGGGATAGACCTCAGTCACGGGTTCATCCCACCTCAACTTCTTCTCGTCGACGAGCTGTGACAGGAGCAATGTCGTCATTCCTTTTGTGTTGGAGGCTGCCATGAAAAGCGTGTTTTCATCCACCCGTTCAGGCTTGCCCAGGCCGCGAACGCCAAATCCGCCTTCATAAACGATTTTGCCGCCTTCGATCAGCGCGATCGACGCGCCGGGAATACCGAGCTCTTGCATCGAGGTCTCTACGAACGACTTGATCTGGGCGATCCGTCCGGCATCGAGCGGCTGCGCTTTACGCCCGGCGAATGACTCGCGTTGGTAGCCTTTGGGGCGCAAGCTTTGGACGATCAGTGAAATCGGCGCGCTGCGCTTCTCAAATGTCGGCTCACTTCCGTCCAGAATCAGCACGGTCCACGAGCTAGCGTCTCGCAGGGCAATAACCTGAACGACGGCACGCTCGTTGGGAGAAGTTTCGTAGTCAAAGACCTGCCGTTCTTTCCAACCATTACGCGCAGGGCGTGGCGTGACCAGCTTCAGCGGACGTTTTACCTCCGGCCTGTAGGAAGCCCATGCGTCGGCGACCGCGGCAGTAGCATCAGCCGCGTGGGAATCAACAACAGCTATGTGGGTGTCTGTTTCTGGAGGCTGAACGATGACCAAGTTTTTGCCTGTGACAATCGACCAACCGGAAGGCACGGTAAAAGTGGCCCCATCCGGCGTTGCGCGTGGCGTGTCGGCAGCCAGCACCTCCGGTGCTGCTTTTCCTTGTGGCGACTGGGAAGATGCGAGAGCGGTTGAGAAACATACCGATCCCTGCACTACGGCCGCGGCTATCAGGAATGCGAGTAGGCGCCTTCGACGTATCGACATGTGAGCCTCCGAATTGTGAAAGGATGGATTGCGGGGAGAACCATATACCCGGCTTGACCGACTTGCAAACGCTATCCGTATCCTGTCAAAGCCTTGTCTATAAGGCCAGATGTACGAGCTAATTCAACTTCGATGTGTAGTACCCGCTGCGATGGCGGACTCTGTAAGGAGGCGGTGGTGCGGGTTCGGTGGAATCACCATCATCAGACTGAGTGGCAGGTGTTGGTACCGGTGGTGATCCGCGCGTGATCTTTATATCTATGCGCCGGAAGTCGGAGTCGGCCAGACGTTGCGTGGGATAGTACCCGAGCAAGTACTGCGTGCGCAGCTCGCGGCTGATCTGCTGAAAGGCTGCATCCAGACTTGCCGACGAATCGGCGTAGTAATGCTTGCCGCCCGTGTCCCTGGACAATTGAATCAGTGCGTGCTCGCCCCCGGTGTTGCGACCAGCGCTGGCCGCAATGGGAACCACGATGATGCTGTAAACGATGGCCTCGGCTTGTTGTGCCGCACGGACTGCCTCGGCATAGCTGGTGCGGCTCATGGTGTCACCACCGTCAGTGATGATGACCATGACTTTGCGTCCCTGCCGATTAGCCAGTGATTCCCCACCCAAATAAATCGCGTCGTAGAGTGCGGTGGCTGCGCCCACTTGAACGGCGCGGATGCCGCGCGCAATGCGCTGGAAGTCCGAAGTGAACGGAACAAGTTCGGTAACCGTCTCACTGAACTGATAAAGCGAGAGTCCATCATTGTGGCGCAGCGTGGATGAGACGAAGCGGCGCGCAGACTCGAGTTCCAACTTGATGTCTTTGCGTACGCTGCCGCTGGCGTCCACGGCCAGCACGATCGAGAGTGGCACTTCAGACTGCTGTTCGAAGACGGCAATCTTTTGCGGGACGCCGTCTTCGGAGAGCGCAAAATCACTCTTGCTCAGATCGACGACCGGCGCGCCGCGCGGGTCCGTCACTGTGGCAAATACGTTCACCAGCTTGACGTTGACTCTGAATGTGGGCGGCTCCTCCTGTGGGGGTTTCTCGCGCTTGGGCGGCAGCTGGGATGGCGACGACGGCTGTGGCCTGTCGCCCGGCTGAGATTGACACACCATCACAGATGACGTGAGCAAAATGACCAGCGCTATTGAAAGCGTTCTCACTCTTGGTTGGTGCTCCCGCTTGAGCCAGCGCGAATCTCTTCTGGAAACGGCTCGCCATCGGCCCAGACCGCGCCGTCATGAAAATATTCTTTCTTCCAGATGGGAACGGTTTTCTTCAAGGAGTCGATGAGCCAGCGCGATGCGTCCATGGCAGCGGCGCGATGCGCGGAGGCAACGGCAATGAAGACACTGGTCTCCCCTATCTCCAGACGGCCCAGCCGGTGCACGATTGCGACTTCACGAATCTTGAAATTCGTGATGGCATCGGCAGCGAGTTGCTCCATCTGCTTGAGCGCCATCGGTTCATAGGCTTCGTAATCGAGATACAGCGTTTTTCTGCCGCGCGTGTTCCCGCGGACGATGCCATCGAAGACACTGATTGCGCCGTCTTCCGAACGCTTGATCGCGTCCATGATCGCTTGTTGATTGATTCGGTCGCGAACGATGGAGCACCGGCTCGGCGTTGCCACTGCGGATTCTGATCCGCCGGAGACGGGAGGCAGCATGGCGATCTCGTCGCCATCGTGCAGAACAGTACGAAGCTGCGCGTACTCCTGATTGACGGAGAATGCGAGCACCGAGCGGAAGTTGTCGATCACGGGTGCCTGCCCGATCCGCTCATTCAGCAGATCGGCCAACGTGGAACTTTCCGGCAAAGAGACTTCGTCCACCTGTCGGCCCACTGCGTCCTTAAGCATCCCGAAATAAATCACCCTGACTTGCATAGCGTTTATTCCAACAGTGTAACGCGACCGCCTAGCTTCTATTAACCCAGGGCAGCCTTGAAAGTTCGGCTCAAAAGAAAAGAGACGCAACTGCGTCTCTTTAAAGATTCTGCTTATCAGACGTTTACTCTGCTGTCGTCAGCACCCGCTCGCGCTCGGCTGCGTCCTGCTTCTCTTCGGCAGGACTGTGCGGCAGGGCGATTGCCAGCGCCTCATCGATGCTGTTCACATAATGGATGGTGACGCCGGCCAATTGATCCTTGTCGAGATCTTCTTCGACGTTTTGCCGATTCTCCGCGGGCAGGATCACATCATGCACTCCCGCACGTTTCGCGGCGAGCACTTTTTCTTTAATGCCACCCACCGGCAGAACGTTTCCGCTCAGAGTGATTTCACCGGTCATTGCCGTGTACGGGCGAACAGATCGATCCGTGAGCAACGAGACGAGCGTGGTCGCCATGGTCACACCGGCTGAAGGACCGTCCTTCGGAATCGCGCCTGCAGGAACGTGAATGTGCAGGTCGTGATTACGGAAGAACTCTTCGTCGATCCCCAAGTCCTTGGCATTCGAGCGGACCCACGTCAATGCAGCTTGCATCGATTCCTGCATCACCTGGCCAATTTGTCCGGTCATGGTGAAGCCACCTTTGCCCTGCATCTTGTTGGCCTCGATGAACAGGATGTCACCGCCTGCGGGCGTCCATGCCAGACCGACTGCGACTCCGGCGCGCTTGGTGCGCTCGGCAACCTCAGTGTCCACACGGACTTTGACGCCACCCAGGAATTCGTGCACGATCTCGTGAGTCACCACGAGTTTGTCTTTCTTTCCTTCAGCGATGCGTCGCGCCTGCTTGCGGCAAACCGTGCCGATGGTGCGTTCTAGATTGCGAACGCCCGCTTCCCGCGTGTAGTGACGGATCAGATATCGGACTGAATCTTCCGGGAACTCAATCTGTTCGGCAGTGAGACCGTTCTCTTCGATCTGCCGCGGGATCAAGTAACGGAACGCGATGTGCTGCTTCTCCTCTTCGCTGTAGCCCTGGAGTTCGATGATCTCCATGCGGTCTCGCAGCGGTTCCGGGATCGGATCCAGCATGTTGGCCGTGCAAATGAACAACACCTTTGACAAGTCGAACGGCACGTCGAGATAGTTGTCACGGAACGAGAAATTCTGCTCCGGATCGAGCGTTTCAAGCAGCGCCGATGCGGGATCGCCGCGGAAATCGCGTCCAAGCTTGTCCACTTCGTCGAGCATGAAGACAGGATCGTTAGTCTCTGCCCGGCGAATCCCCTGAAGGATTTGACCTGGCAGCGCTCCGATGTAAGTCCGACGGTGTCCACGAATCTCGGCTTCATCATGCACGCCACCGAGCGAGAGTCGGGCGAATTTGCGTCCGAGCGAACGCGCGATGCTGCGTCCCAACGAGGTCTTGCCAACTCCGGGAGGCCCGACAAAGCATAGGATTGGCCCCTTCATCGAGGGCTTCAGCCGGCGCACGGACAAGTAGTCTAGGATGCGGTCCTTCACCTTCTGAAGATCGTAATGATCTTCGTCGAGGATCTCCTTGGCTTTTACGATGTCCACTTCCCCGCCCGACGACTTCGCCCACGGCAGCACCGCGAGCCATTCAATGTAGTTGCGAGTGATGGAATAATCCCCCGCGGCAGGAGACATGCGAGAGAGGCGGCTAAGTTCCTTCAACGCTTCCTTCTTCACGTCTTCGGGCATGCCTGCGGCTTCGATCTTCTTGCGCAGTTCTTCCACATCGCGCGAGCTCTCATCTTGCTCACCCAATTCCTTCTGGATGGCCTTCATCTGCTCGCGAAGATAGTAGTCACGCTGCGATTGCTGCACCTGGTCCTGGACTTCAGTCTGTATCTTGTTGCGAAGCTGCTGGACCTCGATCTCTTTTGCGAGGTGTCGATTGATGCGTTCCAGCCGGATGCGAATGTCTGTAGTCTCGAGAAGTTCCTGCTTGTCTCGAGTGGCCAGCGACGGCAACGACGATGCGATGAAATCCACCAGTCGTCCAGGTTCGTCGATGTTCATGGCGACCGTTTGCAGCTCATCCGACAGCGTAGGCGATCCGGTAACGATCTGTTGGAAGAGCGTCAGCACATTACGCTGGAGGGCTTCAATCTCCGGGGTCTTCTCTGACGGAGGCTCGGGAAGCGTCTCAGCTTCAGCGCGCATATATGGAGTGAGTTGGTCGTAGTTCTTGATGCGAACACGTTCTGTCCCTTCCGTGAATACGAAAAGGCTCTGATTCGGCATCTTTACAACTTTGTGTACAACCGCCAACGTGCCTATCTGGTAGAGGTCTGTTGGGACAGGCGAATCAATGCGCGCGTCCTGCTGGGCGACAACGATGATCTGCTTTTCTTCTCCCAGCGAGTTAATGAGTTGGACGGAGCTGTCGCGTCCCACTGTAAGCGGCAATACCGCATGTGGGAACAGAACCGTGTCACGCACCGGCAATACCGGCAGCGAGGCGCCGTCCCGTTTCGGCGTTTGCACCTCAGCGGGGGCAGAACGCTCGATATTTCGAGTTTCTTTTGCCATATCTATTAATCCTTGAGTATAAGTCCACCACAATTGATGAGTGTGCAAGGCTAAAAGATGCAGAATGCACAATCAAAGGGACTAGAAGCGAGTGATTCTATCCCTCTTCAGATGCCTCGGCAAGCGAAGACGGGAACAGAATTATCAGGGGCTAGATTCAAGCGAGTTTTTGCGCTTAAGCCCAAAACGTACGATCAAGCGTGCGGTACTGGATGGCCTCAGTGATGTGCTTGCTCTCGATCTGCGGTGCGCCTTCCAGGTCAGCCACCGTGCGGGCCACCTTCAGAATGCGGTCGTGGGCACGCGCGCTGAGACCTTGCTGCGTCATCGCACGCTCGAGCAATCGCTCGCATTCGGTTGAAAGCTCGCAATAGGCTCGAATCTGGCGAGTGCCCATTTGCGCATTGGAGAAGATACGCTCCCCGGCAGCGGCAAAGCGATTAAGTTGGATCTCACGGGCGCGCAAGACACGCTCGCGGATCTGCTTTGAGCCTTCCGGGCCGGCTCCGCCGCGCAGTTCTTTGTAGTTCACCGCAGGGACGTCGATATGAATGTCTATGCGGTCGAGCAGAGGGCCGGAAATCTTCGACACATACCTCTGGATCACCTGTGGCGAGCAATGGCACTCTCGAGACTTGTCATTAAAAAATCCGCAGGGATGCGGGTATCTTCGTTGCCCTCAACTGGAGGGCTGCCGCAAACTCTCAGGGCAAGTCCGAGCCTTGAGTCATCAGTTGCCGAAGGCATTCGCAGCGAGATGCAAACCCAACGCTGATTTTGGGCACCGTCATGTCGGAGTTCAAATCCTCTCGCCTCGACCAATCCTTTCAAAGACTTACATCTAGTTTAGATTTTGTGGGTCACCCATCAGGTCACCCATAGCGTCAGAATGAAACCACTTCTGTGCATTGCTGGCTGCGGAACGCCGAAGAAGAAATCGGATTCCTCCCGTATGGTCGGCAAACCGGAATTTCGCATGACGCAGAAAACTCTTGGCAGTTAAACTTTCTGTTATGACAAATCAAGACGACAGCAGATCGTGTGTACTTTGCCAGGGCACTGGCTTCCACAATGGCAAACGCTGTCCGGACTGTAATGGCTCAGGTTTGATCCGAAACAGTCCACGCACTCCCAGGCCGGATCAGGTCAAAAAGAAACCAGGAAGCAAACCGACCTCATAAATAGGGCATTACCCAGTTTTCGATATAGTTTCCGGATTGCCGACCACCCGGAAGGTGGCCAGGCCAGTCAATGCAAGGCCGTTTATGGTTACTAATCCCGGGCGGGTCACAGCTCTCCGGACGGAGCGTGGACAACACCCTCCGTCCGTGTGTTGCACCCGTCTAAGCACCCTCCCCCGATCAAGCTTTGAGGGGTGATCTCGGCAAATTCTTTGTGAACGCGTGACGGCTACTACACCTGACAAGTTTCTGATTTCTGCTAAGGGGATGAATGTTGGCTTTGTGGTTTTGCAGGTGTACGTGTTCGACGAAAGCGTCTTAGAAGGTTTGTGCCCGGACGAGGCAAATTCCTTCAGCGACGACGACGGCACGTCTGAGCAGAAATCGTGGGCCGAGTTGAGTGAAAAATACGAGCCTTTCCTTCAACAATCATTTGCTTATGAAATTCATTTCATAAAGGACGGCATCTGTTTCTCCATGCGCGAAGAAGCAGGGTGGTATAAATCTTTGGAGAGAGATGTGCTCGATTACGCGCAACAGATCGAAGAAAACACAACTGAAGAGACGCCGACACCTGAATTGTCCGATAAGGAAGTGCAAGAGATCGCCATGAAGCTTGCTGAAATCCCTGAATTCTACAGAGCGTCTAATCAGTCAAGCCGGATGTACGTTTTCAAAAAGCATTTCATGGATGTCGTTGAACAATATTCAGAATCACAGTCCCTATGGGAAGTTATAACTAGAGCGAAGCAAATCTTCGATTTTGAAGTCAAACCACGGGTAGAAAATGAAATAGATCAACAGATTCAAACGCTATTTGCGGATGGGCTCACGCAGGAAAAGATAGCAAAACAGCTAAATATCACACCGGCGCGAGTCAGAAAGGCTGCAGCGGGTAAATAACTGGCTTCGCTGCGGGCTGGAGGTCTATGCACAATCTTAATTCATTAATTCGGCAATGTGTCCCATGGCAAGTTGACTTTAGATTCCAGATGCCCCCGTGTAAATCCTTTGACTTTTTGCTATCTGGCTGGCATTCTTCTCGGCACTATGAATGCAAATGAATTAGCGAAGCTCGCCGGTCTTATTGAAGAGGGCACCCTTCCGGAATGGCTAAGACGAGAAATCACCAAACGCAAAGAAGAATTGACAGTCGCTGCTTCGAAAGGTGAAACCGTTGTTTTGCTTGGGCCGAATGGAGAAGAGTTTAAGATTGATTTCAGCAAGTCTGACCGCAGTGCGGCATAAGAATTGCTGGCTCTCGCTACATCGCTAATTGTTGCACTTTATCTGATTGCTCCAGAGTTGTTATTTCGCCTAGCTTTCAGCAAATTCCTTCCTCTAAAAAGCATCATTAGAACCAAAGCAGAAGAGCTCGGTCGAGCACTTTTCACGATTGCAATACCTTTCATTATTGCTGTCTTCCTCGTTCACCATGTTCCTCTCGTGAAGGACTGGCCACTTAGTCTTGAGGATAGCCGAAACCAAAAGCTTAGTGATTACAAGATATTCGCTGCTGCGATCATAAGCGACAAAGCCTTAGAAGGAACTAAGGAGCAATTCCTGGAGGCGGTTCCTAGAATTGCTTCGAGACAAGGACGTTTTTTATTTTGGTTTTACCTTTGTACTATGCTCGAAGGAGTTGTCATGGGACTGGCTACCGCAAATTATGGCCGGTTAAAACATTCACCTTATGGATTGGGCCGTGCTGATATTTGGGTAATTGAACAATTTATGCTGCCGAAAATTTCTGAATGGCAGGTGCTATTGACAACCTTTACTCTGCCTAGCCACCAAGATCAAGTACACGCGGACATCTTAATGTCCGACGACACTCTCTATAGCGGGCGAGTATTTCAACATTACTTGGATCTAGGTGGTCAATTGACGGGGCTAATAATCGTTGAACCTAAGCGTTTCGATAGACGCCAATACTTGATTGACAAGGATGCTTGTCACGACATTGAAGCTCGCAAGAAGATCAACCCAAAAGAATATTGGCGAAATATACCGAGTGCAAAACTGTACTTATTCGCGGACAAAATCGTGAACTTGAATCTGAACTACGTCAGCAATAAACCATCGCTCGATATTATTCACAGATATATCGAACAAACTCTTCGTCGAGGCAAGTTGCGTATGAGCATCAGCACTAAGAGGGGCATTGAAGAAAAGGCTTAGATTGAAAGGCGCAGGTTGACGAAGCGAATCTAAAAAAAGGCTAGCCGCAGAGGGCCAAGAACCGAAACTAATATGCAGCTCTCACTTTGTTCAAAAACTCACTTCAACGAACCCGGTCTTAGGCGAG
>JAOAPH010000020.1 GCA_025462835.1 Candidatus Angelobacter sp. | reverse complement strand
CCGTGATTGAACCCGTTTCCATTGAATTGGTGCCCGAATCCTCGCGGCGCCGGCGTCAGTGATGTAGCGCTCGCTGGAATGCCCGGCGGATTGTTGAAACCATGTCCCGGACCCACCGATGTCGCCGACGACGGAATTCCATGCGCCACTACACCCCTTTGGGCGAACGCGGAAGAAGCAATCAACATCAGAATTGATACGAAGAAGAAATTGCAAATCGAACTCGAGAATGAAAATCTGCGGTTCACAGTCATAATGATACCTCCAAACCAACAGCACTCAGAACAGTTACGTCACCGTCCAGCGCTCGCTAATCCTGGGCACCATTACCGGCGCAGCTTCGGTTCATGTCACTTACCTCGACTACTGTATGCTTAGCGCTGTCTAATGTATTGATTACATGAACAAGATAAACGTCGCAGAAAAACTCGCTCTATTCGCCGACTACTGCAATCCGCGCATCATCGGCGAGTTGAATGACTCCCACGTCAAAGTCGTCAAACTCAAGGGCGACTTCATCTGGCACCACCATGACAACGAGGACGAACTCTTTTTCGTCGTGAAAGGCACGCTGCGCATGTGGGTACGCGACACGCAGCATCCACGCACTGCGGACTTCAACAAAACAACTGCCACCACTCCCGAGCGCGAAATCGTTATCCGACCCGGCGAGTTCATCATCATCCCGCGCGGCACCGAACATCTCCCCAAAGCCGATCCCAACGACAACAACGGCGAGTGCCACATCATCCTGCTCGAACCCAAGACCACTCTCAACACCGGCAATGTCATCAACGAACGCACCGTCGCTCAGCTCGAGCGTTTGTAAAACGACTTTGGTTGATCCGTGCAAATCCGTGTCATCCGTGAAATCCGTGGCAAGCCTTTGCCCTGACACGAGAAACTAGAAACCGGCTCTCGGGCGGCGCAGGCCTTCAGGCCTGCATTCAGGCAGCAATTTCCAAGCGGGCTTTAGCCCCTGAGGTGCCGTCGCAATTGTCCGACTGAACCTTCGCGGGTGCCCCACGATGGCCTGCCTGAGCGAAGTTGAATAGGCGCAGCAAACATCGGAATCTTGTAGCGACAGCAGCCATCTCGCCGCAACACCACTGCTAACTCAAATTCCTTTGTGCCCTTCGTTTCCCTTGGTGCTCTTTGTGTTTTCAGGTTTTAAGGCTTGCGTCCAACTAGTCGAATCGACGCAGCTAATCTACTGACTTCTTCATTAAAAGCGTAAACGCCCCCGGCACCGCGCTGATCTTTGCCGGCAATCCTCCCAGGAATTCTCCATCAGCCTGCACATAAGCGCTGCTTTTCGGGTCTTTGATTCTGCACACCACTTCTTTCGCATTCACCAGCTCTATCCCCGGTACCGGCCCGCTCTGTCTCATCAGGATTCGCGCGAAATACGCTGCATGAAGCGCACGGTTCAAGGTCCGCGTCAGCACCAGGCGAAGGTCATCGCGCTCCAGCGCCGCCTGCGGAGCGAATTTTCCCATCAGCCCGGGAAAAGTCGTAACTCTCACCGCCGCCACAGCGTACGTCGAAATCGTTTTTCGTTCACCACTCGTGCCATCCACATACTCTGCTTCCAATTCCTGATACGGATGCAAAAAAGCCAGCTTGAACATCTCCACGTTGTACGCCATCTGTCCAAATCGGTTCTTCGCCGACGCGCTCACCCGGTAGATCATCTCCGCGTCCGCGCCCACTCCCGCCATCACCGTGAAGTAGCGATGCTGTTCGCTGCCGTCCTTCTTTGACCGATAATCCACCCTACCCGCCGCGATCCGCCTTGCGGTAAAACTCAATTGCTTCCTGATCGCCGCCTGCGGATCGTTCGGGATACCCAAGTCGTAAGCCAGCACATTTCCCGTTCCCAGCGGTACGATGCCCAGCGGCACCTCGCCTCCCGATTCCACCATCCCTTGCAGCACGTCGTTCACTGTCCCATCGCCACCGCAAGCAAAGACCGCATCGTGTCCCGCGCGGATCGCCTCTTGCGCCTGCGCTCCCGCCGACCCCGCGCCATCCGTCGGCACCAGCGTCGATTCCACTCCCGCAGCGCGCAACGATTCCGCCGCCGCTTCAATCTTGTGAAGCCGCAGGTGGTAGTCCTTGCCCGACGACGGGTTATAGATCAGTGCAGCCTTACGCATTTTTTCTCAAAATCCCGACCGTGAGCGTAGTCGAAGGGGAGGGAGCCCTGCCACTCTGCAAACCCGCTTGCATCGACCACGAATCATCCCTACCTTCGTGCCCTTCGTGAAACCTTTGTGTCCTTCGTGTGCTCAGGTTTGAGGCTCGCGACTAACAACTTGCAGCACGGATTGAGAATCTAGGCTCGCCACCCAATAACCCTCATTCACAGAGACAAACTAACTCTTATCCGATTTGATCTTTCTTTTATCCGCGGTTAAGCACTTGCTGTTGTTTTTACCCAATATCGCAAGAAGCCCCTGCCTTGGCAACACGTTTGTAGCCGTCCTAAGTTGACGTTTGCACAAACCTTCCCTAAGGTCTATAGTCCTGCGTGATTAAGGTACTTACCTCTCCCACCTTGATTTCAACAATTTTCTCCGCGGGCCCTCGGATTCAAAAATAAAACTTTCGCAGGAGCGTCGTACATGAGAAGCATGCATCGCTGTTTCACACTGGTTTTGCTGGTTGCATTTGCAACAACAGTCAGTGGCTTTTCCCAGAAATCTGATGATGAGATTTCGGGAGATCTATCCAACGCACATACCCGATCCACCACCGTCACTCCGCGCGGTCATTTGAATGGCGAAGGCCACGCTCGATTCGGGATCTTCGGCATCGATTCTCTCGCCAACTTCAACGGACAGTACTTCACCGACGGCTTCGATTCCAACGGCAACGCCAACCGACATTGGTACACCAATACTGCGGGTAATCCACCCCAGCTCGGCGGAACCACTGTCATCAATGCTCCCATCGTCCCGGTTTCGCTGGATCTGCTGAACTTCGACGGCACCGTCCGTTTCCACTATGACGTCACCCCGTTCGTTCAGCCTACACTCGATTCTCCCGTCTTCGCCGTATCGAATTACAGCAGCAGCAATGTCCCCACACAGTTCACAGATGCAGTTCAACGTGCCGAATACAACAAGAGCGCCAAGTCTGACTGGCACACTCTTTTGAATCCCAGTGTTAAGACCTCCCGTACCATCCGTGTCCCACGTGGCAAATACGCATTCTCGTTGTTGCCTGGCGGGGTCTGCTGCCGTTACGTCCTCGTTGACGCCGACACTTTCGTGAATCTCCTGTTTCCTGCCGTTCTGGATTCCAGCACCCCCATCGGCGCCGCCGAGCTTGCGGGCGACATTACCACCAAGGACATCTCTACTTTCCTCTTCCCCAACACCTTTCTTTATGTCGGAACCACAGCCAACTGCTGCATCCTCGGCTTCCACTCCTATGATTTCGAATTCGGAGACGCCAGCAATGGATTCGCCGAACGACGCTTCGTCATGAACTACTCCAGTTGGATCAGCCCCGGCATCTTCGGCGGCGGATTCGCTGATGTCACCGCTCACAGCCATGAGATTGCGGAAACGTTCAATGATCCTTTCGTCGCCAGCGATGGAATACACAACATTACGCCCTGGTGGCTATCACCTAACGGCAATTGCCAGAACAATCTCGAAGATGGTGACGTGATCGAAGGCCTGGCCAACGCCGTCTATCCCATCACTTTGCCCACCGGAGGACACCCGTTCACTTACCATCCGCAGAACGAAGCGCTTCTGCAATGGTTCGAGTTCGAAAGTCCATCCAGCGCGCTCGGCGGAGCTTACAGCTATCCGAACACCAACGTGCTCACCGCTCCCTCCGCTCCACAAAAAGCAGGTTGCGCACCGTAAATCTCGTTCACAGAAACGAAGAAGGGCACCCTTTCGGGTGCCCTTCTTCATTTGCCGGAAACTAGTTCGCTTTATTGTCCCTGATGAGCACGATGTCCGAGTCAACATGCCCGCGGTTCACGCCGATCTTCTTCCCGTCCGGAGAGAAATGGAAATCGTAGATGTTCTCGCTCTTGAATTTCGTCATCTGACGTCCGGGACCACCGGCGATGGGATAGAGCCAGACATTGTCCACGCCATTGTCGCGGAGGGCATAGCCCACGAACTTGCCGTCAGCAGAGAACTGCGGCTGAGTGACGCCATTAAGGGGAGGATCTGGTAAATATGAGACCGGTTCGTGGGAATCGGGATGAAATAGTCCTATCCTGAGCTTCAGGTTACCAAGCACGGTTCCTACGCCAACGACCTGGCCATCGGAAGAACATAAGAAACCTCCCACCGAGGGAGCCACGGCTTCCGGAGTACCACCTTCAACCGAAATGCGCATCACGCGATTTCCAGCAGCACCGTCCATGTAATAAACCCACTTACTCTCTCCGATGATGGCGCACTGGGGCGCGGCATCTCGCTTTCCGAAAGTGAGTTGCTTAATATTCTCGCCATTGGGATCGCTGCGCCACAGATTCACCAGGAAGTCGCTGCTAGTGCGGAAGGAGGAATCGAATACGATGTAGCGTCCACCGCCGCATGTGACTGGATAAAGTGAAGGATGGGGAGAGTCATTGATGATCGGTACAGGATCGCCGCCGGTTGCCGCGTAACGGGTGATCTTGAAATCGTAATCGGTGAGCAGTTGGCCGTCAGGAGTCCAGGAGAAGCTTTCAGAACGATGGCGTGAAGTGATCTGAGTAGCATCGGCCTCAGTAGCACCCTCCGCGGGGACTACAAACAGATCCAGCTTTGCGTCACGCATCACCGTGGACAAGGTCTTGCCGTCTGCTGAGAGTCCCATTCCGGTGTAATCATTCAGGTCATTGGTAATGCTGCGAAAAACACCTGGGGGATAGGAGACAACACCTAGTTGAGAGCGGCTGAATGCTGTGTCGCGGTTTCCATAAGTCACAGCCAGGCCACGGCCGTCTGGCATCCACAGGGCGCCGTTTATGGCCACCTCCTTAGAGGTAAAGAAGAGGTTCGATTTACCGCCAGATATATCGAGAGCTGTAATACCGCTGACAAATCCCTGTGGTTGTGAAAGCACCAGCGCGATTTTCTTTCCGTCAGGCGACCAACTTACCGCATTCTCGGCTGCGGACGCGGCCGGGAGCGATGCGACCAAGAGATCGTGTTCATCCTGGCCGTTGGCGTTGGCGATGATCACTCGATACTTTCCGACCTCCGGACTATTCAGGCGGACGAAGGCGATCTGTTTGCCATCAGGAGAAAAGCTGATACCTGTGTCTATGTCAGAAATCAGAAGTTGCGGAGTTCCCCCGAGCAGAGGTGCCTTATAAAGGTATTTAACGCCCGGAGCTCCAGGCTTCTCGTGGGAGAAATAGATGTAATTGCCGTCGGGAGAAAAGCTCAAAGCCAAATATTTTTCCGGGCCGGGCGGAATCACTTGAGTATTGCTGTTGCTGGGAATGTTACGAATCCAGAGGCTCTGCAAACCCGAGTTACTCATTACGTAAAGGACGTATTTTCCGTCCGGCGAGAGCGCGACCAACGATGCCTTGCCTGAGTCCGTCACCTTGGAAACAGAAATCTGCTGGAAAGGCATCACCTGATTTCGAGTCACCAGCGTGTACACGCCGAATCCGGCAGCCAAGAGGACAAGCAACGCAACAAACAGTCCGGTTCCGGTACCAAGTTTGTGTTGTCGCGCGGCCTGAATCACTACGGAACTTCCCGAACTGTGCGATCGGGTTGACCCGGTTGCTGTGGGATTTGCTCCCAAAGGCTCAGTTACTGTTTCCACTGTCACCGATCGCCCTGATGACGTATCGCGCTTCAGCCGCTTCAGATCGGCGCGCAATGCGCTCGCGCTCTGGCACCGCAGATCGCGATCCTTCTCCAGCAGATTATTGATGACCTCTTCGAGCTTGGGCGGAAGCCCCGGATTGATGCGCACCGGAGCCACAGGAGCGCGGTTCAGGATGTTGTCGAAGATCACCGCCGACGTATCTCCCGCGAACGCGACTCTGCCCGTGGCCATCTGGTAGAGCACGGCGCCGAATGAAAACAGGTCGGAGCGCGCATCCAGCGGCTTGCCCCGAGCCTGCTCGGGTGACATATAAGCAACAGTACCAACCGCCGTCCCGGGGCTGGTGAGGTTCGGATCCAATGTTGCGGCCGTGGTGGCGACTCCAACCGCATTGCGCGTCGGAGCGCCCGTAAGTTTGGCCAGCCCGAAGTCGAGGATCTTTGCCTGTCCGCGCGATGTCACAAAAATATTGCC
>JAOAPH010000003.1 GCA_025462835.1 Candidatus Angelobacter sp. | reverse complement strand
TGGCAGAAATCAAAGAGCCACGCGAGCGCTTGCGCCGGTTGGCAGCTCTGCACCTGGAAAGTTTGGGAGCGAATCGCGGACTTGCGATGGTCTTTCAGACTGAGTTCAGGCAGAGCGCGAAGTTCCTGTCACAGTTCTCACACCATCGGCTGATCGCGTACTTCGACCTTGTCCGCGCAATCGTTCGCGATGGGCAAGCCGCCGGACAGTTCCGCAAAGAGGTCTCTGACAAGATCGCCGCCAACTGCTTCTTCGGCGCTCTGGACGCGATGGTGACCTCCTGGCTCTTGAGCGAGCGCGATTACAAACTGGGCGCCGCTGCTGACGCCATCGTGGACGTGATCCTCACTGGAATGGAGACCCGGGTTTGATCCTTAATACTTTGGTGGACGTGCTCGATTCTGTGCTGGATCACAACCTGGATGCGGCGATGTCGTATCGCAAGAACGGAGTTTGGCACAACCTCTCCGCAAAAGAACTCTATAGACAAGTCATAAACACGGCACGATTTTTGCAGAAATGCGGCATCGCAAAAGGCGACAGGGTTGCGATCGTTTCTGAAAATCGGCCGGAGTGGGGGATCGTTGATTTTGCGGTCGAGCTCCTGGGCGCAGTGGACGTTCCCATCTACCCCACGCTTATTGCGGAGCAGGTCCGGTTCATCCTGCAAGATTCGGGCGTGAAAATCGCATTCGTCTCCACGGCGGAGCAACTGCGCAAACTGAAATCAGTAATCGATCTGACGCAGGTGCAAAAGATCGTCGTGATGGATGAAGTCGCGCCGGAGTCGCCGCATAACAATGTCCTGAGCATGAGTTCGATCGTAAGTGGGCCGGTGACGCAATTCACCCGCGACGCGGAGCTTGATGCGCTCGGAAAATCGATGGACACAAACGACCTTGCCACCATTATCTACACCTCGGGCACAACGGGAACGCCTAAAGGCGTGATGCTCACGCATGGAAACATCACTTCCAATATTGCAGCGTCAACATCCATCTTCCAGTGGTCGAGCCAGCAGGGATACATTTCATTCCTGCCGCTCTCGCACATCACCGCGCGCCACGTCGATTACGTGATGCTGGCGACGGGGATCGGCGTCTCTTACTGCTCGTCCTTTGATGAGTTACCGGTGATGCTCAAGGAAGTGCGTCCGCATAATTTTGTGAGTGTGCCGCGCGTGTACGAAAAAGTGCGCAAAGAAGCGGAGCGGCAGGCTGCGAGTGGGATCAAGAAGATGGTCTTCGATTGGGCGTTGCGGGTGGGACGGGCTCACCGCGACGAAACACTCGCTGGACGAGTGCCGACCTCAATAAGCTGGCGATTGGCAGATGCGCTGGTCTTCAGCAAGGTTCGCGCCGGGTTAGGCGGACGCGCGGAATGCTGCATATCCGGAGGCGCGCCACTTGGCCGCGAATTGGCGGAGTGGTTTGCAGATGTGGGCATACGCATCTTCGAGGGTTATGGACTGACTGAAACGTCTCCTGTGATCGCCATCAATACGGCTGCCAATCTCCGGTTGGGAAGTGTGGGCAAGCCGTTGCCGAACGTGGAATGCAAGATCGCACCGGATGGCGAACTCCTGGTGCGCGGGCCATCCGTAACTTTCGGCTATTGGAACATGCCCGAGGAGACCCGGAACGCTTTTGAAGAGGGCTGGTTCAAGACCGGTGACATCGGCATGATCGATACCGACGGCTTTCTCTGCATCACCGACCGGAAGAAAGACTTGCTGAAGACGTCCGGGGGAAAGATGATCGCGCCCCAGCCGATCGAAAATGCGTTGAAGACAAATGTCCTGGTGGCACAGGCGACCGTGATCGGCGACAAGCGAAAGTACGCGGCCGTGATCATCGCTCCGCATTTTGCATTGCTGGAAGATTGGGCACACGCGAACCTAATCAGCTTTTCGTCGCGCGAAGAGTTGGTCCACAACGCTAAGGTTCGGGCGCTTTATGAAGGAATTGTTGCCGACCTGAACACTAAACTGGCGCAATTCGAAAGATTAAAACGGCTCATCCTTGTCCCCGATGAATTCACCATCGAAAGCGGCGAGATCACTCCCAGCCTGAAACTCAAACGGCGCGTAGTGGAAAAGAAGTACTCCCGGCTGATCGAATCGCTCTATTCAGAGACTCCGGAGACGATCGCCGAACCCGTCCGCGCACACTAAGAATCAGGGCAGCTGGCCAGCTACTCTGGAACCCGCCACTTGGCCCAGCTTTTTTGCATCCATCACGGGGCAAAAATCTCGCATCTCTCCTTTTAGAGGTTAATCCCGCAGAAACGGGTGGAGGAAGATGTGCGTAAGATTCTGGTTTTATTGACAGCTGTGTTGTTGGCAATGCCGGCATTCGCAAAGGAAGACGAGGTTAAAAAACGGCTGGACGAGTCTGGAAAGGTATTGCAGGAGATTGTGGGAATGCCTGACGGCATCCCGAAAGATTTGTTGGACAAGGCCGAATGCGTAGTGGTGTTGCCGTCAGTGAAAAAGCTTGCCATTGGATTTGGGGGGAGCTATGGACGCGGAGCAATGACCTGCCGCTCGGGCCCGCATTATAACGGACCCTGGAGCGAGCCCCTGATGATGGCATTGCAGGGTGGTAGCTGGGGCCTTCAGTTAGGCGGCACGGAAACCGATCTCATTCTGTTATTGATGAGTCCAAGAAGTGCGGACTCAATACTCAATAACGGAGTCAAGCTAGGTGCAGACGTTTCGGCGGCAGCCGGACCAAAGGGCCGTACTGCCGAAGCCGCTACCGATGCGGCTCTTCGTTCTGAGATCTTGAGCTATTCAAGAGCACGAGGGCTTTTTGCCGGAATCTCACTCAATGGCGCGAGTTTGCACATTGACGAAGAGGCAAATAAGGCGCTGTACGGGAAAGAAGTGGATGCTAAGAAGGTGATCAGGGTACCTGGACCTGGCGTGCCCGAAGCGAAACCACTGGTGGCGACACTAGATAAAGTCTCGCCTAAGAATGAGTCAGACAAAGAATCACTGAAGACCGCCCCAAGCAGAAAATAGTTTTTGCGATACGGACTGGCAGGCGAGTGGATTCCCACTCGCCTGTTTTCGTTAATACAAAGCCTCCGCACTTATGGTGCTGCGGCCTCGCGCTTTGCTCGCGCCTTACCAGCACTCACGCCGCGCTCACACTTGCGCGGGAGTCTCGGATTACAATGTCGATATGAGAGAAATGGAACCCTTTGTTATCGCGGGCAGACAGTTCCGCTCGCGGCTGATCGTAGGTACGGGCAAGTACAAGTCGGGCGAAGAGACGGCGGTCGCAATCGAGGCCAGCGGAGCAGAGATGGTCACGGTTGCGGTGCGACGCGTGAACCTTGACCGCTCGAAGGAATCGCTCCTGGATCATATCGATGCAAAGAAGTACTTCCTCCTGCCGAATACAGCTGGTTGCTACACCGCTGAGGATGCCATCCGCGTCGCCCGCCTGGGCCGCGAAGTGGGGCTGTCGGACTGGGTGAAGATTGAGGTCATCGGAGACGAACGGACGTTGTATCCGGATGTGCAAGCGACCATCGAAGCTACTCGCGTGTTGGTGAAGGAGGGCTTTACTGTTTTGCCCTATACCTCTGATGACATTGTAGTTGCCAAGAAGCTGATTGATGCCGGCGCAGCCGCGATCATGCCGCTGGGAGCGCCCATTGGCAGTGGTATGGGAATTCAGAATGTCGCCAATATCCGCATTTTGCGGGAGATGATCACGAGCGTTCCATTGATCGTGGATGCGGGCGTGGGGACAGCATCAGACGCGACTATCGCGATGGAACTGGGAGCCGACGGTGTGCTGATGAATACCGCCATTGCAGGAGCGCAGGACCCTATCCTGATGGCCGAAGCGATGAAGCACGCCGTTATCGCCGGACGCGCCGCCTATATGGCCGGACGGATGCAGAAAAAGCTTTACGCCACGGCGAGCTCTCCACTCGAAGGCGTGCTGAAATAAAAAGGACGGCAATAATGCCGCCCTTCATCTTTTACTTGAGAAGTTGACTAGGATTTCTTGTCAGGCTTCTTTGCTTAAGCCTATTTGCCGTCGTGTTTCATTTCGTTGTTTTTGGCAGTGGGCGCCTTCTGGTCGTCCAGCATGGCCACTGTCATTACCTGGATGGTGCCCTTGTCAGCGTCGGGATGGCCGGTAACTTTGACGTGATGGCCTTCGTGTCCCTTCAGCGCATCTGAATTCACCACTGCCCAAACTTTGTTGTCGCCGTCGGTGACGAGCACGAGTTTGCCATCTTTGGCGCATTTCTTGACGCATTCGGCGCTAGCCATTGAGGAACCCGAAGTGCACATGGGATCGGTTACCCAACCGCTGACGGTGGACTCCTTTGTGTCGGCAGCATTCTTGGCGGCAACGGCAGTGCCAATGATCAGGCACAAAGCTAGAGTTGATAGCATGATTTTTTTCATTTGATTCTCCTGATCAGGCGCACTTTTTGCCCAATTCTTCAATGCCGAGCATTATATGTCTAGTTCAGAGTAGGAAGGCTATTTTTTCTGAGCGGTGGAAACGGCGGTCGAGGGCCGTTCCGCGGGCAGCGAATATACGACTTCACCTGGGCGCGCATATCGCAGCTGTTCGCGGGCTTCCTTCTCGATGGTCTTAGGGTCCGTGCGGAGTGCCTTGATCTTCTGGTTAAGCCGCTCGTTCTCCTGCTGCAGCGAATCGAGCTCTTTTTCGAGAGCCTTGTATTCAGTGCGCTTCTGCTGATAGACGACCATCCCGTTGGGGCCGAAGATCACGTGGAAGGCCATCATGCAGACGAGAACGGCGACGCCGGCGGTGGCGAGGCGGCGGCGTGAGCGATAGAGCCAATCGGAGATTTGGGAGAGCAACTTCAAATTTCTAAAACCTCAGGGGCTAAAGCCCATTTTTTTGTTGCCAGTTACGGCACGACTAAAGTCGCGCCCCGATACAATTCGGTTCCGCACGGGTGAAGCCGTGCCCTGAACCTTTCGCATCCGCACGGGTGAAGACGTGCCCTGACTAGCCGCTTCAGGCTTTGATGCAAATCCCGTTAGTCGAAGATCCATCCCTTTGCGGCGGCACTTAATTTTGTGCTGTCGTCCTGTGAACGCGCTTCGGTGTACACGCGGACCACCGGCTCCGTGCCGGACAACCGATAGCAGACCCACGAGCCGTCGTCGAATATCAGTTTCATGCCGTCTGTGCGGACGATCTTCTGGACCTTGCGGCCGGAAAAATCCCGCGGTTCAGAGCCCAACTTGTTAGTGAACTGCGCTTTCACCTCCGGCGTCAAGCGGAAGTTTTCACGAACCGGATAAAAGGAACCAACTTTGGCAAATAAATCGAGCAATTGTTCGCCCAGTGACTTTCCGCGGCGTGCCACCATCTCACAACAAAGCAATCCGGCGATGATGCCGTCTTTTTCCGGAACGTGATGGCGGATGGAAAGTCCCGCGCTCTCTTCCCCGCCGATGGCGATCTTGTCCGCCTTGATGAGTTCGCCGATATATTTGAAACCGACTGGCGTCTCATGCAGCTCCACTTTATGGAAGTCGGCGAGGGCGTTGATCAGATTAGTGGTGGCTACCGATTTTGCGACACCGTTTTTCCACCCTCGCGTTTCGGCCAGGTAATCGAATAGCAACGCGATCACATAGTTAGGCTGTAGAAATGTGCCGTCCTCGTCAACGATGCCGAAGCGGTCGGCGTCACCGTCAGTGGCGATCGCGATACGCGCTCCAGTCTTCTTCATCTGCGCGCGGGCTTCTTCGAGCAAGTGGTCTTCGGGTTCTGGAGCATGTCCCCCAAAGAGGACGTCGCGAACATCATGGACGGTGACGACGGGAACACCGGCTTCGCGCAGAAGGAAATCCGAATAGCCGCGTCCTGCGCCCCATAGCGGATCGAAAACGACTTTCAGTCCGGATTTCGCGATGACCTTGAGGTCAACCGCATCCCGCAGCCGCGAAAGATAATCTGGTTTGATGTCGATGTGTTCCGTGTTTACCCCCACAGCCGAGGGCGGCTGTGCCACAGGTTCATTGTCCCCGTTCAAGACTTCGGCTTCAATCGCTTTCGTCACCTCGGGTAAAGCGGGCGCACCATCCGACGAATTGAATTTGATGCCGTTGTACTCCGGCGGATTATGCGAGGCGGTGAAGTTGATAGCGCCGTCGGTTTTGAGGCGCGTGATCTCGAATGAGATCGCGGGCGTAGGAGCAGCTTCGTCGATCACCAGCGGCGTGATGCCATGCGCGGCGAGGATGTCGGCGGCGATGGCGACGAATGTCTCGCCCATGTAACGGGGGTCGCGTCCGACGATGACGCGTGCCCCGTTCGAATTCTTACCGGCGACGTATCGGGCGACGCCGGTGACTGCGCGGCGAACATTGCGGTGGGTGAATTCGTCGGCGACAACGGCCCGCCATCCTGAAGTGCCGAATTTGATCTGCGCGTCCATGCATAAAAAACTTACCACGGATTACACGGATGTTTCGGATTTGCACGGATTTCTTTCGCCATCAGATCCGTGTTAGTTTTTTCGAATGACAGACAAGCGAATCATCCTTACAACCACCGGATCGAAGGAAGAAGCGCGGAAGATCGCGAATGCACTGGTCGAGCGCAGGTTGGCGGCCTGCGTGAATATCGTTCCGAAGGTGGAATCCATTTATCGCTGGGAAGGAAAAATCGAGACCGCGGAGGAGTGGCTGCTAATTATCAAAACACAGTCCAGCGCTTTCGGCCGGGTGCGGGATGCGATCAAGGAACTCCATTCCTACGATCTGCCGGAATGCGTTTCTATCTCAATCGATGAAGGGAGCGGCGAATACTTGCAATGGATCGCCGACCAAGTGCAATGAGTCACCAATTGTGACCACTAACCGGTGCAAACTAAAATCTCGTTTGTAAAAAAATAGTAAATCCACAGAAAACAGACGTGCATCCAATATTTTTCCGCAGAAGTCAGATGTAAAGTTAAACGACGAGAAAATTTACACCGGAGAATGGCTTTCGATGGCTGCTGCTACCTGCTTTTCCAAACAATCTGAATTCGCAATGATCACCCGCAAGCTTGCGAACGATCTTCGGAAAACCAAACAACATTCAGAGCGATTGCGATTGGAATCGCGAATCCTTCATGAAGAATCGAGATTGCTTTGCGAAGCGTCCCGCCAGTTGCTGGAAAATTTGAACAAAGCGGCGCAGAACCTGCGATAGCGCTATTAAACTGCAGCCAGCGCCTGCTCCAGATCGGCAATGATGTCTTCCACGTCTTCCACGCCGACTGAAATGCGAACCATGCCGTCAGTCAAGCCTATCTCTCTTCTTCCCTCTTCGCCCAATGCCGCGTGAGTCATCGTTGCGGGATGCGAGATCAAGGTCTCGACTCCGCCCAGCGACTCTCCCAACGTGCAGACGCGCACCTTGCGCAGCATCTTATTGGCATTGTCCTGCGAGCCGAGATCGAAGGTGATCATCGCGCCGAATCCCTTCATCTGGCGCTTTGCCAATTCGTATTGCGGATGCTCGGGCAGGCCGGGATAAAGGACTTTTTTCACCTTCTTGTTGTTCTTGAGGAAGTCGGCGACGATGCGTCCGCTCTTGTCATGGGTCTCCATGCGGACGGCCAGAGTCTTCACACCGCGGAGAACCAGCCAGCATTCGAACGGAGACATGATCGCCCCGGCGGCTTTTTGGATGAAAGCGAATTTCTCAGCTTGTTCGGGCTTGGTGCAGACCATCACACCGCCGAGTCCGTCACTATGTCCGTTGAGGAATTTAGTGGTGGAGTGCATGACGATGTCAGCGCCGAGCGAAATCGGCTGCTGGAAATAAGGCGACATGAAAGTGTTGTCCACAACCAGCTCCGCGCCGCCCGCATGGGTGACTTTAGCAACAGCAGCGATATCAGTAAGAACCATCAACGGATTGGTTGGCGTCTCGATCCAGACATACTTCGTCTTCTTCCGCATGGCCTTCTCAACATTCTTCACGTCAGAGGTATCCACGTAACTGAATTCGAGTCCGTAGTGCGCCATCACCTGGTTGAAGAGCCGGGGCACGCCGCCATAGACGTTGCTGCCGCAGATGAGATGGTCTCCCGATTTCATGAAGCTGCACAACGCGGTGACCGCCGCCATTCCGCTGGCAAAGACGTGCGCAGATGTGCCGCCTTCGAGTGAAGCGAGATTGTGTTCGAGGCGCGTGCGCGTGGGGTTTGAGACGCGGGCGTATTCGTATCCCTTATGCTTGCCGATCTCTTCCTGCGCATAGGTGGACGTGGGATGGATAGGAACGCCGACCGCGCCGGTCTCGGGATCGGGCTCTTGTCCAACGTGGATGGCGCGGGTGGAAAAACCTTTGATGTTGTCGGTCATGATTCCTTTAAGTTGCCAAATGCGTTCTTACCACAGAGACACAGAGGCACAGAGAAATGCAAAAATTCTTAAGGCTGTTGACACGGGTGTTTATCCAGAGTCGCGGGTAGCTGAGATTGATTCAAAAAACTGTAATCGCTCTTCTCTGTGCCTCTGTGGTGAACAGTTTCTAGATGCCGCCTTCGAAAATATCTTTGGACATGTACCGTTCGGCAGAATCCGGGATGACGGTCACGACGCGCTTTCCTGGGCCAAGCCGTTTTGCGATCTGCAGCGCCGCATAGGCATTCGCGCCGCCGCTGGATCCGGCGAGCACCCCTTCTGTCCGTGCCAGTTCGCTGACTGTGCTGAACGCCTCAGGATCATTGACCATGATGATCTCATCGGCGATGCGGGCGTCGAAGGTCTTGGGAATGAAACTCACGCCGATGCCCTCCACCTTATGTTTTCCCGGGGCGCCGCCCTGCAGGATGGAGCCTTGCGTCTCTACGGCGACAGCCAGAACATTCGGGTTCTTCTCTTTCAAGAAGCGCGCAATACCGGAAAATGTTCCGCCCGTGCCCACGCCGATCACAACGGCGTCAACCTTGCCTTGCATCTGCTCATAGATTTCGCGAGCGGTGGTCTGGTAGTGGTATTCGGGATTGGCTTGGTTTTCGAACTGGAGTGCGGTGAAGGAACCGGGGATGTTGGCGGCGAGTTCTTTTACTTTTCTTATCGCTCCCAACATGCCGTCAGCTTCAGGCGTGCGGAAGACTTCAGCGCCGAGGGCCCGCATGATCTTTGCCTTCTCTTCCGAAAATCCTTCGGGCACGCAGAAGATGACGCGATATCCGCGGCTCACTCCGATCAATGCAAGCCCGACTCCGGTGTTCCCTGCTGTGGCTTCAAGAATGGTTGACCCTTTGCGAAGTAGTCCCTGCTCTTCAGCCTTCTTGATGATGCCGATTGCCGCACGGTCTTTAACGCTGCCGCCAGGATTCAGGTACTCGAGCTTGGCATAGATGTCGGCGGAGCCGGCGGGGACGATGCGGCGAAGGTGGAGCATGGGAGTTTCGCCGACGAGTTCGGTGATGTCCTCGGCAACGCGCAGGTGAGAAGTCAGGGCAGTTGAGGTCATAGCCATTGCTTACAGGTTAAAAGAGGCGAGCGGTATGGTCAAACCCGAAAGGCAAAAGCTCACCACGGATCTCACGGATCTTCACGGATGCTTGGGAAGTGTGATTCCGGGGAGTTAGGAACTCCCGATCAATATCCCGGCGATAAAGACCAATGCGCCGCCGACCACGACCTGAAACGCAGCCGATAAAAATGGCGTGTCCATATAGCGGTAGCGGATGTAGCTGATTATCCCCAATTCCACCGCGACCACGCCAACGGCCACGCTGGTGGCGACGTTAAAGTTCGAGATCAAGAATGGAAGCGTGTGGCCAATGCCGCCAGCGGTTGTCATCAGGCCGCAGACGAGGCCGCGCATCCAAGGGTGCCCGCGACCGGTGAGAGTGCCATCGTCAGAGAGAGCTTCGGCGAATCCCATGGAGATTCCCGCCCCGACGGAGGCGGCCATGCCCACAAGAAATGCGTCCCAACTGCTCTTTGTAGCGAAGGCGGCGGCAAAGACGGGAGCAAGCGTTGAAATGGAGCCGTCCATCAGGCCAGCCAGTCCGGGCTGCACGATCTGGAGAACAAAGAGCCGCCGGTGCGCGATCTCTTCTGCCTCACGCACGTCAGGCGTAAGCCTCTTCTCCAGCGATTCCGCCATCGCCGAGTGTTTGCGTTCGGCGATCGCCAAATCACCCAGCAGTTTGCGGATGGATGCGTCAGTCACCTGGCCGATGGCGCTTTCATAGAAACGACGAGTTTCCATCTCCATGACTTCAGCCTGCTTGCGAGCAACGCTTATGCCTAGCGGGCGTACAAGCCACACGGGACGTCGTTGCACGAAGCCTTTGACATCGTGCCGTCGGATGAGCGGGATGTGTTCCCCGAAACGCTGGCGATAAGTTTCAATCAAGCTGGAGCGATGCTCGGACTCCTCCGCCTGCATCTCCTCGAACATCTCCGCGGAAGCGGGATAAGTTTCACGGAGGCCCTCGGCGAAGTCGCCGTAGATGCGTCCGTCTTCCTCTTCAAGGGAAATTGCCAGCGCGAGGATCTCGCGTTCAGAAAGGTCTTTGAAGTTTCTAGCCATCGCTGTCGATGGTACTAGAAAAGTTTGGAGTTTCAAGTTTCGAGTTTCAAAGGACGGGCTCGAATACTTCAGCGGCTAAAGCCGGCTGGGTTTGGCGCAGAATGCAGGCCTGAAGGCCTGCGCCACCCGGACAGGCCTGCAACACCTCTGAAGGCCTGCGCTAAAGGTCTTTGAAGTTTCTAGCCATCGCTGTCGATGGCACTAGAAAAGTTTAGAGTTTCAAGAGTCAAAGGCGGCAGCGAAGACCTCAGCGGCTAAAGCCGGATCGGTTGAGCGGCAGAATGCAGGCCTGAAGGCCTGCGCCACCCGGAGAGGCCTGCAACACCTGTGAAGGCCTACGCCGCCCGGAGACTTGCGCCTGATTCGAGTTGGATGTCGATAAATGCAGTCTTCGAAACCCACCCTATCCTGCGGATAAGGGTGGGGCACCCAATGATGAGGATGAGCGTTGGGTTGAGATTACTGGGCTGCCGCGCGCTTTTGTCCGGCGAAGTAGCCGCTGCGGGTGCGGACTTGTAGCTTGCTGCGTCCGTCAGCGCCCCGGGCTTCTACCCGGACATTGCGGAAGCCACCTTGCGATTGCGGTCGTGTGGGCTTGTAGCCGATGGTGTACTGGTTGCGGATGTCATGCGCCACGGCGCGGGAGATGGCATCCACTTCACCCAGGTCTTTGGGGAAATAGGCGATGCCACCGGTCTCCGCGGTCAGACGCTCCAAGGCGCGGCGGGCGCGTTTGGCTTCGCGATCATTACCGAGAACCCCGATGGTGTAAACGGTTGGGCCGGCGTCGTCCTGCACCCGTTTTACCGCTTCTTCCAACGTATCGCGGCTGGCGTTGTCTTCCCCATCAGTGACGAGGAGTAGGACTTTCTTGTCGCGCTTGGCACCCTTCGCCAGCTGGTTGGCCGAAGCGATGACGGAATCGTAGATGGCGGTGCCGCCGCGCGCATCGATCCGCTCCAGCGCCTCTCTCATCAATTCGATATTGGAGGTGAAATCCTGGTCGAGGAAAGCGTCATCATTAAAGTTGACGATGAATACTTCGTCCTGCGGATTGCTGGCGCGGACGAGGTTCAGCGCGGCTTGGTTTACGGCCGGACGTTTGTCGCGCATGGAACCGGAATTGTCGATGAGGATGCCCATGGAAACGGGAATGTCCTCACGGCGAAATGACGTTATCTGCTGCGGCTGCCCGTCTTCGTAAACGGAAAACGAATTCTTGTCGAGGTTCGTGACCGCCCGGTTCTTGGGGTCAACGACAGTGGCATAGAGCATGACCTCTTCCACGTCTTTGCGGAATAGATAGGGGTCATTTGGATTTTGCCTCGGCTGCGGCTGGGTCGGCACCTTGGTGCTATCCGTCGGCTGGTTGGGCGCTGGTGCAGGAGCAGGCTGGGCGGCGCGCTCAGCCTCTGCATCCGATGGCGGCGTGAGGTCATGCACCGGCTGTTGCTGGCCCGGTTGTTGCTGCTGGTTCTGTGCCTGGGAAGATGGCTGCGACGCGTTTTGGCTGGCTTGCGCCAATAGCGGCGCAGTCGCGCAGAAAGAAAAAATAAGAGCTAAAAGCAATAAACCATTACTGCTGCGGTGCATAGTATCCCGTTTTAGCATGGACGTTGAGCGGCGGGAGGCCTTTGGGCGCGTGGAGCTTTACCTTCAGTTTGCGCCATTTACCATCGCGAGCTGTATTCTTTGGACGGTAACCAAGCACATATTGGTTGCGCAGCTCTACACCAATCTTCGTGGCTACGTCGCCTAACTCATTGATATCGTTTACGGGGAAAGTACGTCCACCCGTGGTATCAGTGATCTCACTGAGCAAAAACGGCCCTCGGATCTCTTCGGAGGTGCTGCGCACGTCGTCAAAGATGCCAATGGCGTAAATCTGCACATCAGCCTCTTTTACCATCGATTTGATCTCAGAATCGGTGTATCGGCTGCGATTGTCGCCGCCATCGGAGATGACCAGCAGGGCCTTTTTGTTGTGTTTGGCCTGCTTCATCTTGTCCACGCCCAGATAAATGGCGTCCAGCAGCGATGTGCGTCCCTTGGGAATGGCATAGACCAGCCGGCCCTGGATGTCCTCGATTGATTGGGTGAAATCCGCCAGTAGCTCCGGCTTGTCAGCAAAAGTGATAAGGAAAAACTCGTCTTGAGGGTTCGCGGTCTTGAAGAATTCGATAATGGCATCCCGCGACTTCTGAATCTTGTTGCTCATGCTCCCGCTTAAGTCAAAGATCACACCAAGGGAAATCGGGGCGTCCTCACTGGAGAAGTACTTTATATCCTGCAACGCATTCTGCTCCAACAGGCTAAAGTTCTCTTTCTCCAGGCCGGTGACCAGACGATTCATTGGGTCAGTAACTGTCGCGTTCACGAGGACTAGATCGACATCTACCTTGATAGGCTTGGTGTGCGTCTTCAGACTGGGATCTTCAATAGCGGGCGGCTGTCCCGGTTGGGCCGGCTTTTTGTGCGGCTCGATGTGAACGTCATCCGCGGTCTGCGAGAAGGCGAAGGTGCCAATAAAAAGCAGGAGCACCAGCACAAGAGAAGATGGTAGGGTGCGCGTCAGAACGCGTTTTGCGCCGCGGAACAAGGTGATCTCCTCAGATTTAGACCGATGGTAGCACACCAACGTTAGCGCACGTACTCTTGCCCGGAAACCCATGAGAGGAAAAATATCCAATCTGGCGCTACTTTCTATGATGTAGATGGAGAGAGCCCGGTTTTCCACATCCTGTTAGAACAGATGCTGTAACTTCAGAGTTGTTACAATCGGAATCTATTATTTTTCGACTATTCTTATGGCACAAATACATCCGTTCACCGCTCTGCGTTATAACCCGGCTCGAGTGCAATTGCAAAAGGTGCTCACCCAGCCTTACGACAAGATCACACCTGAGATGCAGGAAAGCTATTATGCGGCCGATCCGCATAATCTTGTACGCATCGAGTTGGGAAAATCCGATCCGGCCGACACGGAACAGAACAACGTTTATACCCGCGCCGGGGCGTTTCTTCAGGAATGGAAGAAGGAAGGTGTACTGGCAACCGATTCCGAGCCTTCCATTTACGCCTACTCGCAAACGTTTGATAGTCCCCAAGGCTCCGGTGCCACAGTTGGCAAGCGGCTCGAACGCAGGGGTTTCATAGCGTTAGGCAAATTGCAGGAGTACAAGGACAAGGTAGTCTTTCGGCATGAGCAAACGTTGTCCAAACCTAAAGCCGACCGGCTTAATCTCCTGCGCGCTACCAGGGCCCACTCTGGCCAAATATTCATGCTCTACTCAGACCCAAAGCGCGAGATCGAATCGGTGATTTGGGAGCACGCGGAGAAATCGGAACCCGCAGTTGAGATCAGTGATGAATATGGAGTAGTTCACCGGCTCTGGAAGATCTCCGATCCCGCGACGATCCTTTCCGCACGCGACAAGATGGCCGACAAAAAATTGATTATCGCCGACGGGCACCATCGTTATGAGACTGCGCTGGCTTATCGCAACGAGCGCCGCGCGGAGGAGATTGGGAGATTGATGACGCTGGGTCGAACGGCGGGAATTGCGCTTGATCCCCATGCCACATACGAGAGCCTAATGATGACCTTTGTGAACATGGATGGCGAGGGCCTCCTGATATTGCCAACTCATCGCGTGGTCTTCGACTTAAAACTTCCAGACCTCACTGCTCAACTGTTAAAGAAGAGCAGCGATCTTTTCCACACAGAGAAGTTGCCGGAGGGGATGTCACCAGAAGCGATCACGGCGAAGCTGGCGGAAGCGGGCGCTGGGACGACGGCATTCGTGGCAGCCACGCGCGAGGGAAGTTATCTCATGCGTGCTAACGTGGGCCCGGTGAATGCCGCTTTGGATTCCCTCTCACAGGAGCAACGCGGTTTGGACGTGCTGCAACTCCACAAGATTTTGCTGGAAAACGTACTTGGAATTTCCGAAGAGGCGATCCGCAATCAGATCCACATCAATTACATTCGCAGCGCTGCCGAGTCCATCCAGCGCGTCCGCGATGGCGCGGATGTCGCCTTCCTGATGAATCCGGTGCGCATAGAGCAAATGCGCGACGTGGCCTTCGCTGGCGACGTGATGCCACAGAAATCCACTGACTTCTACCCAAAGCTTCTGAGTGGTCTGACGATTTATGCAGTGGAGTAGCCTCTCTTCGCGATTGTCGAAACCGCTGATCGCACTGCTGGTCATCATCTTCTCTGTCTCGTTGGCATGGAAATTCCCGCTCGCATCTGCTGAGGAAAAAAAACTAACAGTCTATGCGCCGCAAACAACGTACGCGTTGCAGGTCAGCGATCATGAGAACCGTGAATACGCAGGCGTCTATGAACTGCTTCAACCATTGGGAAAGGTCCAAGTAAGAGTCACTGGCGCTGGTTACAGCATCCGCATGGGCGATGTGGAGGGCGAATTTCAAGAAGGCAGATCGAAGATCAGGGTGGGACACTCTGAGATCACATTCCCGGGCAAGGTAGTCATCGATCAAGGGCGAGTGCTGTTGCCCATCCGCGCATTGCCTGCGGTGCTCTCGCAATACTTGAAGCTGCATTCTGAGCTTCATGAGTCGGCTCGGCGCCTGTTCATTGAAAATGCTGCGGCGCGCTTCTCCGCCGAACTCAAGAAGGCTGACGGTTCGTTGGTCCTGAGCTTTTCCAAACCAGTGAATCCGAACGTAAGCACGGAAGGAAGCAAGCTTCATCTGCTGTTTACGCGCGATCCTGTCATCTTTGGTGCGGACGGTTTTACATACAACGACAAGCTGGTGAGTTCGATAAATTTTGTCGAGCGCAATGGCGCAGCCGAGGTGGTGGTGAATGGCACCTCGCCGCTGTTGGCGACATTCAGCGACGGCGGCAAGACCATCGCGATATCTGCCGCGCCCTTGCCGAGCGTTGCGCAATCGCCGACTCCGGCTCCAGCGCCGGTAATCACGCAGCCAGCCCCTGCGCCGGAAAGCGCAAGCAGCGCACCTGCGAGCAATGTCCCGGGCACAAACCCGCCGGCTGCAGCTCCCGTATCTCACGGCGTCTCTGTAAATAATGTTGTCCATTTCTTTGTGATGATCGATGCGGGGCACGGCGGCTTGGAGACAGGCACGCGATTCAGCGAAAAGTTGTCAGAGAAAGAGATCACGTTGCTCCTTGCCCGTCGTTTGCGTACGGAATTGCAGAACCGCGGAGTGAACGCCGTTCTATTGCGTGACGGCGACACCACTCTCAGCTTCGACCAGCGCGCCGTCGCCAGCAACGCTCAGCGCGCGGGCTTGTACATAAGCATTCATGCGGGCGGGCCGGGCACTGGAGTGCGTCTCTATACCGCGCTGATGCCAACACCCGAGCAGGGCAAGGGTGAAAAACTTGGTCCTTTTTTGCCGTGGGGCACGGCGCAAGCGGGATTTCTCGAGCGCAGCCGATTAGTCGCAGCGAGCGTAGTCGCCGAAATGGGCAACAAAGACGTGAATGCGCTAATGACCACGGCACCGGTGCCGCCGCTGAATAGCATTGCTGCTCCGGCGTTCGCGATGGAGGTGGCGCCCCCCACGTCCAGCGCTACACCTGATGCGCTCTCCAATCCTAGCTATCAGCAGGCGATTGCAGTCGCCACCGCAACAGCAATCGTCAACGCGCGTCCTAAGATCGAGGAGCAGCGATGATAGCCCGCCACGTGCAGATCACGATATTCGTCCTGCTGTTGGGCGTACTTGCGGGCGGCGTTTATATGAACCGACTCAAGCAACGCGAGCAAAGCGCGGCGCAGACCAACTCCGATTCGCTTCCTGTCACCGCGCCTGTTGCTGGCCCAACAGAAAAGATAGAGTTGATGATTGCTTACGATGAAGACGGCGTGCTTCGCAAAGAGCAGTCGAGCGCCGCGCTCCCGCAGGAGGCGATGGCGCGCGACAAAAAAATCTTGCGCGTGCTTCTGGGTGAGTATTTAAGGAAACCGTCGCCGCATCCGCTGGGCGATCGCGCTGATGTGAATGATGTTTACCTGGCGCCTGGCGGACTGTGCGTAGTGGACTTGAACGCGACTTTCGCGGAGGGGCACCGTTCCGGCATCATGGCGGAGCAGATGACGATCGCCTCCATCGTCGAAACGCTTTCGCTGAACGACCGGACGATCACAAAGGTGAAGTTCCTGGTGGATGGCAAAGAGCGGGAGACGCTCGCAGGGCACGCCGACCTCAGCATGATCTACGAGGTGCCGGCAGTCCATGAGATGGTGGCGGAGTTGCAAGTACGATGACGAAGAAGGGGCCAGTCATTGGAGTATTCGACTCCGGCGTAGGCGGACTCACCGTCTTGCGCGAACTGCTGCTGCAAGTTCCACAGGCGGATTATCTCTATTTTGGCGACACAGCGCGGCTGCCGTATGGATCGAAATCGGCTGAGACGGTGGCAAAATATGCGATCTCTGCGACGCAATATTTGCAAAGCCACGGGGCTGAGCATCTGGTCATCGCCTGCAACACAGCGACAGCTATGGCGCTCGACGCAATCGTGCGCGCCACACCAAAGAACATCAGCGTTCTGGGAGTGATCGAACCCGGCGCGGAGAACGCGGCAGCGAGCAGCAAGAGTCGCAAGGTTGTGGTCATCGCCACTGAAGGCACTTGCAACAGCCATGCTTACCAGCGCGCATTGCTCCAACGCGGAGTGGAAGCGCGGGAGAAGGCGTGTCCGCTGTTTGTTCCGCTGGTGGAAGAGGGCTGGACAGACCACAGCGTCACGGAGCAAGTAGCGCATCTTTATCTCGACGATCTGTTCAACGCCGATTTCGCTGCGGCGGACGCGCTGGTGCTCGGCTGCACTCACTATCCTTTGCTGAAACCGCTGCTGCGGCGCGTGGTGCCGGCGAATGTCGCCATCGTCGATTCCGCGGAAGCCACGGCGAAGTGCATGGCGGTCTCGCTTGGCGCGTCCGACGGTCATAGTATCGAGCCAAGTGTGAAGTTCTTTGCCACTGATTCTGTCGAAAAGTTTCGTCGGGCTGGGGGAAAGTTCCTGGGACGAAATATCGAGAATGTGGTGCACGTGGACATCGAAACATAATCCGCCGAAACCCAGAACGACTCTTCCCTTACAATTGCTCACCTATGATCTATCGCTCAGACAAACGTGCGCCGGACGAAATGCGTCCGGTAAAAATCACACCCAACTTTATTCCCATGGCCGAAGGATCGGCGCTGATCGAGGTCGGCAACACGAAGGTAATCTGCACGGCCTCTATTGAAGAAACCGTACCTTCGTTCCTGCGCAACAGCGGCAAGGGATGGATCACCAGCGAATACGCCATGATTCCCCGCGCCACACTGACGCGCACAGCGCGCGAATCCAGCCGGGGACGCATCGGCGGACGCACACATGAGATCCAGCGCCTGATCGGACGGTCACTGCGCGCGGTCACCGACCTGAAGAAAATCGGCGAGCGCACGATCACACTGGATTGCG
>JAOAPH010000001.1 GCA_025462835.1 Candidatus Angelobacter sp. | reverse complement strand
AATTCGGCAAGCTCAGGAAAGTCAGAGGTCATCTCATTCTGGTTGCGCGAAACCAGGCGCAGATTATCGTCCTCGATAAATGCGATTGATCGATAACCATCGAACTTCACCTCGAAAAGCCATTCGTTTCCATCGAAGGGTTTATCGACCAGCGTCGCAAGCATCGGCTGGATTCGGTGCGGCATCGGCTGCTTGACCGCGCCCTTAATTTCTTTAACCCCAGAGAGCACAGAGTTCACAGAGGATTTTTTCTTTCTTGTTTTTGGCGAAGCTACTGAAGTCACAGATGCAGCGGATTCCCCGCGCTTCGTGGCTCGCGGAGCCTTTACCGCTTTTCCCTCCGTGTCCTCCGTGCTCTCTGTGGTTAACCTGCCTTTGTCTCTCTTTCGCAGCGCATCTTTTAGCCATGCGTCCTTCACTTTTCCCGCCGCCGCAGGCCGATTGCTCTCCCACTCCGCCGAGCCCGCATCCCTTGCAATCTCCTCCAGCGACCGGCCGGTCAAGACCGAATATTCGTATTCGGGACTATTGGCGTCAAAGCCTTCCTTTGCAAATTCGTCGCGCTTTTTGATCAAGAGCCATTCAGTGCCTTTGCTTCCGGGACGCCGCGACTTCATCCTTGCCAGAACAAATTCGCCATTGAGCTTTTTGCCGGAAAGCCTGAACTTGAGATCGCCTTTGGCCAGCATCGCCGACGGATCTCCCAATGGTTCCCACGTGCCCATGTCCCATACCATGACGGTGCCCGCGCCGTAATTCCCGGGCGGGATGATGCCTTCGAAATCGAAATATGAGACCGGATGATCTTCCACCTGCATCGCCAGGCGCTTTTGTGTGGGGTCGAGCGTAGGCCCTTTGGGGACCGCCCAGGACTTGAGGACGCCATCCATCTCCAGCCGGAAGTCGAAGTGGAGATGTGATGCGCGATGCTTCTGAATGACAAATCTGTTTTTGGAAGTCTTGTTGACTGCGCCGGCAGGTTCCGGAGTGCTCTTGAAGTCTCTTTTTCGCCGATATTCATTCAAGGCCATTCACGATTAGATGTAAGTCGGAGGTCGGCCGCGCAAGCCTCAATCGGCAATAGAAAATCTCCCGATCGACTTGCACTCCCAAGTACCTGTTAAAGCACCCTTTTCCCACCTTAATTCTTTGACTTAGTACCAAATTGTTTGTACATTTGTCACCGCCAATCCAGAGAAGCTGATCAGTGTTGTTGAGCAGTGCAAAGTCCTGCATACCCGGGGGTTTGCGCACTGGCAAAGTCTCCCCCAGGGACTGGAAGCGAATTAATAAATCATCCTGACGCGCGGCAACGTGCTATCGATCCTCGGCAAAGGTGTTTCATGCGAGCCACGAAATATTTGCTTACTACACTGCTGTTTACAGCCTTGGCTGTCGCCCAGTCGTCACCGTCTTCCTCATCCGACAAGACTTCCGGAACGCAGACTCCTGATCCAAATCAGCAGCCCACCAGCCCGTTGCAGGAACCCGTGAAGCCCACTGAAGCCGAGCTGAACAGGCCCAAGGCAGCGAAATTTGATCTTGGCAGCGGCGGCAATACCGGTGAGGACCAGCAGCTCGGCGAGATTCGCCTGATGAACCGCTATACCGAGGTCAACGGAAAAACGGACAGCTCCTTCCGCGTGCCCGGCGAAAACAATCTCGCTGAATTCAACTATTATCTCGACCGCAAATTCATGGTCACCCGCCGCATTCAAATGCTCTCCATGTATCGCGGCACAGACGACCGGAGCGTTGATCCCGAACGCAACAGCTTGCAGAAAGCCTATGTCCGCATATTCGGTGCGCGAGATGAATTCATCATCGGCGATGCCCTGGTGAATTTCTCCCGTCTTTCGTTCAACCAGAACATAAAGGGCGTGAGTGCTACTTCCAAGATCGGCGATAACTGGAAAGTCTCTGCCGTGGGCGGCATATTCATTGACCGTTATGGTTCGCTATACAAAGAGCTCGTCGGCAAACCTTATCTTTCGCTCGTAAGCGGCGCACGTCTCGAGCGCAACATCCTTAACAAGGATTCGAAGCTCGGCATTAATCTCTCGTCCGCTCGCGATCAGACCGATTTTATTGACCAAATAGATCCAACTACGGGGCTGGCGGTCGCAGTCGGAAGTTCGCCGATCCCGTCCACCAACACGTTGACCAGCGTAGATGGAAAGTTTCAATTCAAGAATGGTTTCAGGCTGGATTCCGAATTTGCCTACTCCTTCACTGACTTCGACCGACGCTTCTCTGCATTGGGATGCACTTCCGTGCCCTGTGACTCTCGACAACCGGAGCCAACCCTGAACCGCACACAAGGTGATTGGGGCGGACGTCTCGAATCCAGCTATCGCTTCAAGAAGCTCTCTTTGCGCAGTTCCTACGTTCGATACCAGCCGAATTTTGCCTCCGTCAACGCGCGCCAGATCTCTGATTTGCAGGACTTCGTCTTTCGCACCTCATACGATCTGACCAGTTGGCTGAACTTGGACGGCACCGTCCGTCGTTCCAACAACGATTTGAAAAAACAACTCGCTTTTCAGACCACGCTCTGGGGGCCTGAGATGCGATTTGTCTTTCACGACCTCGGCATCTACAAGCGCGCATCATTCGAAGTGGGATATCGCCATCGCGACGTCAGTGCCACGAACGGCTCAGCCAGCCGATTTGTCCGCACGCCATATGCTGAACTTACGCTTCCGGTAAAGCAGACATTTTTCAACATCGGCTACGAGCGCCGTCAAGCGCAAGATCAGATTGATGCGCGGCAGACATCCAACACCGACCGTGTCTACGCCGGACTTCGCGGCGTCTACGACATAGCCAACTGGCAGATCAACCCTTCACTGCGGTATGAGTTGGAGCGTGAGAGCCATCGTCCCGCGATATGCGATTTCCCGCTGCAGCCGTTAGCTCCTGCGGCGCCGTTGCCTCCCGACCAGCCCTGCAACATTCTTGTGGATCCTGCATTGCATCACGATTCAAATCGCCTGGGCTCAGCGACGCTGTTGATCGATGCGCCGCGCTATTTCATTCTGGAAATGGCCTTCCGCAGCTCATCCTCGACGGTGACGACGTTATCGCCGTTTACTGACGCTTTCGGCGTGCCGCTACCACCCCCGTTGCAGCCGTCGCCGAACGGTTTCAGCCGTCCTTCATATAAAGCGGCGCTGACTTACAAATTCCACAACGACGAGAACATGACCTTCACCTTCGGATTCGAGCGGACCAACAACTTCTACCTGCCGGTGCCGACAGCACAACCAGCGAGCCCCAACGATTATGACGAACGCATCTGGTCAGGCACGGTTCTGTATCGCTTCGGACGCAGGGCGCAATAACGGATTTTGAGTGAATTGCATCACGCCGCTTCTACCTCGCGGCGAAAGTAGATTTCAAAAGCGCGAACATGGACCAGCTGAAAAAAATCGTGGATAAGATCACAGCCTTGCTGGAGCGTCTTCCGGCCAAGAAGGTTGATCTCGGCCTTGCCGTCCTAATAACGCTGGCGGGACTTGCTCTCTATTCGTTCGTTGTCTATGGAAAGAGCGAAAAAGCTGGGTTTAGTTTCGTCAACAACGTTGAACTTCGTTCTCTGGATGCTCGTTTCCGTTTGCGTGGCCCGCGTCCACACGATGACCGCATTGTGATCGTAGGAATGGACGAGAAGACGTTGCAGAAGGTGGGTGCTTGGCCCATTCCGCGCAATGCCTACGCAAAAATGGTTAACCAGCTTACAGCCGGGGGCGCCAAGGTCGTCGCGTTTGACGTCGCATTTCCTACACCGGAGAAAAACTCCGCCGTAGAAGCACTGAAGAGGCTGGAGACCGAACTCGGAGGCGCAGCTTCACCCGCTGTCATCGCAAAGATCCGGGAGATACAAGGCACTAGCGACAATGACGTCATCCTTGCGGAATCGCTGAAGAAGGCAAACAACGTCGTTCTAGGCCACCTGTTTCTTGATCCTCAGCGGGCTAAATCTGCGGATAAGGCAGCTTCTGAAGACTATTTCAACGTGCTCTGGGGACACCCCTTCCCCCAAATGCGTACTGTTACATCCGGCAAACCAATAGACCTGAGCGCTGCATGGGCTGGCGCCGGCGGTTTTACAGCGTTTGGCATTGAACCGAACATTCGCTTGCTGGCCGAGGCCACAAAGTCTTACGGTTTCTTCGATAACAACCCTGACCCGGACGGAACCATGCGGCACTCGATGCTGCTGGTCCGTTATCTTGACCGCGACTTCTTTCCATCATTGCCGTTTCAGGCATTTCGAGATCTGGAAGACATCAAAGATGGCGCCCTTGCCGGCTACATGGCGGAAAACGGCCTCGAGCGGATCGAGGCAAATGATCACGTCTTCTGGACGGATAAAGACGGCAGCGTGCTCATTAATTACGCGGGCCCCTATGGAAGTTATCGTCACTACTCCATGGCCGACGTCATCGATGGAACTGTCCCGCCCACGATTTTCAAAGACAAGATTGTATTTGTCGGCGCGACTGCTAAAGGCATCGGTGATCTCCGCAATACGCCTTTTCCGGAGGCTCCGATGTTGGACGACAACGGCAAACAAGTTTTCAACGCAAAAGGTGAGGCAGTTGTCGAATCGGCCTCCTATATGGGAGTCGAAATCCATGCCAATGTCATGGACAATCTTCTACACACGGGTGAGAGCGGCCGCGGATTTTTGAAACACGGCTTCAACGAGGAGTTGATTGACATCTCACTCTTGCTGGTCATGGGCTTAGGTCTGGGCTATCTCTTCGGCCGCCTCAAACCTTCTTACTCCACTCTCGTTGCCATCGGCAGCCTCATCGTTTTTAGCGGGATCGTCTATTTTGCCTTCGCCAAGTTTGGCATGTGGCTGAGCTTCGTGATTCCCGCCGGTACCTTGCTAGCCGACTACGCCAGCATCACTACGTTCCGGATGATCTTCGAAGAGCGCGAGAAGCGGAAGATCCGCAAGAGCTTCTCTTCATACGTCTCGCCCGGCGTCATCAACCTTATCGAGAAGGACCCAAAGAAATACTTCCGTGCCGGCGGTGAGATGAAAGAACTCACCATCATGTTCAGTGATATCCGTTCATTCACCACGATCTCAGAAGGCCTCACGCCGGATGAACTGGTTGCATTGTTGAACGAGTATCTCGGCGAGATGACATCGATCCTCTTCAAGCGCTGGGGCACGCTCGACAAGTACATCGGCGACGCCATCATGGGTTTCTGGGGTTCGCCATTTCCGCAAGATGATCACGCCATCCGCGCCTGCGCCTGCGCATTAGACATGAGCGCGCGCCTGGAAGAGTTGAACATGAAATGGGAGGCGCAAGGTCGCCGCCAGTTGTCGATTGGCATCGGCTTGAACTCCGGCCCGGTGAACGTTGGCAACATGGGATCCGACAAGCGTCTCGCATGGACGGTCATGGGTGACCACGTCAATCTCGCGTCGCGTCTTGAAGGCCAGACCAAGGATTATTCCATCCGCGTCATCGTCGGCGAAGGCACCTATCTACCAGCGAAAGACCATTATGTCTTCCGCGACCTCGACAAGATCCGCGTGAAGGGCAAGCTGAAGCCGGTGAACATCTACGAACTCCTGGCCTTCGGCAAAGACGCGGCCAGTTATTCGGAATTGTTATCGAGATGGAACGGCGCCGCCGCGCTCTATCGCCAGGGTCGATGGACTGAGGCCATTGAGGCGTTTGAAGCGTTGCTCCATAAGTACCCTGACGACGGTCCGTCGCACACATTCTTGAAGCGTTGCCACGAAAAGATCGAAGCGGGAGCGCCCGAGGCAGAGTGGGATGCAGTATGGATCGCAAAAACGAAGTAGGCGCAGTAGCACGAGGGGCTGCGCTGCGACGAGAAATGCGTCTCCCAGTAGTTCAAGGCACCTTGGTAATACAAAAGTAACCAAGGCCAGGTGTGAGAATTAAGGTTATCCCCTGAGAATTTAGAAGCAAGGTTTGCCGTTGGCGCGCGTTGCCATAGAGCGGAGTCGCGAATTTGCAGACTCAAAGACGCGCAGCGGAAGCAGCAAGAGCTATTGCGCACTGTAAGCCGGCTCCCAAGCAATAGCTTTACTGAATTCAGAAGCATTTGTTACAGAGGACGAGAGAAAATGAGAAGTCAGCGTTTGCTGTGTTTGAGCGTAGTTGTTCTGCTTTTGGTGTGCTTGATTGCTCCTGTGTCTTCATTGGCGCAAACCAAACCGCCTTCCGGCGCAAAAGCCGGCAGCATTACTGCGCTGCTTCCTGTCGCCACCATTGATCGCGGCACGGGCAGAACCAAGACCACAGTCGAAGCCAAGAAGGGCGATGACATCATCTGGAATGATCTCATCAAGACCCAAAAGGGTGGTCGCGCCCGCATCACGTTGACGGATACATCCGTGCTCTCGCTGGGTTCGCAGGCAGAACTGCGTGTCCTCAAGCACGATTCCCGCACCCAGCAGACCGCATTGCAATTGGCTTATGGACGGGTCCGCGCGGAAGTCGCTTCCGTCACCGGGGACGGCGGCAAATTCGAATTGCGCACTCCCACGGCCGTCGCCGGTGTTATCGGCACGGACTTCGGTACTGACTCCTCGATCCCCGGCGTCACCACATTTCTTTGTATCGCAGGCATCGTCACCGTCGGCAACGTTGACGCGAAGATTCCCGGAACGGTGCCATGTCCGGCCGGCAGCACCACTACCGTAGCCACTGGATTACCGCCCACTCCGCCCAAGCCCGCTACGCAGGAACAGATCCAAAAGCTCATTCAAGATACTTCGGCAGCGGTCATCAGTTCGATCTCTCCCGCTTCCGCATTCCAGGGAAAGACTCTGGCGGCTACCGTAAGTGGCACCAAGATGACCGGCATCAGCGAAGTCACCATCAGCGGTTCTGGTGTGACTGTTACCATGCCGAAGCCATCGACGGATAACGCTTTAGAGCTGAATGTCCAGATCGCAGCGGATGCGCCTGCGGGCCCACGCACCATCAATTTCACCAAGAGCAACGGACAATCCGCCAGCTCGATCTTCACTGTGCTGGCTCCGCCCAAAGAGGGCGCGACAGTCGATATTGCCGCGCTCCAGAAGGCGTATCTCGACATCATTGAACAAGAGAGACTCTCAGAAATTGCCGGACTCAACGCTATTGGTGTTGGCGTCCAACAATCCGCTGGGGAAGCTCTTGCGTTGCTCATCGATCAGAACAAGAAGAGTCCCAATCCTGTAGATCAGGACAAGATCGAACAAAACATGGGCCAGGATGTTGCGCCCTTGCTCAGCGCCATGGACCTCGCCGGCAAGAAGGTGAATGAAGATACTGCGAACGCAGCCAAGGATTTTGTTACCCGGACTACAAAGCAACCGCCGCTCACCGCAACAGCAGTCACCGAAATCTTCACCAGGCTCAATGCGGCGCTGCTCGACAGTTTCAAACTCAACCATGACTCTTTGGGCAAGTTAGCTTTATCCACTAACGCTAAATTTATCGGCATGCCCGATTGGTTGAAAGCCCTCCAGTCCGACGGCCTTACGCAGAAGATAGCGCCAAAGACCGATGCCGATGAACGCTCCTACGACCAGGGACTCATGGCCGGATTCGATGCGTCGCATTCGAAAGGTTCCGGCAACTCTTCCATCGCAGGATTCAGCTGGGTGTTATGCGACCCCAGTTACAAGCCGCAAGTCGTGGGCGTTCCGCTGCCGGCTAATGACAACAAGTGTCATCCGCTGGCGGGTTATGCCGCCAACTCTCCGGACTTCCGCTTTCAAACCTGTCAATTGGCGCCGCAGGATTACATCGCCCGTCTGACAGTCATAGATGACAAGCAAAAATCGGCGGCAATGGATGTTCGTCTCCGGGTACTGAAGGGCGACTACGAAGACCCGGCCACGCGCCTGCAGAGTGCGGCCGCAGTCTTTCAGACATTGCAGTCGGAAAGGTTCATGTCGTTTTTTGACACCAGCTTTGCCAATTACGGCACGCTCTCAGAAACAATCCGCCGAACTTTCGAAGGCTTGGCGTCCATGACTCTCCACTTGCGCATTTCGCAGGCCAGCATCAATTGCAATGAGGCCACGGTACGCGCTGACTGGCAGCAGAACTACACCTTCAAGTCGGATGGCACTTGCGACAATTTGCCCGCGGGTACTGTCTGTCAACGAGTTCTGTTTACGCAGACCGAACAACTCACAACCCGCATGATTCGTGCGGCCGATTCTTCCGGTTCGCGGATATTGGGATGGAACATCGTCGATTTTCAGGGTGACAACGGTACTGTGCAGGGAACACCTCCCGGACCGCGCACCGTTGATACAGCATTGCCCGATTTGCAGGTGCAGGGATTGGCCTCAGCTACCGGGGGAGTTGCTCCCGGTATTAATACGTTTTCGGCCAGCATTCAGAACGTCGGATCGGGCCCGCTTAGCGCGCCTGCCAAGATCCGTTTTGCGGCTCTCGGCCCGGATAACAATGAGATTGCCTTCGATGTGGAAGACGTGCCGATTCCGCTTAGCGTTGGCCAGAGCATCAATGTCATCGGCAAGTTGGACATTCCCAATATCGCAAACGCGAACAAAGTTCGCATCGTCGCCAACGTCAATCCAAGCTGTACCGTCGCTGAATCGAAATGTGACGGCAACAATATTCAACAGCTCGACTTCTTCTTCGGCACCATTGACCTCAAAGTTTCCAACGTCGTTACCGTAGGAACGCTGGTCGGCACTTTGCCCGGCGCCGTCACCGTGGACGTCACCAATATCGGAAGCCGCTCTTCCGTAGCTTCCGCGGCAAACCTGAAGCTGAGTCTCACAGCGTTTGGCTTAACGTCGGACGGTGTCGCAGTGCCTTCTATCGCTCCCGGAGCCACTGTCACTCTCACAGTTCCCTTTACTCATTTAGGAATCAATGCGGTCCCGAACGCAGCAGGGACGCAGGCGATCACGGTTGGTTTGACGCCAGCTTCTTTGTTTGACTTGAACCCGGCAAATGATTTCGCAACGGGTTCGGTGGCCATCACCGGGGCGAAGGTTGATCTCCAACTTTCAAGCTTGGTCTTCAGCGCAGGCACGCCGATAGCTCCACCTTTTCTTTCCGGTCAAAGCCACACCGTGAGTTTCAGCGTGAAAAATATCGGCAATGTCGCATCTGCGGCATCCGACAGTTACGCTTGCAAACTTGTCTCGTCCACTCTTGGCACCACTAATTTCACGCCTCTGACCCTACTGTCAGTAGGCGCGGGCCAGACTCTCACCGGGGTGACCTTCACATTTATTGTCCCGGTCAATTTCAGTGGCGCCGATACTCTCACCTGCGCGGTTTCTCAGGATCCATTCGAAACTGTTTCCACTTTGGCCGATAACCAGGGCAGTTTGGCAACGCAGGTAAATTCCAATATCGATCTGGAGATCGTAAACGTCCCCGTTCCG
>JAOAPH010000190.1 GCA_025462835.1 Candidatus Angelobacter sp. | reverse complement strand
TATTCGTTTCTTGCACTACGTAGGCTTAACCGGCAAGGCAAACTCTGTGGCATCGTCGAATTACGTTTCATCTCCGAACCTGGCGACGGTTCAAAAGAAGAGGGTCATAGTTCGCGAGGCTTCTTTTCAGGATCACGCGAAGGTATTTGAGCTTCAGTCCCGGTACGGTCTGCAGGAGAGCTACCGCTCGTGGGTGCATCTGTGGGTGGAAAATCCCGTTCTGAAGGGCCTAAAGGGTTGGCCAATCGGTTGGGTCATAGAAAATGAATCTGAGCAGAGTGTGGTGGGATACCTCGGCAATATCCCCCAGATCTATGAGATCGGTCGTGAAAAGGTTATCGCCGCTGCAAGCAGGGCATGGGTGGTTGACGAACGTTTTCGCAGCTATTCGATCCTGCTGTTGGATAAATTCCTAAGTCAAAGGAATGCCCAGCTCTGTCTCGCCACCACTTCAAATTCAAAGGCTTCACCTATTGTTGAAGCGGCCGGCGGACTGCCGGTTCCCGTAGGAGCATGGGACGAAGCAGATTTTTGGATCACAAACCATCGCGAGTTTGTCGCCGGCATTTTGGCTATGAAGCGCGTCATCTTCGGTCGATACTTGAGTTATCCACTTGGCGCCTTATCTCGTTTGGCAGACAGCATTTGGGCCGGTGCATTCCGCAAGAGTTACGAGACAGCGCAACTGACCAGGTGTGCCGGATTCGATCAACATTTTGACGAATTTTGGAATGAGATCAGAATAAGAAGCCCACATCTCCTGGGTCTTCGAACGCGTGAGATATTGCAGTGGCACTTCAAAGAAGCGCTTGCGGACGGACGCCTCTGGATAGTGGCTGCTTTCCGGAACAACCGCCTTCACGCCTATTCAATTTTCGTGCGGAAAGACAGTCCTGCACTTCAACTGACACGAGTGATGCTTGTGGACTTTCAATCGCTGGACGGAGACGTTGCACTGCTCCCGCCAATGATCAAATGGGCACTCGATAAGTGCACTCAAGAGCGCATTCACATGTTGGAGATCGTCGGCCTCTCAGACCGAAAACGAAAGTTCATTCGAAAACTTGCGCCGCACACGCGCCGGTTGTCTTCGTGGCCGTACTACTACAAGGCCAGCGATAAATCCATCGCGGCGCTACTCACCAACCCAAGCGTCTGGGATCCATCGATGTTCGATGGTGATGCGAGTCTTTGACAATATTGCGAGTTCCGCAACGAATCCTGCAAATTACCCACTGCGAGTGATGATTAATGCTACATCTTAGGAGCCAATTAGAGAGCGCAACGCCTGCGCCGCGCCCGTTCGTTATTCAAAGCGCCAGACCCGAGGTACTCGAGACCCGAATCGCAGTGCTTATACCGTGCTACAACGAAGAACTCACGATCCAAGCAGTAATAGAGGATTTCAAACGAGAACTGCCCACGGCGGAAATCTATGTGTTTGACAACAACTCCAGGGATCGCTCCGTCGAGCGTGCCATAGAAAGCGGCGCAAAGGTCCTTTGTGAACGCAGGCAAGGGAAGGGCTTCGTTGTGCAAGCGATGTTCCGCGATGTGGATGCGGACATCTACATCATGGTGGATGGTGACGGCACTTATCCAGCAAGCGAGATACATCAACTTCTCGCGCCTATGTTGAACAATGAAGCCGACCTGGTGGTGGGGTCCCGCCTGGAGAAGGAATCTCAAAGCAGTTTCAAGATCTTTAACCGTCTCGGTAATCGGTTCTTTCTGCTGATGACGAACAGCCTATTCGGGAGCAGTGTTCGCGATATGCTCTCGGGTTATCGGGTGTTCAACAAGCGTTTCGTGAAGGGCTTACCCCTGCTATCGGGGGGATTCCAAATTGAGACGGAGCTGACGATCAAAGCTCTGGAACGGGGTTTTCGCATTGTTGAGTTGCCTGTTCACCTGAGTGCGCGCCCGAAGGGAAGTTTCTCGAAGATCAACATTCTCAGTGATGGCCTCCTCATATCGTCGATGATTCTCTCCCTGGTTCGTGACTACAAGCCCCTTACTTTTTTCGGAGCATTAGGGCTATTTACCATCATTCTTGGAATGGTCCCCGGATCGGCCGTGATCCTTGAATACGTACGTACCGGACTCGTGCCGAAACTTCCCTTTGCGTTGCTCGCTATTGGGCTTGTCCTGGCAGGGCTCCTCTTTATGTCAGTGGGCATTTTGCTACACAGCATAACGCGACGTTTCCAGGAAGTTGACTTCATGATGCAATCCGTCTTGGACACGCTGATTCAGAGCCGAAAGAGGGAAATCTGACTAGCACGCCTTTGGTTCTGGAATTCCAGATCATGCATCCCAGCCATTTACCAGATTCCAAAGTGCAGCAGGTCGCGTAATGTCCCACACACACGAATTCAGTTCGGTGGCCATTTGGTCGCCGGAGAGAGTAGTCGTCGATGGCGACGAAGCTCGTGCCGCGAGAAGAGCGAAATTAAGACTGACGATCGTGCTCGCTGTCAGCGCTCTCCTTCTCGGGGTTTTTCAAGCCGTGCTGAATAGAGACGTGATCACTCCAGATGGTATTTCCTATCTGGATATGGGCGACTCGATCGTTCGGGGGGATTGGTCAACCGCAATTAACGGCTACTGGAGCCCCTTGTACCCGGCCCTCTTGGGCTCTGCGCTAGCCTTGGTGAAGCCCGCAATGCGATGGGAGTTTTCCGTCGTGCATCTTGTCAATCTTTTTATATACATCGGCGCGCTGGCAGCTTTCTATTACTACTGGTCGCAGCTTGGAGCGTTCAGGCCGCAGTCGGACCGCGGCAATGCCGATCAGGGGAGCGATAGCGTATGGTTGTTGCTCGGATTTGCTTTGTGCACCTCAGCTCTCCTGGGCCTAATAACGGTCGCCGCAGCCACTCCTGATCTTACTGTCGCTGCCATGGTTTTTCTAGCGGCGGGCTTGATAGTCTCTATTCATCCGGGAGATCGAAGTTGGGGCAAGTTCATCCTCTTGGGCCTCGTGCTTGGACTTGCTTACCTTGCAAAAACAGTAATGTTTCTGTTGGGCCTCTTGTTTTTGCTTGTGGTGCTTTTTCGTGCGCGCCCTTTGCGTTCTTCACTGCCGCGCACGTTTCTCGCTGCGTCTGTCTTCTTGCTGGTCTCGATGCCGTGGATCGTTGCGCTCAGCCACAGCAAAGGCAGAGTCACATTCGGTGATTCCGGCGGGCTAAACTATGCTTGGCAAGTTGACCACGTTCAGCGTGTGGAGATTCCAGAGCAGGCCCTGTCTGGTCAAATCAAATTGCTGCATCCTGCGCGGATGATTCCGCAAACCCCTCCCATTTATGTGATGTCGGGCTGGCGAAACGTCACTTATCCCTTTTGGTATGACGCTTCCTACTGGCTTGATGGCGTGCGTCCTCATTTTCAGTTGCGCGATCAGCTGTTGATCCTGCCCGTGAATATTGCCCGCGAAATCACGTGTTGGGCGCAGCTTGAATGGGGAGCTCTCATCCTGCTTCTTTTTCTGCTGCAGGGGAGCAGATCATGGAGGCGCGAAACGTTGTACAAGGTCGCCGAACAATGGCATCTGTTAATTCTGGGTACAGGAGCTCTGGTCCTCTATTCTCTCGTACACGTTGAGCCCCGCTATCTCGCTCCGTTCACTGTGCTGTTTTGGTCAGCGTTCCTGGTTTGCCTGCGAAAGAGAACTGATCTGGCTACGCGGCGCGTTCTCATGCCTATCGGGCTCGTGGCTGCAATCTTGACGGGCGTCTCCATCTTCTTCGATTCAGCTGTTGAGTCTTATCGCATGAGGAATCTGCCAACGGATGGCAGTGTGCATTATCAGGTTGCTGAAGGATTGCGCAGGATGGGAATTAAGCCAGGTGACGAGGTAGCGTACATCGGCGACACCTATTACGCGGGCTGGGCGCGGCTTTTGCGAGTTTCAGTCATTGCTGAGATTCCACTTGCTGATGAAAGTAGATTTTGGGCCGACGATCCTTCAGAGAAGACCCGAATCCTAGAGGAGTTGGCCGCCACGGGGGCAAAGATTGTGATTTCAGACGCCGCTCCGGCGCCGGATCCAGCCTCGCAATGGCAGCAGATTGCGGCAACTCGATATTACGCACACAGGTTGAACTCAACGACCTTCATTTCACAGAAATGAAGCGCTCTAGAGCCTCTCAAACTGAATTCCAAAAAACGAGCTTATCTATGATCAATCCCCTTTTAATCAAAGAAGTCGAAAAAAATCGCAATGACAACGGGAGCGCTCCGATGCTGCCCGTTGAAAAAGCGCAGGACCGGTTTGTGCACCATTTGACATCGGCTAGAGCAGGGAGCAACCCAGATTCTGTGGCGATAGATTCCTTGCAAGGCCGCCTTACGTATCGGGAACTAGACCAGCGAGCGAACGCCCTGTCCCAACGATTCCGGTCGCTAGGCATCGGGCGGGGAACGGTTGTGGCACTATGGCTGAGGCGCTCTCCGTGGATCATAGCGGCAGCGTTGGCGGCATGGAAATCCGGTGCAGCCTATCTGCCTCTGGATCCCGAGACTCCAAGAGAACGCCTGCAGTTCATGGTGGATGACTGCGGGGCAAAGATCGTGGCCACAGATTCAGTCCTCGCTGAGCGCGCAGGCGGCGTGACTGGCCGAGTGTTGGTTTTAGACGATCTTGATCTGCGACCAGTCGAAGACATTACAAATGGTTCGATTGAGCTAATCCGTCCGGACGACCTCGCCTATGTGATCTACACTTCTGGCTCGACGGGCGTTCCGAAAGGCGTGGAGATTACACACGCGAATCTCTTCAACCTGATCTCTTGGCACAACTCGACATTCCAGGTACGAGAAAGCGATTCTGCAAGTGTTCTCGCAGGACTTGGATTCGATGCTTCGGTCTGGGAGATTTGGCCGTACTTGGCCGCGGGAGCAACTTTGCGACTGCCGGACAGTCAGATCCTTAACAACGCCGGACATCTTCGCGATTGGCTCATTGCGAATGGAATCACAATAGCCTTTGTCCCGACGCCAGCAGCCGAACAGGTTCTTGCTCTAGAGTGGCCTCGCGACGCCAAATTGCGGCTGCTTCTAACTGGCGGTGACACATTGCACGTGCGACCAACTCCGGGTCTACCGTTCAAGGTGATCAATAACTATGGACCGACAGAGTGCACTGTAGTGGCAACTTCGGGCCTGGTGCACCCGTCTGTTGATGACCGTTCTCTGCCATCTATTGGTAAACCGATCGAGAATTCCCGAATCTACATTCTTGATGAGAACCTTGAGCCAGTTATTGTTGGCCAAAGTGGCGAGCTATATATCGGCGGTGCAAACGTAGGAACCGGATACCGGAATCGTGCCGAGCTTACAGCCCAGCGGTTTCTTCCCAATCCATTCGAGCCAGGCACAAGAATGTACAAGACGGGAGACCTGGGAACATTCCTGCCGAATGGCGAGATAGCGTTTTTAGGACGAGCGGATAACCAGATCAAACTTCGTGGGTACCGCATCGAGCCGGACGAGATCGTTGCGGTTCTTAATTCCTGTCCTGGCGTGACGGCCAGTGCGGTGACGGCCCGCAGTGACCGCGGCGACGAAAAAAATCTCGTAGCGTACGTAGTTGGAAATTCTGCCCTCACTCGAACCACACTTCAAGAGTTTCTCGCAGAACGTTTACCCGAATACATGATTCCCGCTGCGTACGTGGCTATCGATAATGTGCCTTTCACTGCGAACGGTAAGGTTGATGCAGCTTCGCTTCCTGCGCCAACTCCGGAGAACCAACTACGCGACAGAACGTCTCAAGCTGATTCAGTCATTGAACTCCGGCTTGCGCAAATCGTCGCAGATCTAATGAACCTGCCTGCAGTTGCTCCCGACGACAATTTCTTCCTGCTCGGCGGACACTCGTTGCTGGGTACGCAGCTGATCGCCAGGATCCGCGACAATTTTGGCGTGGAGATTGCTTTGCGCGCTCTCTTCGAACAGCCGACCGTGCGGGAACTTGCAGGAGAGGTCGAACGGCTGCTGATTGAAAAGGTCGAAAACATGAGCGAAGAGGATGCGCAGCGCGCGCTTCGTGGCATGAAGCCACAGTCGTCTGCTACGCACGCGCGTTCTGTGCCCGCTGCCTAAATCTGTTTCCGGTGTGATCACGAAAACCATGGAGCTGTCCGAGACCAAGCGGCAATTGCTTGAAAACTATCTTCGTGGAGCGCCGTCCATGGAGAAACACCCTAAGCTCATTTCCCGCTGGCCTTCAGAAAAGCCTGCGCGCCTTTCCTTAGCGCAACAGAAAATGTGGCGAGATGCGCGCGAACGCCCGGAATCGACTTGTTACAACGAGCCAATCACTATTTATCGAAAAGGCCCGCTCGAGATTTCTGTTCTCGAAAGGACCTTCATGGAGCTCATGCAACGGCATGAAAGTTGGCGCACCAGCTTTGAAGAGATCGATGGAGAACCGGCACAGGTGATCAATGCCCCACCTGGTTCCGTGGAGTTGCCTCTGAGCGACGTCTCCCATCTGCCCGAGGCAATGCGCGAAACAGAAGCTCTGGCATTAGCGGCCCGGCATGCGGAAACACCTTTCGACTTGGACCATGGCCCCTTGTTTCGCGCGAGGGTTGTGAAACTTGGCGAGGATGACTATCGCATTTTCATCACCGTACACCACTTGATCATTGATGGAATAACAGTCTTCGACATTCTTTTCACCGAGCTGACTGCAATCTATAACGCGATCGAGGCTGGTCGGACGCCCACCCTGCCAAAGTTGCAAGCACAGTACGCGGACTTTGCTTGCTGGCAAGCGGAGGAGTTCACTGACGATGTGATCTCACAGGAAGCGCAGTACTGGCGAAGACATCTTTCGGGCGCGGAGCCGGCAAGATTGCCAACCGAGTTTCCGCGCAATCCCACCCAGCCGGTGCGCGGATCGATTGTGAGCTTTATTTTGAGAGGCCGCTTAAGTGAAGACTTGCGCCTCTTCTCTCAGCAGCGGGGTGTCACGCCTTTTTTGACTCTCTTGACCGCATTTGCAATCCTGCTGCATCGCTACACGGGCGAGCCTGACCTCCTTTTAGGCACAATAACTCCGGGCGGACGAAAGCGGCCGGAGTTCCAGCGCCTCATGGGTCTATTTCAGAACCGCGTACCCCTGCGTATTGATCTCACAGGAGACCCGGTCTTAGTTGATCTGCTGGTACGAACTCGCAATCTTGCCTCGGAGGCACTATGCCACGATGACGTCCCGTTTGAAATAATCGCCGACCGACTTCAAGCTCCTCTCCGTGATGGTGGTCACAGTTTTTATTCAGTTCTCTTGTCGCTAGTTCCGCAGGTCCCGAATGTCGGTCCGGGATGGGGTCTCACAACGATGGATTTTGATCCGGGAGGCGCCCGACTGGATCTAAATATCGAATTCGACAACCGTCCGGAAGGCATCTCGGGCAGCGTGCAATTCAACCGCGACCTGTTTACAAAAGACCTGATCCACAGAATGATTGCTGATTTTCAGGCGACTCTCGATGGCTTCATTGCCTTTCCGGATCAGCGTTTGTCGGACATCGCGCCGCTAGAGTTCATACGTCCCCACGCCATGAATTTTCAAGAACAGATCTGATCATGCTTGCCCATGTTGAAAATCCGACCCCTCAGGGTACGCGCGTACCCCCACTCAGCTTGTTTCAGTTGCTGGACCCGGGAGTTCTCGCCGACCCATATCCACTGTACAAACGGTTGCGGACCGAAGCTCCCGTCCATTGGGATCCTTATCTTCATGCTTGGATTGTCACTCGATACGCTGATGTGATCACCGTGCTTCATCGGTTTGTGGCAGATCGGACGCCAACTCCTGAGCAACTCACCAAGATGGGACTTTCGTCCCTAAACCCCATCGCTCAAGTCATGATCAAGCAAATGCTGTTCATGGACGCACCAGCGCACACGCGTTTGCGCAGCCTCGCGTCACATGCATTTACGCCCGCAAGGGTGGCGGTACTGAGAACGCATATTCAGGAGATATGTGACAGCCTCATTGACGCGGTTTTACCTAACGGGAAAATGGACCTCATCGAGGAACTGGCTGCGCCACTTCCGGCGATAGTCACTGCGGAGATGCTTGGTGTTCCCGTCAGCGACCACCAACAATTAAAAGAATGGTCCGCCGATTTTGCGGAGATGCTGGGCAATTTCCAACACAACCCTGATCGTGTGCCCCGGGTGCTCCGTACTGTGCAGGAAATGACTGCATACTTCCGCGCGGCGATTGCCGAACAACGGATCAACCCGCGCGAGGGGCTGGTGCACTCACTGATGACTGCCGAGGTCGACGGTGATCGACTCACAGAAGAAGAAGTCGTCGCCAACTGCATCGTCACCATGGTGGGCGGCCAGGAGACGACGACCAACCTCATCGGCAACGGGATTCTCACTTTGTTGCGTAATCCTGCTGAGCTGCAACGCCTCCGCAACGATCCTTCGATCATCGCCTCTGCCGTCGAGGAACTGCTTCGCTACGAAAGTCCCAGCCAACACACCGGTAGACTTGCTCCGGACGATGTGGAGCTTGGAGGCAAACAGATTCGAAAGCGGCAGGCCGTCATCGCCGTTATGGCTGCGGCAAACCGGGATCCCGACCGCTTTTCTGATCCCGATGTTCTTAATCTCACGCGCCAGGATAACCGCCATCTTGCCTTTGGTTGGGCAGCACATTTCTGCTTTGGCGCTGCGCTGGCCCGCATCGAAGGCCAGGTGGTGTTTGAGACGATGCTGCGCCGAATACCCACTCTGTCCTTGGCCTCGGGTCCACTTACCTGGCGCACAAATCTGGGATTGCGCGGTCTTGTCTCGTTGCCGGTCACGTTTCAAGATCACGATTCAAAACGGAGTGAGAGTTTGTGACCGTTCCTTGGGTAGAGGGGTCAGCCAGTCCGGAACTGCTTCCCGATGAAGTCCATGTCTGGCGGGCAGAATTGGCGCTTCCGGAAATTGACTATGCCGGTTCGGAAAACACCGTTTCCGATGATGAGCGCGTTCGCGCCGCGCGGTTTCGATTTGTCGCAGATGCCCGGCTGTTTCTTCGATCACGAGCAATCCTACGTGACCTTCTTTCTCGCTATTGCGGATGGGCTGCGGTTGACTTGGTTTTCGAGTACGGTACTTACGGGAAGCCCAAGCTTAGATCGGGGATGGCGGATGCGTTTCATTTCAATTGCTCGCACTCTGGCAACTTAGGCTTGTATGCGTTTGCCCGGCAACGCGTGGTGGGGATTGATGTGGAGTGCATTCAGCCGAACTTGGCCGACATGAACATCGCGCGCCACTTCTTCGCAAGCGGAGAGTTCCAAGCTCTTTCGCTGATCCCTTGCCCTGCACGCGTTCGCGCTTTCTTTAGTTCCTGGACGCGCAAGGAAGCGTATGTCAAAGCGCGAGGAGATGGATTGTCCACCTTCAACGAATTCGAGATCAATGTGGCTCGCAATGAACCAGCTACGCTCGTTGACGGTGATCGAGTCTGGTCCGTGCAACCTTTTAGCGCGAAAGAGGGATTCGAATCCGCTTGCGCAGCACAGGGCAGGGATTGGAGATTGCGATTGTTCGATTGGCGACCGCGCCCAAGCCGGCCCGTTGCTTATAGCTTTGGAAGTTATCTTGATGGTGGGGATTCGTTATGTTGAATATTCTGAAAAATAAGCTGGTGTTCGCAGCTGCGCTGGTATTTGCAATGCTGTGGATACACCCTCATAAGCTGGCCGCTCAAACTACCCTGCATGAGCAGCCTGCTGCGCCGTCGCCACAGCAGCATAACTCTCCAGATCTGCTGATCGGATCGGGAGATTTGTTGGAAGTCTCCGTGCTCGGAGCTCCTGACTTTGTAAAACAGATCCGCGTGAACTCTTCCGGTGAGATCTCTTTACCGCTGATCGGTGCTGTCAAGGTGGCCGGACTGTCCACCTCCGGAGCTGAGAAGTTCGTGGCGAAGAAACTTGTCGATGGGGGCTATTTTTCTGATCCGCAAGTTTCCATTTTTCAAAAGGAATATGCGACGCAGGGGATCTCAATTCTCGGCGAGGTAATGAAGCCTGGCATTTATCCTCTGCTTGGCCGTCGATCGGTATTCGACGCCATCTCCGCCGCCGGCGGCACAACCCCTCGAGCCGGCAACACGGTTTCGATCACGCATCGGAATGCGCCCGATAAGCCGGAGACGATACCGCTCTCCTACGCGCCCGGTGATTCGCGGGCTGGCGTTAACGCTGAAGTTGCTCCCGGTGACACCGTTGTTGTCTCCAAGGCGGGCATCGTGTACGTAGTTGGTGACGTCGGTAAGCCCGGCGGATTCGTAATGGAGAATTCGCAAATGACGGTGCTGCAGGCTCTGGCTATGGCACAGGGGGCCAATCAGAACGCCGCATTGAACAGCGCCAGATTGATCCGTGGCACATCAAAACAACATCAGGAAATACCCATCCCATTAAAGGAGATTCTCGCAGCAAAGTCTCCGGACCTTAACCTCCAGTCGGAGGACATCGTCTTCGTTCCCAATAGTGCAGGAAAGACCGCAGTTCGCAAGAGCATGGAAGCCATCTTACAAACCGCCACCGGCATTGCCATTTATCGGCGATGAATCATCAAGCCAGCGGTTCTCAAGTTGGCTACCCGCGCCTGAGCAACGTAAAAAGGCCAAACTCCGCCACCACCTTCCGTGCATGAAGCAGACCCGCGCATTCCCTTGGAACTGTAGGGCACTCCATTTTGAACTTCATCGCATTGAAGAGATTTGATACGCAAGAAGCAGGCTGATATGTAAGATTTCGTTCTCTATCCTGCGCGCGTTGTCCCTTGTGTTACACTCGATACATCTTCGATTTTCCTCACGCGTGAGGCATCTACATCGAAGGTCCTAATCAAATCCCCCTCAAGGGCGCGTAGCTCAACTGGCAGAGCAACTGACTCTTAATCAGTAGGTTGAAGGTTCGATTCCTTCCGCGCTCACCAACAAGAATCCCAGCACCAAGCACTTCTTGAATACTCGACGCATTCTTGTTGTCATCATTCTTTTGGTCGCCTTGCCGGCCATCGCAAACGCTCAGTCCGATCTCGCCACAGTCGGGCAATGGTCTTCTGTTCAGGCGTGGCCCTCTCGCGCTGTCTCCGCGCATTTGCTTCCTGCCGGCAAGGTGCTTTTCGTTTCATATTATGTGGAATCGAAGAGCCCGCAGATTTGGGACCCCGCGACCAATGCGGTCACTCCTGCTGCCACTAGTTCGTACGATCTCTTTTGTGCGGGACACTCATTCTTGTCCGACGGCAAATTGCTTTTTACCGGCGGCCATCATGGCGACTACATCGGATGGCCCAACACCAGCATTTACGACCCATTTACAAACGCTCTCTCAGCGGCTCCGAATATGAACGCCGGACGCTGGTATCCCAACAACACGACTCTTGCGAACGGAGATGTGTTGATCGTGAGCGGCGATATCGATTCGCAAACCAATGTCGATACCTCGCCGCAAATATTTCAAGCGGCGACGGGAACGTGGCGAAATCTGAGCACCGCGCTTTTGGCGCTGCCCCTGTATCCTAGAATGTTCCTCGCGCCCAACGGCAAGGTCTTCGACGCCGGTCCTGACAAATTGTCCCGATACCTGGACACCGCTGGCACCGGCGCATGGTCCACCGTGGCGACAACGAATTTTTCCATCGCGCGCACTTACGGCTCTGCGGTCATGTATGACGTCGGAAAGGTTTTGATTGTTGGTGGCGGCGGTCCTCCAACCAATTCCGCTGAGATCATCGATCTGAAAAGCGCCGCTCCTGCCTGGAAGTACACGGGGAGCATGGCCTACGTTCGCCGGCAGCACAACGCCACGTTGCTTCCAGATGGCAAAGTGCTGATCACCGGAGGCAGTAGCGGGTCTGGTTTTGACGATTCCACTCTCCCGGTATTCGCCGCTGAAATGTGGAATCCCGCAACCGGTGCCTTCACCACCATGGCTGCGAATTCGGTCTATCGCGGATACCACTCCACGGCACTGCTCTTGCCTGATGGTCGCGTGCTTTCGGCAGGCGGAAACGTCGGCGGACCCAGCGCGGAAATCTATTCTCCGCCGTATCTGTTCAACGGGCCTCGCCCCACGATCTCTTCCGCGCCGACCACGATTGCCTATGGACAACAGTTTGCAGTCAACACGCCTGATGTCGCGAATATCGCGCAAGTTAGTCTCATCCGCCTCGGCTCGAATACGCACAGCTTCGACATGAATCAACGTTTCGTGCGCCTGACCTTCACGCCCACGGCAACCGGACTCAATGTGACCGCACCCGCGGATCCCAATATCGCTCCGCCGGGACATTACATGATGTTTCTTCTCTTCGCGAATGGCGTGCCTTCAACTGCCAGCATCGTTCAGATTGCGACAGCGACGGCGCCGTCTCCGGTCGGCAGCGTCAGCGGGCGGGTGACCGATTCCACGGGTTCACCACTCTCCGGAGCAGCGATTTCCTACAATGCAGGTTCCACTGCTACAGACGCGACAGGTAACTATGCTCTCCAAAATGTTCCAGCAGGCAGCATCGCGATCACTGCCTCGCTTAGCGGATATCGAAGTTCCACGCAGACCGTCTCTGTCGTCGCTAATACTTCATCCTCAGCAAACTTTACGCTATCGCCGAACAGCCCGCCGGGAACCACCGGTACCGTCGTCGGACAAGTCACCAAGATTTCAAATGCACAAGCACTGGCTGGGGCCACTGTGAAATATAGCGGGGGATCCACCTTGACCAACAGCACCGGGAATTACACCTTCGCTTCGGTTCCTGCAGGGACTTTCAACTTCACTGCTTCCGCCAACGGATATCTCAGTCGAACTATGTCCTCCACGGTCACAGCCGGCGCGAAGACAGGGGTTAACTTTCAACTCGCTACTGCTGGAAAGATTCGCGGCACTGTCACCTCGAGTACCGGCGCCGCTGTTTCTGCCGCGACGGTGAAGTTCTCTGGTGGTGTGATCTCCACAACCGCGACGCTCACCACGGACACTTCCGGGAACTATCTCAGCAACTGGATTCCGGTAGGGAATTACACAGTCACAATGTCCAAGACCGGGCACACCACCCTTAGCAAGGCGGGAACTGTCACGTCCGGCGTCACCACTGTCATCAGTTTCAGTAATTTCTAAGGCATGATTTGCACCCGCAAAGTCGTCCTCAGCATGCTGCTCATGCTGTCATCTGCGGCATTTGCGCAACGCTATCGCATTTCCGATCTGGGCGCATTGCGCGCGGGCAGCGCAATTCCGGCGGCATTGAACAATAACGGACAGGTTGTCGGGCGTTCCGGCATGCCTCACGGCGAAATGACCCATGCATTTGTCTGGAGCGGCGGACGCATCCACGATCTCGACACTCTTCCCGGTGGCGACTACAGCGCCGCATTCGCCATCAACAACTTCGGAGACGTCGTCGGATATTCCAACACCGCTCGTAACCTGCGCGCGTTTCTGTGGACGAGCACCAGTGGACTGGACGATCTCGGCACTCTGCCCGGCGATACCGGAAGTGAAGCACGCGGCATCAACAATGTCGGACAGATTGTCGGCTCATCTAGCGGTCGTAATGGAAGCCGCGCATTCATCTGGACTAGCAACGGAGGAATGCAGGCGATTGGCGCATTGCCCGGCGACAAAGAGAGCCAGGCATTCAGTGTGAATGATTCCGGTCAGGTCGTCGGAAGCTTCGTTAGCAGCCAAGGCCCGCAGGCATTTCTATGGACTCAAAGCGAAGGCCTCCACGCGCTCGGAGTCTTACCTGGTCAAACCAGCAGCGTTGCTTTGCTGCTCAACAATTCGGGCCAAGTTGTTGGATCATCCGCCGGGCCAAATGGAACACTTGCGTTCATCTGGACTGCTGCCGACGGAATGAAGAACCTCGGCACTCTTCCCGGCGGCGATTACAGTACCGCCACAGGAATGAATGACTCCGGTGTTGTCGTAGGAGCTACTGGCAGCGCGCTAGGGCTGCACGCTTTTATCTGGAATGCGTTGGATGGGATGCAAGACTTGAACTCGTTGATCACATCATCAAGTGTGGTGCTCACTGGCGCAGCTTCGATAAACAACAACGGACAGATCGTCGCTTTTGGCAGTCCCGGTGCAGAAGGCGCGCACACACATTTGATTGAACTCGATCACGAAAGCCACGCAGGCCCACTCCATACTTACCTACTAACGCCCTTAAAGTAGGGCCCAGCAGAAACATTGTGCATCATCTTGTGCAAAAGGAATTGCCCACAATTGATCCAGTGCCTTTAGTGCCAAGCGCCAATCCCTTCAATGATCCCGATTGGCTCTTTGAGATCAAGTACGACGGCATTCGCGTCCTGGCGTATGTGGTTGGTGAAGATTGCCATCTCGTCTCAGCAGGCCGCTCCAAACTAAAGGGCTTTGACTCTGTTTCTTCTGCCATTCTTTCCGAACTCAATGCGCGTGATAGCGTCCTCGATGGCGAGATCGTCAGCATGGACGAAAATGGCGTCATCAACTTTACAGACCTGCTCGAACGTAAGGGGCGGCTCTGTTATTTCGCGTTTGACTTGCTGCTATTGAATGGCCGCGACCAGCGTGATCTGCCGTTGATAGAACGCAAGCGGCGCCTGAAGGAAGTGATTCCTTCTGGCTCCGGATCCCTGCTCTACGCTGATTACGTCGCCGGTAATGGTGTCGCGCTGTTCGAGATGGTCGTTAAGAACAATCTGGAGGGCATCGTCGCGAAGCCCCGGGACTCCCGATACGTTCCGGGAACCGTGTGGTACAAGATCGACGCCCCGCATTACACCCAGGCCAGAAACCGCAACTCGATCCAGCGGGTAGCCGAGCGCTTTCATACGAATTGACAAGACGACCTAACGGGGCGGCGGGGGCGAGCTTTGCTCCCCAGCCTTGGGTGGGATCTGCTGGTCAAGCATTGCTTTCATGCGGTCCAGTCGCCGTTGCATGCTGTCAATCCATGACTGCCATATATCGGCATTCGTTGACATTGCAGACTTCGCAGCCTGATCGTTGATCTTGGCTGCGTCCGCGCGCATTTTGTTCACCTTGCTGCGCATCTCGTCCAACTCGGCTTTCACCTGCTGCATTTCAGCTTCCTGCTGCTTGCGCATCTCGCTCATACGTTCTTGCATGCTCGCGGGCGGTGCCGCGCTGGGCTGCCCCTGCTGCTGCGTCCTGCTGCCGGGTTGCTGAGCTGTTTGCGCGCTCCCAGGCTGCGCCGCATTCAGAGTTGCGGCTGTTGTGAGCAGTAAGGTCAACCCAAAGGCAAATTGAATTAGTGGTTTCATCGGCTCTCCCAATGTTTTCTGTAAATAGGATGCCGGCTGTTTGGGGCGCTTTGTCATGGCGGCAACTCACATGTCGATTTCGACAGAGCACGATTGGAGAGTACGCCGACAGACCTCCCCGTTCCTCCCGCATCACACATAGACAGATATGGTAGGCGTAAGTAGCCCTTAACGGATCTCGCCTGAAGTCAGTCCATGCTGCTGAAGCATGGCGAAGCAACAGTACTTTATGTTTCTTGATTTTTACGGTTTACGCGAGCAGCCTTTTGGAGTCACTCCAAATCCGCGCTTCCTCTATCCCTCTCCCAGCCATCGCGAGGTCCTGGCATCGCTGTTGTATGGCATCCAGTCTGATCTTGGCTTTTCCGCATTGATCGCAGAGCCGGGGATGGGCAAGACAACTCTGCTGTTTGACTTGCTGGAGCGTTACCGCAACTCTGCAAACACCGTCTTTCTCTTCCACACACAATGCAACTCACAGGATCTCTTACGTTATTGTCTGGCAGAATTGGAGATTGAGACTGGCAGCGACGATTCGTTCGCCATGCATGAGAAGTTCAAGCAAGTGCTATTGCAAAGTGCGCGCGACGGCAAAAAGGTCCTCATGGTGCTGGACGAAGCGCACAACTTTGACGATTCGGTGCTGGAAACCATTCGGCTGCTCTCCAATTTTGAAACCAGTGATGCCAAGCTGTTGCACATCATTCTTGCCGGACAGACGCACCTTGCCGAAAAGCTGATGCGCCCAGCCATGAAGCAGCTCTTCCAGCGCATCTCCATAGTGAACCGACTGAAACCATTTACCTTCGAAGAGACTCGCGCCTACATAGATCACAGGTTGGACGTGGCCGGATACAACCGGGGACCGCTGTTCACTCCTGATGCGCTCTTGAAGATTTCCCGGTATAGCCAAGGCGTGCCGCGGACGATCAACCGGCTGTGCTTCGGCAGCATGTCGATCGCATGTGCTCTCCACCAGCGCAGCATAGATGGTGATATCGTCGAGGAAGTGAGGGAAGACCTCAACCTGAAATCGTTCCTGCCGTCAGACGCGACTGAAGAAATGCCACTCGGTAGCGCGCAGCCGGCTGTTGCTCCGCGCCCGACAACTGTTGTAGCGAGATTCGCTGAACGAATTCCTGCTGCTGCTGACCGGCAGTTTGCGTCCGCGGCACGACAGGCCACCTCCGCTCAAGCTTCAGAATCCGAAGAGAAGCCAGCGCCTTTGAAGCCAACCGAATCACCGACCGAATCGGATCCCACTCTCGACAGAGTACGCGCCGCAGTTGCCTCGCAACGTCCTCCGGGCAAAGCGGCCTTGCGAGCTGCACAAGGAAGACAGGGCTGGATGCACTCATCGGCCATGCGTTTTGCTGTAACCAGCGTCGCCGCCCTGGTCTTTGTTTTGCTACTCGGGCTATTGCTCTACCGCCATGCCCCCGAACTGGAAAAGATATTTGCCAAGGTTCCCGACAAAAAGGTCGCAGACAATCCGGCTGTTACCGCAACAACCGCAACACCAGATCAGGCACCCGCCCCTGCCGAACCACCGAAGCCGGCCAAGCGGAAGTCGCGTGTAAATCCGTCAGCAGTCGTCTCGAGACTTGACGGGAGCAATGCAGGGATCACGCTGCCCAGCATCGCCGTTGCTAACTCGCCGGATATTTTGCCGAACGTAACTCTTGCTCAGCCGATCTCAAAGCAAGTTCCGCCTGCACCGGTTCAAGCTCAACCCCAATCACAACCGTCGACTCAATCTCAAAACCAGGAACCCGCGACCGAACCTCCACCTGTGAATACAGCCGACGCTGGAAAAGATCCGACGTCAGCAGCTGCTGTCATTGGCGACGTCTTGAGTTACACGCCGAACGCTACTGTTGCAGCTTCTCCAGCGGCAAAGGTTTCTGAGATCGTGCCTGGAAAACTGACGCAGCGTGTCCCGCCCGTTTATCCCGAGGAGGCCAAGAGATTGGGGATTGAAGGGATTGTCTATTTAAACGCGGTGATTGGAAAAGATGGCAACGTAAAACAGGTGCGCGCCACAGAAGGGGAAACCCGCCTAGCCAGCGCCGCTGAGGCCGCCGTGCGCAAATGGAAATACACACCTTATATGTTGAACGGCGACCCCGTGGAAGTCGAGACTGAGATCACGGTCAACTTCAAACTCAGTTCCAAGTGAGAATTACTCTTTCGGGTCCAGTTTGAGTGACGCCGAATTCATGCAATACCGCAACCCGGTCGGCTTCGGTCCATCCTCGAAAACGTGGCCCAGGTGCGACTCGCATCGGCTACACACCACTTCCGTCCGCGACATCCCATAAGTGCGGTCAGTGATCGTCTCCACACTTTCGTCGTCGATAGGCTTCCAGAAACTCGGCCATCCACTGCCCGAGTCGTATTTCGTATCCGAGCTGAACAGCTCCTGCCCACACCCTACGCACTTGTAGGTGCCCGGAGTCTTGGTCTCGTAGTACTCGCCGCTGAAGGCTCTCTCCGTGCCTTTCTCGCGCGCCACATGGTACTGCTCCGGCGTCAGCTCCGCCTTCCACTCCGCTTCACTCTTCTTTAATTTCTCTGTCATGGATTCATCTCCCTGCGCGTTTAGATAGCCGCAGGCAGGAAAAGATTCGCCTGCGATTGTCGAACATTGGGAATGGGTGGGTTAAAACTACTCTCTGATCTTCTTCTTGATATCGATGTTCAGCCGTTTGATTTTCTGATTCAGCGTAGAGAGCGGGACATGGAAGCGATCGGCGGCCTCGGTCTGGTTCCAGGCGCATTTTTCCAGCATGTCAATGATGATGCGCCGCTCGCACTCTTCCATGATGTCAAACAGGGAAGCGTCCGGACGTCCTTCAAGGATGCTGGTAATGGGTGCGCGGCCTACGATGTGGTCTGAGATCAGGTCGATGCCGATCGTTGAGCCCGATGACAAGACTACCGCGCGTTCCATGACATTTTCCAACTCGCGAACATTGCCCGGCCACATGTAGTCCATCAAAGGACGCATGGCTTCTGTGCTGATCGAGAGCGATGGCCGTCCGTTCTCGGCGCAGAAGCGTTGCAGGAAGTGTGTAGTCAGAAGCGGAATGTCTTCCGAGCGGTCGCGCAATGCCGGAAGATCGACGGTGATCACGTTCAGCCGATAGAACAGGTCTTCGCGGAACCGTCCTTCCTTCACCATCAGTTTCAAATCTTCGTTCGTGGCGGCGATGATGCGCACGTCCACTTGAATCTCCTGCACGCCGCCCAGGTGCATAAACTTCTTATCTTGCAGAACGCGCAGGATCTTCGCCTGGGTGTCCAGCCCCATTGACCCGATCTCATCCAGGAAGATGGTGCCCCGATCGGCAACTTCAAACAGGCCTTTTTTCGACGATATCGCCGAAGTGAACGCCCCCTTGACGTGCCCGAATAATGTGGATTCCAGCAGGTCAGCCGGCATCGATCCGGTATTCACGGGAACGAACGGACGGTCTTTTCGCGGCGAGTTCGCGTGGATGGCCTTCGCGATCAGCTCCTTGCCTGTCCCGCTTTCGCCTTGGATCAATATCGTGGAGCGGCTCGGCGCCACTTGCGCCACCAAGTCGAAGATGCGCAGCATCTTCTCGCTCTTGCCCACGATGTTCTCGAAGTTATAGCGCTGTTTCAGCGCCCGCTTGAGCTGCTGGTTTTCTTCCTCCGCCCGGCGTCTCGCCACCGCCGAACTTACATCCGCTAACAGCTTTTCATTGTCCCAGGGCTTGGGAATGAAATTGCTCGCGCCGCTCTGCATCGCGCGAATGGCATAGTCCACCGTTCCATGCGCGGTGATCATGATCACCGGGAGTCCGGGATCGCGCTCGTGGATTTCTTCTAGAACGTCCAGCCCGTTCCGATCGGGAAGAGAAATATCTAGTAGAACAAGGTCGTATGTATTGGCTGCAAGGAAGGCGAGTCCCTGCTCCGCATTCTCCGCCAGCTCGACGCGGTAATTTTCCAGTTCCAACAGAGTTTCCAGCGACTCACGTATCGCATTCTCATCGTCGATGATGAGGATCGACGGCGGCGTGACGGCCTCAGCAGCCTTCGCGGTCTTGCGCGGATATACCGCAACTTCAGACATTCAGACGAAACCTCAAATACATGATCTTGATACTAAACCTGGACAGTTCTTCCCGCATTCGTTCTCATTCTGCTCATCGGGAACTCGACATTGAAGGTGGTTCCTTTATCCGGCTGGCTCTCGACAAAGATCTTTCCCGCATGTTCCTGGATGATCCCGTATGTCACAGAGAGTCCCAGCCCCGTACCGCGTCTCTTTCCGTCGGTCACCGCGTTCTTGGTGGTGAAGAACGGATCGTAAATTTTGGCAATGTGTTCTTGCGCGATCCCGGAGCCCGTATCCGACACGCGCACCGTCACCGCCTGCCCGTTGCTGGTAGAGACGTGCAACGTGCCGCCGTTCGGCATTGCATCCTTCGCATTCAGGAAAAGGTTCAGAAAAACCTGTTGCAGCTTTCCGGCGTTGCCTACGATCGGCGGCAATTCGGGATACAAGTCATCCTGTAATTTGATCTTTGCCGAGCGGAATTGATGCTCCAGAAGTGTGAGCGTGTCGCTGATGACTTTGTTCACGTCGACCTCGCTGAATTCGGTCCCGCTGGTGCGCGAGAAATTCAGCAGGTTGTTCACGATCTCCGATGCCCTGAACGTCTGCCGCGTGATCTTCTCCAGCAGCCCGGAAAGTTTTTCGTCGCCCTGCAATTGCTTGGACAACAATTGCGCGTAGGACGAGATCACCGCTAACGGGGTATTAACTTCATGCGCAACGCCCGCTGCCAGCACGCCAATCGATGACATCTTCTCCGCCTGCGACAGCTGCGATTCCAGCGCCATTCGCTCCGTGATGTCATCCACTATGATCAGCCGCCCCACTACCTGGAAATTTCTTGTCACTAGCGGCGCGATTGCAACGTTCGCGATTCGCGTCTCTCCTGTGGGCGTCGACAGCCTGAACTTATACAAGTTGTGAATGCCCGGATTCTGTCGCACGCGATAGAACGTCTCCACAAAATCGCCTGGCAATATCTCGCTGAGCAATTTGCCTTTCGCCAGTGCGCGCGGAGTTGCATACATCACTTCCATCTGCGAGTTCCACGACTCGATCCTGTCTTCCAAGTCCACCGCGAGCACGCCAACGCTGATCGACTCCACGATGTTTTCATTGAAGTCCTTCAGCCGCTCGTACTCCGCCGCCTTCTGCTCCAGCGACGCATACAGCAACGCGTTTTGTATCGATATCCCCAGATATCCTGCCAGCGTTTCCACCAGCTCCACATCTTCGCTGGAGAGAAAGTCGCCGTGGATCGTCTTCCCTAATCCCAGCACAGCGATGGTGCGGTTCTGCACCTTGCAGGGAATGTAGTAGTTCAGGTCGAGCTGCGCGATCGTCATCTGCGCGCTCGGCGTCTCGCGCACTGCCTGCCGCGTGTTGTCAAAGAAGAGATGTCCCACTTCATCTTCCGGACGAGCGACGCTCAGAAAACTCAGGTCCAATCCGCCTTTGTAATTGATGCCGAAGGCTTTGGCCATGAAGAACTCGCCCTGCTTCTCTCCATTCGAGAGGATCAGCGCGATGCGGTCCACCAGCAACGTACGCGACAAGCGATCTACCGTCGCATTCAGCGTGGTGCTTAGATCGGTCTCTGAACTCAGCTCGCGACCGAAATCCAGCAGCGTTCTCCGGTAGTCATATCGCTTGCGGTCAAAGAATTTGTCCAGCCGGTCTTGGATCGCGTGCTTGATCGGCTCAAACAAAAGCGCGGTGATGACGATCGCCCCGATCAGCCCCCAATTGCCCACCGACTGCAACTTCGTCTGCACGAATTGTGCGAATAGCGCGGCAATCCCAAAGTACATTCCTACGATGCTCGCGGTTGCCAGCGTGTAGATCACGCCGCGCTTGAAGATGATGTCCACATCCATCAAGCGGTAGCGCACGATCGCGTATCCAAAAGTTAGCGGCAGGAATATCAATGACAGCACGGAAAGCTTCATGCCCGCGCTCGGCAATACTCCGCGGAGGTAAGGAATCACATAGAAGATCGTGAAAGGGGCAATCGCCAGGATCGTGCCGCGCGTGATCCACTTCATCTGCTGGCGCAAGATCGGCGTGTCTGCCCGGCGATAGCTGTCCCACAACACGCCCGCCGCCGCCGCGAAATACACAGCCAGGTACGTCCAGTGCAATTGGTCTAACTGGAATCGCAACAACTCCGTCGCCGCAAATCTCTGAAACGCCAGGACATGGAGTACCAGCAAGAACAGCCCGGGTAGGTAGATAGCCGCGCCTGCCCATTTGTGTCGCGAGAGGAACCCCCGTTTTTCCGGGAAGGTCAACGCAAAATGCAGGAACAGCGCCGGCTGCAACAGCCACGCAACCACGTTCGACCAGTAAATGCACCAATCGAACAGGTTGAATTTGCCTGTGTACTTGAACGAATAGAAGATGAATGAGACTAGACAGAAAAGATAGAAGTGTGCCGACTTCGGCGCCGTCCACCGCCGCAACAATACGAACAGGCCTATTCCCAGATATATAAGTGCGATCAGCCTCAGGCCGGAATTCAGTTGTGTATCGGCAGGAACCAGGAGGACCTGCACATCCAGCGGAACTCCATTCCGCTGCAGCAGATATTTGACTTCGGAATAGACGCCTTTCTTATAAAGTTGTCGTTCCAGCCCAGCAGCATTAGCCACCACCTGGTCGTTCGCTTCGTAAAGTTTGTCGCCGGCTTTGATCCCGGC
>JAOAPH010000175.1 GCA_025462835.1 Candidatus Angelobacter sp. | reverse complement strand
CGCAATGGTCCAGAAGGAGTATCCGGTGCTCTCCCAGGCACTCCTTTCGGGGGCTTCGCCACAGCTTCGAAATATGGCGACTACCGGCGGAAATCTTCTGCAACGCACCCGCTGCTATTATTTCCGAGACACGGCCTATCCCTGCAACAAGCGCAATCCCGGATCGGGCTGTTCTGCGATCGACGGGTTCAACCGGATACATGCGATCCTCGGCACCAGTGAAAATTGCATTGCGACGAATCCGTCAGATATGGCCGTGGCAATGATGGCGCTGGAAGCCACAGTCCAGTTAAAAGGACCGAAGGCGGAGCGCACCGTTGCTTTAAAAGACTTTTACCTTGTGCCAGGATCCACTCCGAATCGCGAAACTGTCATCGCACCCGGCGAACTGATCACATCGGTGACGTTGCCACGCCTTGCGGATGGCACGCGCTCGTATTACCTGAAGCGTCGCGATCGCGCCTCTTACGAATTCGCGCTTGCCTCTGCTGCGGTGGTTGCTCGGATGCAGGGCAAGCATGTGCAGCGCATTCGCATCGCTCTGGGCGGGGTTGGCACTAAGCCGTGGCGCTCGCTTGAAGCAGAGCAGGTGCTCGAAGGGCATGCCGCAAGTGAGCAGAATTTTCGGACTGCCGCTGATGCGGCTCTCAAAGGTGCCCGGCCTCAGCACGACAATGCATTCAAGATCCCGCTCGCGAAGCGCACACTCGTCCGCGCGCTGACAGTTGTTTCGAGCAGCGCGTAGTTCCAGCAGGCGGGAAGGAGTAAGAAAATGAGCAGCTCTGTAATCGGCCAACCAGTAACACGTATTGACGGCAGACTTAAGGTCACGGGCCATGCGCCGTACGGGGTGGAACACCCGATTCAGAATGTTGCTTATGGAGTGGCCGTGCCCAGCACGATCGGGAATGGCCGAATCGTGAAGATCGACAGCGCCGAAGCAGAGAAGATGCCTGGAATTTTGGCCGTCCTGCATCACGGCAACATCAAGCAGTTATATCGTCCGGCCGGTTCGCTTGAAGAGATGAGCCGACCGGGCGAGAACCGACCGCCGTTCGAGGATGAGGTCGTCTACTACTATGGCCAGTTCGTGGCGCTGGTTGTCGCCGAAACCTTTGAGCAGGCGCAGGACGCCGCTTCTCACGTGCATGTTCAGTACGACGCAAAACGGCCGCTCGTGCGGCTCGACCAGGCTGCTATCCCGAACAAGCCTCCGGATGCGCAATCGTCGCGAGGCAATGCCGAAGCCGCGTTTCAGCAGGCTCCAGTAAAGCTGGATGCAACGTATGTCACACCAGTCGAAACGCATAATCCGATGGAGATGCACGGCACCATCGCAGTGTGGGAGGGCGACAAGCTCACTCTGTACGAGACGTCGCAGGGCGTCGTCAATCACCACAACGTGGCTTCGCAGGTACTCGGAATGCCGCTGGAATCGATTCATGTCATCTCTCCGTTTGTTGGTTCCGGGTTTGGAGACAAGCTCTTCCCTTGGCCGCACTCGTGGCTGGCGGCGGTCGGAGCGAAGCACGTCAAGCGACCGGTTAAGGTTGCAGTGCCGCGCACTCTGATGTTCACCACAGTGGGGCACCGTCCGACTGTCCAGCAAAGAGTACGGCTTGGCGCAACGCAGGACGGCAAACTCGTCGCGACGATGAACGACGTTCTTCAGCACACATCGATGGTGCACGATTACCTGGAGAACTGTGTCGATGCGACGTCGATGCTTTACAGCTGTGCAAACCTCAATGCAATGCAGCACAATGTCCCGCTAAACGTTGGTACGCCGACCCCCATGCGCGGCCCGGGGAGAACTCCCGCTCTATTTGCCATTGAATCTGCAATGGATGAGCTGGCAGTCAAGCTCAATGTTGATCCGCTGGAGCTTCGCGTTCGCAATTACGCAGAGAAGGACGAGAGCTCCGGCAAGCCCTGGTCAAGCAAGCATTTGCGCGAGGCGTATCAACAAGGTGCGGATCGCTTTGGATGGAGCAAGCGCAATCCGAAAGTCGGGTCCATGAAAAAAGGGAACGAGATCTTGGGATGGGGCATGGCGACGTGCACTTGGCCCTGTCACCAGGCCGGCGCCGACGTCCGAGTGCGACTTCTCGCCGATGGCACCGCGCAGGCGTCGTGCGCTACGCAAGACATCGGCACGGGTACCTACACTGTCTTCGCCGAAATTGTGGCCGACAAGACCGGGGTGCCAGTGGACAAGGTTAAAGTGGCACTGGGGGACAGTTCGCTTCCTCCCGGGCCGACCTCCGGTGGCTCAGCGGCGACGGCGAGTGTGATTCCCGCAATCTCAAAAGCTACGCAGGACGCCATACAGGCAGTGCTGAAAGCCGCTTCAAAAGCTCCGCAATTTCACGATGTTGACCTGAAGACGTTAAAGATGAGCCAGGGGCGCGTTCATACTGCTGATAAGCCGCCCGACAGCGGTGTTCCATTCCAGGAGATCCTCGCCTCGCAGAAGCTCGTTGGATTAGACGGTTTTGCCAGGACAGGCCGGCGACACCGCTCCTATCCGGGAGATCCTGGCCCAGAGCAGCAACAAGACAAATATTCGATTCACTCCTTTGGCGCGCATTTCTGTGAGGTTTCATTCGATCCGGAGATCGTACGCTTGCGTGTCACGCGCTGGCTCAGTGTTATTGACGGCGGGAGAATGATCAACCAGAAGACTGCTAGGAACCAGATCCTGGGGGCGGTCGTCATGGGCATCGGGATGGGCATGCTCGAAGAAACCGTCTATGACACTCGCACCGGCCATCCGATCAATAACAATTTTGCAGATTATATGGTTGCAGTGAATGCGGACGTTCCGGAGATCGACGTTATGTTTCTCGACTATCCAGATACGATCATCAACGAATACGGCGCACGGGGCATCGGAGAGATCGGCTTGACGGGATGCGCTTCAGCGCTGACTTCGGCTACCTATCACGCTACAGGTGTGCGCGTGCGCGAATTGCCGATCCGCATTGAGAAGCTCTTGGCGTAAAAGCAGTTCCTCTAGTTCCCACCCGGCCCTGACCATTTATACTGGGCGCGTAGCTCTTCGGAAATAAATCATGTCCTCCTTTCCTCCACCTAGTGCGCTCGACGCTGCCACCCAAGCCTTTCCGGCCTTGACTACTCAACAAATAGATCGGCTCCGTTCGGGTAGCAAGATTCGGAAGGTCGAAGTTGGCGACATATTGTTTAAGCCGGGTGATACCGAAGTTCCTTTCTTCGTCTTGCTTTCCGGAAGTATGGAGATCGTGCAGCCGGATCTAACGGGCGAGCGTCTGATTGCGAAACACGATGCCGGGAATTTCACAGGGGAGATCACCATGATCTCCGGGCAGCGCTGCCTGGTGCGCGGTCGGGTTACTGAGGCGGGCGAATTTTTAGAGATCAGTGGGGATCGCCTGCGATCGCTTGTCGCTAGAGATGCCGAGCTGGGCGACATCTTTATGAGGGCGTTCATCCTCCGCCGACTCGCGCTCATTACCCGTGGCGCAGGCACGATCGTCGTCATGGGTTCGCGCCATTGCGCAAACACTTTGCGGATACGTGAGTTTCTGAACCGGAATGCGCATCCTTATTCTTATATAGACCTGGACACGGACAAGGCCTCGCAGGAACTCCTTGATCGATTCGAAGTCAAATTGAGCGAAGTCCCAATCATTATTTGCAGCGGCAATGTCGTGCTTCGCAACCCCTCGCCCCAGCAAGTGGCAGATTGCCTGGGATTCAACGCTAGTATCGACGAGTCTCAGGTGCGCGACGTCATCATTGTGGGCGCAGGACCCTCCGGTCTGGCTGCTGCTGTTTATGCGGCTTCTGAGGGCCTGGATGCTCTCCTGATTGAGACTGAGGCTCCCGGCGGGCAGGCGGGGTCAAGCTCCAAGATTGAAAACTATCTTGGTTTCCCCACCGGAATCTCCGGTCAAGAGCTAGCGGCGCGTGCGTTTACGCAAGCGCAGAAATTCGGCGCGAAGATGATGGTGGCGCATAGCGTTGTCCAGTTGAACTGCAATCGCCAGCCGTACGAAGTAGTACTGGACAACGGCAACAGATTAGCCACACGCTCTATCGTTATCTCCACGGGCGCCCAGTACAACAAGCCGAAAATCGCAAACCTCACAAATTTTGAAGGCCAGGGAGTTTATTACGGCGCCACCTATATGGAATCGCAACTTTGCGAGGACGATAACGTGGTGGTGGTGGGTGGAGCAAATTCTGCCGGACAGGCCGCCGTTTTCCTCGCGCAGAGTGCGCGCAAGCTGCATATGCTTGTCCGGGCATCAGACTTGTCGCAAACGATGTCACGCTATTTGATCCAACGCATTACCGAAAACCCGAAGATCGAGCTGCATTTCAACACAGAGATCGTTAGCTTGCAGGGTGAAAGACATCTGGAAGTGGTTGGTTGGCGTGATCGCGGGACTGGCCAAACATCAAATCATGATATCCAGCATGTGTTCATCATGACCGGGGCGTCGCCACGAACCGAGTGGCTGCAAGGCTGTGTTGCCCTTGACGATAAAGGATTTATCCTCACCGGGCGGGATCTGGAGCCTGCCTTCGGCGTGATTCCACCTGTCCCATGGCCTCTCGTGCGCTCTCCCCAGATGCTGGAAACCAGTCTTCCCGGCGTGTTTGCGATTGGAGACGTTCGCGCTGGGAATGTTAAGCGTGTCGCCTCCGCTGTGGGTGAGGGTGCAATTTCTATTCTCCTTGTGCATCGCGCGCTCGCAGAGCTCTAGACTGGACCGCCGAACTTCGCAGCTTTCGGCTTCCGTTTTCTTCCGCTATCGAATAATTGGCGCGCGCCCGGCGCCGCTACTGCCGTCTAATCCGATCAACAGAATTGATTGTGCAAAGGGCAACATTCAGCTGAGTTCCACATTCTTAGGATGAATGACTACTCTGGGCCGAATACATCTGGCTGTAGTGTTGAGTTTCCTATCGTTTTTCGTGCTGGCGGGATGTGGAGGGTCGCAGTCGACGCCCCCGCCCCCGACGCCCCCGCAACCCCAATCTGGCGGCGGCGCCACCACTGATCAGGTCACGGTCACAGTCACGGGAGGCGGGACGGTGACAAGCACTCCCGCCGGCATCAATTGTGGTACCAGCTGTTCCGCTTCATTCACCCACGGCGCCAGTGTGCAGCTTGCTGCCGCCGCGAGCGCTGGTTCGACTTTTGCCGGATGGAGTGGAGCATGCACTGGTACATCCGCCTGCTCGATCACCCTGAACGGGGCAGCGAGCGTGACCGCGCTGTTCAATGTCACTAAGGTCCAGGACATTCAGGCGCTGAATCACATTATTTTCATGGCCCAGGAGAACCGTGGGTTTGACCACTATTTTGGTGCCCTCGGCCTATATCGGGCTGCGCACGGATTTGGCGCGGCAACCGACATCGACGGCCTCACGTTTGACGCGCAGGGCGTGGCGACGAACAGTAATCCTAATTTCGACCGGACGGGTACGGTGTCAGCGGTCCATCTGATCACTGGCTGTGTCGAAAATCCGAGCCCGTCATGGGAAGAATCCCATGTGGACTTCAACCGTTCAAACCCGATGTCCACTACTGCTGCGCTGGACGGGTTCGTCTTTACCGCCGCGACCTTTGCCAGGAACAACGGTCTCCACGATATAGACGGGCAACGGGCGATGGGTTATTACACCGAGGCTGACCTCCCCTACTACTATTTCATGGCGTCGAACTTTGGCACTTCGGACCGATGGTTTGCGCCGGTAATGTCGCGCACTCATCCGAATCGTATGTATTTGATGGCAGGCACTTCACAGGGGCATGTGTATCCCATCCCCCCCGGGGGAGCCCAGCTAACTGCCAAGACGATATTTCAGCTTCTTGATGAGAACCATATTTCCTGGAAGATCTATGTGACCGATCAGCTCCCGGGATTGACGCTAACTCAGAGCAGTTACATCAGTATGTTCACGTATTCCAACCAGAACCTGCCCAACGTAGTCCCAATCTCAGAATACTTGACCGACGTTGCGAATGGCACACTGCCACAAGTGGCCATGATTGAGGGAGGCTACAACAGCGGCCGGGATGAGCACCCAGACGTCGACCCGAATTTTCCGGGTGCGCCTGTCCAGAAAGGCGCGGCGTATGTGGCCAGTCTTATCAACGCGCTAATGAGCAGCAAATCATGGAATGACTCGGCGCTTGTGCTTACGTACGATGAATTCGGCGGATTTTATGAGCACGTTCCGCCTCAACCCGCTGTGAGCCCAGATGGCATTGCGCCACAGGACTTTACTACAACCGACAGTCAAAAATTCAATGACGATTTCACGCGCACAGGGTATCGCGTTCCGTTGATCGTGGTCTCGCCCTTCAGCAAGAAGAACTTCGTCTCGCACACGGCGCGAGACTATACGGCAATACTGAAGCTCATTGAAACAAGGTTCAAGTTGCCAAACCTTACCGCGCGGGACGCGGCGCAGGACGACATGACTGAATTTTTCGATTTCGCAAATGCGCCCTGGGCCACTCCGCCAGCTCCGCCTGCGCAGCCGGCAGCGACAGCTTGCTACACGGATCATCTGCCCTAGGCACAGGGGAAGAGAATCACTGCCAACGCAAAAATGCTTCGCCGGCGGGACCGATGTCGAGAACAAGCGAGCGCTCTGGTTTATCGCAATCGACGAAGGTATTGCCGGCGTAGACTTTTTGTATGGGCAAGCGATAGGGCGCATCGGCGACATTGACCACGACAATGGCCCTGCCCGAAGGCAGCGTCATAGTCGCAATCCCCTCTTTGATCCAAAGAGATTCCTCTTTGCCATTGACGATCAGACCGTACGATTTCGAGATCGCCTTCTTGTTGGCATTTGCATACGCAGCACGAAAATTAATCTCGCAACTCTTCTGAGAGAGCGGCGGGATCTGCGCCGTGCCCAGCTGAACCATGGTGGGGACAGTATTCAAGCTGTACTGGCGGATAGCTTTGGAGAATGAGATTGACCTCTTTCCCAGCGGCTGTTTATCGAACCGACGGCTGCCGCCTGCGCTGAAGAACCCGGAGTATCCCGTTTCGACAATAGCTTCCTGGCGATTGATGCTCTCGGTGTAGTTTTGCATGGCCGAAGTGGCGCCGGACTGGGGGTCGAGCAACTGCGCGGTGACTTTTAAGGTATAAGGTCCGGAGCGGGGCTTGTCCGGCATCTGGAACATGGTGATCAGCACCGAATCCACCTTGGCCATTTGCGCGAATTCCTTGATCAAGTCCGTATCCAGCGGTGTATACGCGCCGCCCGGATTCAGCAAGACCGGGTGCAAGTTGCTGTTCTGCATCTCCTCAGACAAGATTTGCGTCATGTGTTGCGTGAAGAGTTCACCATAGACCTCTCCCGACGCGTCAAAGACCGGCATGATGCCGATGGAGGTCTTCCTCGCTGGAGCGGGTGTCTGAGCAAAAGCAGAACAAGAGATTGCAGCCAGTAGTGTGGCGACAAGTATCGCGCAGAAAATCCTTATCTTCATGATTGCGATGTGGCTCCTATGAAAATGGGGCGACATCTTGCGATGTCGCCCGGCTCATTGTCATTGCGGTTGACTGGTTGTCTTCAAGGCAGCTGGTTTGAGTTCGGCCTTGGTGTCGTTGCTTACGGCTCGAGTGACCAGATCAGCCACCGCGTTGGAAGGCGCGGTCTCGACTTGCGTGACGTAGATGGCATCGACGTTCTTTGTTGAGACCACCATCGCCGGCGGCACATACCAGGAATTGTCGCCCGCAAGCTGGAAGTAGTCATAGATGATGTGCATGTTGCGGGGCAGAGCGCCACTGTGCTCGCGTTGATACAACGCCACGTAGGTCTTCAGCTCTTTCTTGATCTGCTCCTGACTGGCGGCATCGTTTTGCGAGATCAGGTAAAGCGCATTCTCCAAGTGCGGTTCAGGATAGGCGCCGCGGTCGGCGTCATACTGGATGGCCTTGGTGAAATAGCCGATCGCCTGCTGCTTGTCCTCCGGCGTGCGGCCGGTCAGCGCCATGACTTGTCCCAGGTAGTAATGCACCCTGGAATCGTTCGAGCGCAGTTTGACGGCGTCTTGCAGGTTTTCCTTTGCCATGGCGTAAAGGTCATACTCCAGCGCGACGACTCCGTTATCACGCTTGAGCGATGCCATCAGCAGAGAAAATTCTGGACTTGAACCGACGAGGCCGCCAGCTTTTAGTTTGCCATCTAGATCGGCCTTGTAGGTCCCGGTGAGCAGGCCGGTGATCTTCGCGGTGCGTTCTTTCACACGTTGCGGATTACCCATGAAGCCCAGCCCTATGCGTCCATCTCTTGCCACCATGTTGTCTAATCGCGCGTAGAGCCGCGGTATCTCGCGGGCATCGTAATTGCGGTTGAGCATGTACTTGAGCCCGGCTTCGTCGGCTTCATTCTCAAATTCCGTGGTCCACTCGGTCGGCTCAAATCGGTTGCGGAAGGCAAAGTGGCTGACGATCGATCCCGCGGCAACGCCACTCAATGCACCGATCATGGCGCCATTCATGCCGCCTGCTGCCCCGCCGATCCCTGCACCGGCAACAGTAGCCATGGCACTGAAGAAGCTGCGCTTCTTTGCTGCGTCGGCTTCCTTTTCCTTGTCGAATTCTTCTTCCAAAATCGAATTGCGGATGGAATTGTATTGGTGCTGCCGTTCGATGTGCGCGATCTCATGTCCAACGATGTAGGAGAGCTGCGCTTCGTTATCCAGCAACGAGACCAGCCCGGTGGAGATGTAGATGGTGCCGGTTGAGAGCGCCTCAGCTCGCGGAACCGGATCGAGAAGCAGCCGGATGGAATAGAGATTGGGGCTATTGTCCGGAACCAGCCTCTGACCAAGCGAATTCACATAACGGACGAGAATGGGATTGTCATAGAGCTGGCCGTATTTCTCGCGGAATTCCAAGTTGTTGGAAATCGCTTCGGCGGAGCGGTTGCTGCTGCTATTGACGTTGTACGCGAAGACCATGTCACGTCGGCGGACGGCAGCCCATTGCTCATCGATACGTGATTTCACTTCCGGCCGCTGGGCGATCTCGGCCATCTTCTTCTTATCTTTCTCGCTGTATTCGGTTTTAGGTTGCGCGTACGCCGCGACACAAGACAAAACAAAAATGGCGGCGATGGAGAGTGCGGTGGACTTCCTTGACATGAACATCCTCCTTCGAACAAACCGCGCATCTTTTGACACAACGGTAGGGGAGGATT
>JAOAPH010000171.1 GCA_025462835.1 Candidatus Angelobacter sp. | reverse complement strand
CCAGCATTTGCTGAAACTCGCCAAAACTCGCGTTCTTAAACGCGGATGAAATCGGACTGGTTTCTCGATCAGAGAAATCAGTTACGGGTGCCATCTGGAGTTTGGGCGTTATTTCGCATTAAGCCTGGTTGATTTTTTCGTATTTTACACATTTTTCCAGAGGACCTAAAGTTGTCTTTTGTAATGAAATCCAACCACACCGGAACCAAAGGATGTTGCACTAACCAAGTCGAGTTTTATTCTTGGTAGGTCTTCGAACATTCTTATGCCGCCACCAAGAAGGATCGGATTGACGTTGATTACATATTCATCGAAAAGGTCAAGCCGCGCCAATGACTGAGTCAGACGTGGGCTGCCGAAGACCATCAGATCTTTTCCAGATTGCTGCTTGAGCTTTCTGATCTCCTCTTCCAAGTTGGCATTGATCAGTCCTGCTTCTTTGTTTTCCAAATGCTTTAGAGTCCGAGAGCAAACGATTTTTTTTGCGCTTTGATACCACCTCGCATGCTTGCTTTCTAATTCTCCACTTTGAGCGTTTTTCAGAACGCCAGGCCAGTGGCTCTCCATCATTTGGAACGTCCTGGGACCATAGATTCCCGTTTCCACCTTTGATATATATTTTGAAACATGTTCAAATATTTTTTGATCGTGCGTGATCCAATCCATTTCGCCCTTGGGTGTAGCAGCGAATCCGTCGAATGAGATGTGCATTAACGATATTAGTTTTGCCATCGAGATTTCCTTTTTTAATTTGCGAATTGTTGTACCATGTGGTACAAATTATGGTAAAATGTTTATTATGTCAATGGCTCAAAAACGAAACACAAAGCTTCGGATGATCAATTCCGCTCTGGATCTTTTTCACCGCTTTGGCGTGAATGGAACAAGTGTGGATCAAGTTCTGGAAAAATCTAAAACTGGAAAAAGTCAATTTACACACTACTTCAAAACAAAAGAAGGAATGGTTAGTTGCGTCATTCAGTATCTCCACGAAATGATCCAGACCGGCCAAACGCCCACAGGATACGACATAAAGTCGTGGCGTGACTTTGAAAGTTGGTTTCAAAAGTATATCGATTTTCAAGAGTCCGTTGGTTGTGAAAGATCATGCCCCATTGGAACCATCGGTGGAGATCTTACCAGCGAAAACAAGAAAGCCAGAAGTGATGTCCTGCAATTTTTGGAGTGGAGTCGGGGAAAGCTGAAGACATTTTTTCTGGAAAGAAAGGCTGCTGGAGAATTAATTCCAGAGGCTAGGCCACAGGAGCTGGCTGATTTCTGCATTTCAATCATGCAAGGTGGGATGCTCTTAAATAAGATGAGGCGTGATACGGAGATGTTTAAGAATTCATCTTCGCTGGCTATTAAGTATATTCGTACTTTAAGGCGTAGTGGCAAAATTGATGGAGCTTAAAGTGACAGCCACCGAGGTCGGCTGAAGACTGAATTGTCTGCCTTTAATTGCAAAATGTTTGAAATGACCCACGCTCCCCAGCTGCATTTTTGGAACCAAGCGTTTTATTGAAGATATTAGCCTGACCAACGGTAATTTTACCGAAGTTGGCGACCCAGTTTTCGCGGAATGCGCAGTGACCAAGTACGGTTGCAGAATATTCGAATCACATCCGGCACCTTGAGGACTGTCAGTGATTGTAATAAAAAATAGTGAAACATTGTGGCGAGTAATGGCGAATTGCCTTTGGAACAAGGCGGCCCCCTCGCCTTCCGCGAACTCAGCATCTCCGACGACCAGGCCAAATGCCTGATCAAGGAACTGATTTAGAGCAGTTCACAGAATTGCAAGGCGCGGGTCTGATTCTGGCCCTTGTTGCAGAGTTCAACGCGGACAGATGGCCAGTTAGGCCTGCCTTTGGCCGAGACATGCTTACGTGCACTAATGCGGATACCGTCACTGGAAGCCTAAGAGAAGAAGATTGTGCCGATGGCAAGAAAAGAGGCATAAACTTCGGAAAAGCTACTGGCTTTGCCGAGTAAAGACATTTTCGATATTATGATCCGCCATCCTTTCATCAACCTTTAGAACATATCTTTCGGCGTCCTTGACGGCATAATCGACGACTAATTCAACAACAGCGTTTTCGACACCACGCTTGTCAACCCATGCTTCAAAAGGATAATCCTCGATCCTTTGAAACGTGTCTTTGCCTCTCGGTTGCGGAATATAAAGGGTAGCACCTGAATTTATGGGGCACAACGTGACCGCCTTAGCGTGATTCGATAATAATTCCTCGGTTTTCAATGTCAAAACACAGTGCTGCTTACCTTTATAGGCGCGCGCCGAAAGAAGCCTCTCCAACCGATCTTTGCTCAGCCAGAAAAATACCCGTTTGTTCAAAACTTCATACCACTGGGATGGTGTAATCCCATCTTGAAGGCATTTAAGCAATCCTGTTTCATGCATCGGCTTTTGATCGCGGATCACGGCACGGCCATGTTTGGGATGAGTAATCGGCACAGATTGCGGTCGGCGTTCAGTTTCGATTATTCGTCTCTGGTTGCCGCGAATTTCAAACAGGTCGAGCAATGCAGAAGTGCTTAATAATCCATGCCGCTTTATCGCCTCCCACGTTCCAGTCTCGGCCATGTGGTAAAGATTAGGGTAATGCTTAATTAAATCTTCGATTTTCATTTTATCACCACGCGCGCCGGTCGATAATGCTGCGTTCGTGAAACCTTGTAGAAATCAAGGTCACTGGCGCTGAAGCCACCCGCTCAACCTCCTCAATGAATCGTATCGTTGGAATCGTAAGTTGCTCAAATCGCCTAGCATTTACGTTCTCTTTATCAATGTAATCGGCAAAAGTGAGCGCGATATCGGTCGGTGCGTTGAGCGTGGCTGCTTTCCGCAGCAATGCCCAGTCGAACTCGCCCACTCTTCGCGGATTACCACTTACCGACCCAATCTCGTGCTTTCCGATTTCCCCTCTTTTAAATCTGGCGCGTTTTTCGATTTCACTCCACGAAAGTTCTCCCTCGATACGGCCGGAATCACCGCCTGCTGGAGAACCTACGCGAATTGGGTAGGTGCGACACACCATAATAACTTTTCGGACACGTGTTGGTGAAATTCCGGCTTCAGTAAGGCAACCGGCAACAGTGGTGTCTCTTGAAGTGACATGGGGATAGCGGCCATGAAATATACTCAATCCTGTTCCTTGAGTTCCTTCGAGCAATGCTCTCTTCCCTTCGCGAAAAAGCCGCTGGAGCAAGTCGCAAGTGTCTGTTAGATACGGTTGGAGGTCTGGAATGTCCCTTGCAAGCTTAACATGACTTTGTCCACGGCCAATTATCCTGCGGCTCGTGGCCTGTCCGACTCCCTGGCCGGTCGACCCGATGGAACCTTTTAATTGAACCTCTCTCTGTACATCAAGCTTACTAATCGTCATGGCTTGTGGGTCAATTTTCAGACGATCCACCCCGATTTTAGCGTTTGCGATTTCCGCCAAAAGAGTCGGAACGTGCATCACGGCTCCGGGTCCGATGAGTAGCGGGGCGTCGCTGGCAAATGATCCGGACGGTAGATGCCGAAACGTAAAAGTTTCGCCGGTGCCCGGAATTTTGACTTTGTGGCCTGCGTTTGGCCCGCCGACACGAATAAGTAAATCGTATTCGCTTGCAAGGTATGACGCTACTTGGCCTTTGCCTTCGCTACCGTATTGGCCGCCAATAAGCACATCAACCAAACGTAGATATTCTCTGCCATACCAGCCCAAATGGCTCGCCACGCGCGTTACAATGTCTTCCTCGTTACAGCGATCGCTAGTTATGACAATATCGGCAATTTTCGATAATTCTTCCACGCCCGCCTCGGTTTTATTTTCGAGCACCTCGGCATAGGTCTCTAATTCCGCAATATCAGTCTTCGTCTTTTTTCTTTCTTCGTACCGACGCTGAAGTTCGGGAATACCTGCCGATAGGTGTACATGGACAATTCGACGGCGATACGCCTTGCGCAAATGCTCGATTTGGTTCGGATGTCGAACGCAGTCAACAATTATGAGTGTTTCGGCCTTTTCTTGTCGCTCAACTTTCTGCAAATCATCCCGAAGCCATGAACCTTTAGTTTTCTGATCTAGCTGCTCCCCATGCGCTTGCAATGCGGCGCGCTCCAAACTTAAGTTATTGCCCCTCGCCTGAATGAAGTTCCATGTTTTGATGTGTTTGAAGCCAAAGCGCTCTGCCAGTTTGCTTGCTAAGGTGCTTTTACCGGCGCACACGTGCCCCGATAAGATTACTATTTGCTTAGCCATGGGTCGCCAAAAGATTACGGTTTCTCGTCAAAAAGACCACGCTGGGTCTTTTTTAACTTTTGCCTATTTGGCAAGTCGTAAACCGTAACCGAAAGGCCAGATGCACACAATACTTCGTCTATAAGGGCTGAAATCAGAGGCCAGGACCCGCCCGCTTCCCCAGCTCCGATACGGGGCATATGAATCGCCGCGCCCTCTGCAAGAGCCTTATCTCGAAGCGCTTCCAAGCATTCCTTTAAGGCAGCATACCGGAGCTTGATACGATCTGATGGGCCATAACCGTGCTGACAAACCATCTGGCATACACTAATTTCTGGCTCGGGCTTACTGAAAAAAATATCACCGAGATGCATCCGTGAATTCTTAAGCCAGGCATCGCGAAAGGCGCTTTGGACACTAGGCCATTTTTGCTGAATCACTTTTCCAAAGCCTGCACCCCAATTTGGTGTTGCGTCATTTACGACGTGAGCCAAAATCCGTGAACCTCCAGAACGAGGCTTGGTAGCATCGCCAGTAACGAATTGAATACCACCCGCGTGCAACGGTCCGGAGTCAGGCAATCTCAAAAGCCCGGCAACTCTTGGGTAAATCGTTTCTGGATATGGCGACAAGCCAACGCATTCCACACGCATACGCCCGACACCTGGCCACTCTTCGTCCGCCATGGCTGTAAAACCGACGGCAGTGCAAGCACCGACCACGGAATCTTTTGGTAGCAGCAAATTTGCCGGCAATTTCTTGTTTCCGCTCCGTGACGCAATGCTGTAATCAATTTTATAACGATTAAGGTTGGGATTTTCCCGTGACGCCGAAAAGAGAATGTAAGGTTCGTTCGTCACTCGAATCAAACGCAACAGCACGCTTTCTGTGGACACTTCAAATTGTTTTCTCAACTCAAGGATTTCATCGATTGAAACCGCTCGGTCTTGTATCCCAACCAAGCTTCCGGTTGGCATTAAAAGCTCCGCTGCACCTAGATTGCAAAGCATCTCCAATTCCCACTCATCTTTTTCAAAATTGCCGCGCGCAACTCGATTTCGAATTTGTTCGGATGCATCGGGAAAAAAAGTATGTGCTATTTCGTGAGCAAGGGAATACCTCATCCGCGCTCGCGGACGATTCGGGTTATATTCAATTCGCATTCTCTCAGAGCCAACGGGCAACGCACGTGCGTCTGAGATGTCACTATTCGGGACGACCGGTATGTGAAGGTGCTCTGCCAAAGCAAACGGATCAAATGGAGGCCCGGCCCATCCCTGCTGCTGCGCATTGAGCGCGACCGCAGAGGCTTTTTCCAGCATGACCGCAATCGGGTCTTTGCCCGCGGCAAACATGTTCACCGAATGATTCTTCCACTCATTTAAACGAACGTCACGCATGTATGATACACTCTGCATTAGCGGTTTACTACCTGCAAGCTTCAACGTGCCTTTTTTTGGTTTTAGCAGTTAGAGCCTTTGATTTCCGTAGTCCTGTTATCAAAGAAGTCAAGAATTGCGCCGTATGGCAAGCCACAACACGAAGTTGCCGTGCCGCTAAGGCACGCGAAACGAGCAACGATTTGGCGCATCTTGGCCTGTCCGAAGACCGCTTCACTCGCTGCTGCGATGGCGGGTGAAGCGCCCGATTGCCCGGTTGCGAAGCGTTGGCAGGTTTGATACTCTCAATTAGTGTCAAACGCGGTCATAACAGAATCAGCAGCCCGCAAGCGGCAGGGGGAACTCGGACAATTTCTCACGCCGACGCCGATAGCTGGTTTTATGGCTTCGTTGTTTGGGCCGCTTCCCAAAGTAGTTCGTCTGCTGGATGCCGGGGCGGGCGCGGGCGCGCTTACTGCAGCCATTGTTTCGCGCTTGTGTGAGAAAAAAGATGGGGTTCACACCGTCCAGGCGATGCTCTACGAACTTGACCCACTCATTCAGGAGGCCCTCTTGGAAACCATGCGGGATTGTCAGCGCCTTTGTGCTCTGGCAGGCATTCAATTCAGCTTCACCATCCATGCGACCGATTTCATCCAAGAAATGTCGGCTTGCCTGGCAGACACTTTATTCGGTGCCAAGCCCCCGACTTTCGATGCCGCGATCGTGAATCCGCCGTACCGGAAAATCGGCATCGACTCGGCAGAACGGCGCAGTCTGCGCCAGGTTGGAGTTGAAACGAGCAATCTTTACGCGGGATTTATTGCGCTCATCCAGCGATTGCTTGCCCCGGGCGGACAAATTGTCGGCATTACCCCCAGAAGCTTTTGCAATGGCCCTTATTTCCGTTCTTTCCGTGAAGATTTTCTCACCAACCTGGAGGTTCACCGGCTGCATGTTTTTGAATCACGCGGAGCAGCCTTCCGCGATGACAGCGTGTTGCAGGAAAATATTATTTTCCATGCCGTAAAGGGCCGCAAACAACCCCGCGAATTGGTGGTTTCCAGCAGTAGCGGCGAGCATGGCGACATTGTTGCCGAGAACGTCATTCCTTTCGCTGAAATCGTTCACCAGCACGATGCGGAGAAATGCATTCATATTCCATCGGCTCCGGGCCATGCCGTCGCCAAAAAGGCAATGGACAGCCTGCACACGACGCTTGCGTCTCTGGGTGTGACCGTGTCCACCGGGCGTGTTGTCGATTTCCGCCTAAAAGATGCCCTGCGCTGGGCACCGGAAAAAGGGACAGTGCCGCTGCTTTATCCCTGTCATTTCAACGGCGGCACCATTCATTGGCCGAAAGCCGACGCCCGCAAGCCCAACGCCATTCTTAACAACGATGAAACCCGGCCTTGGCTCGTGAAGTCCGACGTTTATTTGCTCACCAAACGGTTCACCTCCAAAGAGGAACGTCGCCGCCTGGTGGCCTGCTTGTTTGACCCCAAGGAGGTGGAAGCAGAATGGCTTGGTATTGAAAATCATCTAAACTATTTCCACGCTGACGGACGGGGTCTGGATAGAAATCTGGCCGTTGGCCTTTTTGCTTTTCTGAATTCCACAGTGGTTGACCAGTATTTTCGGCGCTTCAGCGGCCATACACAAGTGAATGCCACAGACCTGCGCCGGTTGGCCTATCCCGATCGCGAAACCTTGCAGTCAATGGGAGCCGAAATGAAAGAATTGGATCAACCACAAGCCGAGATAGACAAACTCGTGGAAAAACATCTGCATGCCCATCGCTAAGCCGAACCGTTTGGACAAATCCAGGAAACAAAGACTCGCCGAGACCGGGAAGATTCTCGCCGCTTTGCAATTCGGGCCAAAGCAAAGAAATGAAACCGCCGCTTATGCGTTGCTGGCCATGCTTGACCTTCGCCCGAATTTTTCTTGGGCGGAAGCCCAAGCGCCACTGCGTGGCATCACTCCAATTATTGATTTTGTCGCCGAGGCTTACGGTGTGCGCTACGCCCCCAATACCCGCGAAACGATTCGCGATGACGCGGTAAAGTTTTTCGTGGAGGCCGGATTGCTCCTGCGCAATCCCGATGACCCGAACAGACCTACAAACAGCGGAAAGACGGTATATCAAATCGAGCCATCCGCCCTCGCCATGCTGCGCAAAATCGGAACTCCCCGGTGGGCGTCCGCTTTGAAAACTTATCTCGCCAGTCGCGAGACCATTAAACACGAGATCGCCCGGAAACGAAATCTGGCGCGAGTGCCTGTGACACTTCCTGACGGCTCACAGGTGGCACTTTCACCGGGCGGACAGAATCCGCTTATTAAAGCGATTATCGAGCATTTTTGTCCTGCCTTCGCGCCCGGTGGAGTTGTCATTTATATCGGTGATACGGAGAACAAATTTGTGCACCTGGAAGCCGATAGCCTTGCGTCTCTGGGCGTAACCTTGGACTCTGCCGCAAAAATACCGGATGTTATCGTTCATTACACCGCCAAGAATTGGTTGCTGCTTATCGAGGCTGTCACCAGTGCGGGTCCAGTGGACGGAAAGCGCCGCAAGGAACTCAAAGAATTGTTCGCGGGCTGCAAGGCCGGCTTGGTTTTTGTCACCGCCTTTGAAACCCGTCGCACCATGCAATCCTTTGTATCGCACATCGCCTGGGAATCCGAAGTGTGGATTGCCGAAGACCCTGACCACATGATTCATTTCAACGGCGAGCGGTTCCTTGGGCCATATCCTGACGTGTTGCCAAGGTGAGGTGAGGCTTCGTCCCGGCAAATTGAGCCATCCTCACAGATCCGTGCGCGGCATTTCAGCAGGCGCAAAAACTAAAGGCCTTTCACACACCGGAAGCCGATGGTGTTGGCGGGGTTGGCGGGGTTGAAAAAGTTGCGGGTGGCGGTTCGCGCGGCATCGGCGCCGCCGAAGTCCCAACTGCCGCCGCGCTCGACCCGGCGGACGCCGGTGGTTATGCCATGTGGATCGGTTCCCCCCAAATAAGGGCTGCCGGTTTGATACGGCGGCGCCCCATACCAATCCCAGCACCACTCAAGTACATTCCCGGCCATGTCATATAACCCATACCCGTTCACATCAAACGACCCCACCGGACTGGTGTAAGGATACCCGTCGATCAAGCCGACGGCATTGGTGCCAACCGGTCCCAAATCATAGAGATTGGTGGTTCCTCCCACATAATCGGCCTGGTTTGCGGAGATCAAATTGCCCCAGGGAAACCGCCGGCCGTTCAAGCCGCCCCGTGCTGCCTTTTCCCACTCCGCCTCGGTCGGCAACCGATAGCCGCTCGCCGCCCAGTTCGCATAGACGATGGTGCCGACGTTGCCGTTGGTATAGACCAGCGTCAACCCCGCGTCCTTGTAATACACGGGCGTCCACCCCTCTTGCTGCGACCGCGCGTTGCACCACTTCACGCAGTCGAACCAGTTCATCGACTGCGCGGGATGATTCGCCGCCTTGCCCGTCCCCGCATCAGCAAAGGAATAACCGACGCCCGTGGCGTAGGTATAGACCGATTGCCATTGGTCCAGGCTCACCAGGTTCACGTCCATGTAAAATGCCGACACATAAACGTTCGTCGGGTTCGCAGTTGTGTTGTCACTGTCACCGATCGAATTCCCAATCGTGAACGAACCTGCCGGAATCAGCACCATGCCGGCGGGCGGATTGGTATAAAACAGGCGGTAAAACTTCGCGGGCGCAGTGTTGCTGACCGTGGCCGCCGAGGCCGTCACCGCATCCGTGGCCGTGACCCAATTGGGCGAGGCGAGATTCGTGGTGCTCTGTAAAATGTAATTCTCCGGGGTGGAGGTATAATAGAGGACGGATTGATTGCCCGTTGGAGCAATATTCAGGGTCGGTTGCGCCGTGGCGGGGTGAGCACCGGCCAGCATGGTCACCGCAGTAAACAAGCCGCGAAGTTTGAGGATGGATTTCATGTTTGTAATGGCCTTATTGAGACTCAGAAAAGTAATGCGACAAAACCGAAGGGTGAAAGATAAGGCATACCGACATTAACGGAAGGAGTTTTTGACAGGATTGGGAGTGGATTGGGGCGGGGATTGATTCAAATTCGGAGTGCGGGTCCTTCCGGACTGGCCACCAGGGAGTGCGGAGTTTTTAACCACGGATGGGGGCCGATAAACACGGATTTTACCACGGAGGTGCTTGCGCACGGCCAATGGGGAAAAGGACGAAGGCTATGAATGGAGGGGATTTTTTTGACAGGATTGGGAGTGGATTGGGAATGGATTGATTCAAATTCGGAGTGCGAAGTGCGAAGTGCGGAATTGGGGGAAGATGCTCACGGGGCTCGCCGCGCTGGGCGCGGAATTGAAGGTTGGTGGATGGATGTAACCCAGCGTAGCCGCTGCGCGGCAACGCTGGGCTGGATGATTCAATCTCTTTGAGATTGGTTCCAAATTTGGAGTACAAAAATGGGGGGGTTCACATTTTGGTAGGTTCAAATGCGTTAATGGGCTGCAAACAAAGGACGTTTTTGGGGTTTTCTTGGAAAAAAGCTGAGCGACACGAGCGACACGAGCGACATCCAAGGGCGGCGGGAGGTGGTTAAATGGCATTATGAACTATAAGAAAGTTCGGAATGAGAGAGTTCACCGCGGAGTCGCGGAGGCGCGGAGAAGGCGGAAGGGCGACTTGGCGCAAGGCGGGGATCAATCAAAGGGAGCAGGCGGAGAACGCGGAGGTCCTAGCGGACAGGTGTTTCCACACGGTCATTATGAAGACACAAGACAAAACAAAAGGTTCTGCCACCACCGTCCGGGGTGGTGGGGATTTGGGGGCCGGTTCCGGAGGTGTCGCTCGGGGCTCAACCTCCGGCTACTGTCTGGCACTCCTTCGGGGTGCGGGAAGGGGCATTATGCGGATCGAAGACCGACGGGCGTTCCAGGATTTGAGTTCACAGTCAAACCAACCTGACCCAAGCAAATAAATAGGGAGAACGATGGTGATGATCCGACATGGGAAAGTGGCGCGGTTGCTGGCGCAGCACCGGTCCTGCCGGGCGGTAACTCAAGGTGGCCCCCAGGTAGCTAAAGGTAGTCACCAAGCAAATCAAGGTAGCCACTAGGTAAAACCAGGTAACTAAAGGTTGTTTTTTTATGGCACTAGGTAAATCAAGGGCATTCGAATTCGGAGTGTGGGTCCTTCCGGACTGGTCACCAGGGAGTGCGGAATTTTCCGAAAGGAATTTCACCGCGGAGGTGCTTCCGCACGGGCACCGTGGGGAAAGCGATGATACTTATATGAGGAGTTTGCAAAATGGTTGTGTCGCCCCTCCGGGGCTGGAAGGGAAGGCGCGGGTCACCGTGGGGAATTATGGGTACGTCAAAGGTGGTCAAGCCTGGTCAAGGTGGATTTAAGGCGATTTAAGGTAATTTAAGAATGATTTTTTTATGGCGCTAGTGGGGTGTAGCGCAGATCTTTGAAAATTCGATTTTAGAGCGGTTCCATAAATGCTGTAGCGCGGTTCACAGCATTGGAAGGCGCGGGTTCGATTCCGAGCCTTGCCGCCAGGTTAAAACGGGAAGCCCAGCGAGAACAGGAGTGTCCCGGAGGGGTCTCCCGGGCGTGGGTTCAAGTTGTGGCCGTATTCCAGGCGAACTGGGCCGATGAGCGTTCGCCACCAGATTCCGGCACCGACGGAATAAAGCCCGGTGTCAAAGGGGTAATGGTCCAGGCTGTGGGCAAAGCCCAGGGAATCCGAAAAGATGATCAGTGACCATTTGGAAGTGAGGGCCTGCTCCAGCTGGACGGTGAACAATGTGTAGGTCTCAGCGCCGACAATCTGGCCCTGTGAGTTGCGCGGCGAGGCCTCGTCTTGCTGGTAACCGCGGATGGAATCGCTGCCACCGGGGAAAAAGCGCTTGATAAAGGGCAGATTATTGGACGAACTGCCGAAGCTGGCCGCCACGCCATGGCTTACTCCGAGACTTATATAACGGCCATCGCCCAAGGGATGATACCATGAGGGCGAGAATTCAATGCGCTCGTAATTGCCTTCGCCGCCGAGGTATTGGGTGGCCGATTCTATGGTGGTGAAGACTTTGTAACCTTTGCGCGGATAGAGCGGATTGTCGCGCCGGTCAAGTCTGAGGTCAGCGGTGATTGAGCCGACGGCAGGGTTGGTCAGGCCTTCCGTGCCAACCAGCGGGATGGTGTTCAAGGCGCTTAGGATCTGGTAATTGTAGTGGACGCTGGCATCAAAGGCGCTGGACTTGAAATATTTATGGGCACCCAGGCCGCCGCCGTATTCCAACCGGGTGAAGTCCACCTCCTGCCGGCGCAAACCCGATGCTTGGACAAAGAGATCCACATCCTTGCCGATCGCTTCGGGGACCGTGTAGCGGAAATCGCCGCTGGAGGACTTGATGGATTGAATAACCGTGAGTTCCGCATGGTGGGCCAGTCCCAGGATGTCACTTTCACTGACGATGAACCCGCCGCGCAGCAACTCATAACTGCCCCAGCCAAAGAGCAGGCTGAGGTTCAGGGCCTTGCTTTCCTTGACTTGGTAAGTCACGTCGCGGGTGTGGTCGTTCACGGTCCGGTAGTTGACGTCCACGGAATCAAAAATCCCCAGTTCGGCCAGACGGGCGCGGCCCGCTTCGACTTGGATCGGGTTGAGCAATTCGCCGCGCGCAATCTTGATGCGCCGCGACATGAGCCGTTTCCTGACCTTTTTTTCCCCCGCGAATTCCACCGCACCGATCCAGACCTTGGGGCCGGTCTTGACGGTGGCCAGCAGGTCGACTTGAACCTGGCCAGCCGTGGGTTTGCGCTCCAGCGTGCGTAAATCTGCGGTGACGTCGGGGAAACCAAGGACGTATTGATTGGTCTTGAGGCTCAGGATAAAAGCCTGGGCCCACAATTTGGAGTAGGGTTTGTCAGGGAACGTGGTCCGGGTCTGCGCGGGTTCGGGCACCCCTTGATAGAAGATTTCCTCCCGGACCAGGTGCACGATGAACTTCGGGCCTTGGTGAACGCGGATGCGCGCGGTGACCTTGCCGGTCTTGTCGTCACGCCGCAGTTGGGCCACTTCAACTGAGGCCTCCTGGTAACCCTGCCGATCCAGGGTGGCCATCAGGCTGGACAAGCCCTGCTGCAGCTTTGTGGGAGTATAGACGCGCCCACTTTTGGGATGAAGCAACGTGTCGGTTTCCATGAAATACGAGCGGGCCTGCTTTTCAGTGACCGACTCCAAACCGGTAAATTCCAGGTCTTGAAAATAATAGAGTGGGCCCTTGTGAATCTTGAACTCGGCCTTGGTGATGCGCAGAGGGCGGGGCAGAGGGTTCTCCATCAGGGCCTGGGCCGTGGTCTGAATGCGCCCGCCATCGGCCAGAGTCAGTTGGATGGCGATGGCCGGCTCAAGGTAACCGTCTTGCTTGACGCGGGCGGTGAGCAGCAGCGCGGAGTCTTCCACAAACGCGGGGCCGAAAAACTGCGGCCGTGTTGTGGCCAATTCGACCGTACGGAGCATGCGCTTAAGTTCCCGATCGCCGAGAAAACCGTAACCGGAGATTTTCAGCGTTGCCGGTTTGGGCGGCTTGGGCCCGGATGCCTCCGCGGCAAGGGAGCGGGCAGGCAACAGACCAAGGCACGCCGCACAGCACACCGCCTGGACCAGCAGGGTTCTTATTTGGAGTAGATGCGCCATTTGGCCCCGGCGTTGAAGTCACCAAAACGGTCGTATTCGGCCACGAGTGACCAGTTCGCGGTTAATTTGAATTCGATGCGGTAAGTGGGTTTGCCAGTCTCGGAAATTTGCTCGTCGGAATAAATGGTCAGTCTCTGTTGGCTTAGTCCAATACCAAGTTTGGCCAGCAAATCCCGGGCGAGGAACATCCCCAAAGTTTGCGCCCGTTGTTGGGGTGTCAAAGTGAAGGTTCCCTCGGGCAATTGGCCGGTGGTGAGCAGCAGGAGTATTTGCTCGGAACTGAGCGGCGGTATGGACGTGAACTCGATGACGGGCGCATCCGCCGGACCGCTGACCTGCATTTTGATGTCGTAGCCGAACTGTTTCGAAGTGGCGGTGACCAAGATCTGGGGTTGGTGGGGGTTTTCACTGGCGAGAGTGACGAACCCATGCTGCACCGTGAGGCCGCCAAAGGGAAAGTTCACGACGCCAGTATCAATTTTCACTTCGCCCAGCGCCATGGGGTCTTTAAGGGAGCCTTTGAGCTGCAAATTGACCGAGGCCTCGCCATTGAAGGGTGTCGAGCGGACCTTCAAAAAACGGTTCCCGACGACCTGAACCGCCAGACGCCAGTCGGCCAGGAGCGGGTTGGTGATGCTGAAGTAGGGAGGCCGTTGGCGGAGTGCCGCGATGTTCCCGGAATTCGACGCCTTCAAGTCGCCCAGGAAGAAACTGTCGTGCAAGCTCACTGTGCCGGTGATAGATGGGGGTGCGCCATGAGTCTTGACGGCAGCCAGGTTCAGGTCGCCCCGGATGATGGCCTCGGGCTGCCGCGTCAGTGGAACGTTGGTGCCGCGCAATGTAAGCGAAAATGGTGGCAACCTGTCTTTCAGCCAGTTGGTTCCGCGCAAATCGGCCTGACCCGCCATCCGTACTGTGGCGCCGCCGATGTCTGCGGTCGCGCTCTGCAGCAGCAACGTGTTCTCGTGAAACTTCATCCTGACCGAAATGCCTTGGACCGGTCCCAGACTTGGCAGTGGACGCGTCCTGGCGTTTTGGACAGTCAGTTGACCCTCCAGTTTGAAACCAGGAAGCAGCGAGAGATCCACATCGAGTTCCCCTTGCGGGCTCAGGAAAGCCGGATACAGTCCGGCGAAGGCAGCAATCTTCGCATGGTCCATCCGTAACTGGGCGGTGGCTTTTTTCAAGTCGGGGATCCTTTTCTTCGCCAGTTCCTCCCAAAAAATCTCTCCCAATGGCACGGTACCGGTCAACGTTACGGGTTGGCCTTGGACGAACAATTGGAAGCCGGCAATGTGCGCCTCTTGGCGATTGAGCTCCAGATCCAGCTGCAGGTTATCCAGCTTCGGCATCGGCTGCTTGGACTTGGCAAGCTGGATTTGCCGGACCTGCAATTGAACCTCGCCTCGCGGGGCATTTGCGGTTCCGGAAAGGTTGAGGTTCAGATCGGGTCCGCGCAAACGGACCCCCGTCCAGGTGGTGACTTTGTCCCAGAGAAAATCTTGCGGCCCGGCGGTGGCCTCCAGATGCAGCGGCACATCGGGATCAATATGGACCAGGCTAGACGGAGCTGCGGGATTAAACGTCAGGGGAAGAAAACCTTTCGCCATGATGATGGGGGAGGATGCGCTGGAGAGATCGAGTCTTTGAAGGGATACACCTTTTGCATCACCGGTCAGTTTCAACTCCGCGGCAAAAGGAATGTTCGTCCCGCCGGCCGCCGAAAGCTCCAGCCCGAAGTTGACGGGGCCGTTGGTCCAGGCTGCGGACAAAGCCAGCGCGCGAAGCTCAAAAGGCCCGGCCCTTGGTTTCAAAAAATCCTCGAACAGCTCGGAGCGAAAGGCGTGTATCGAGGCCTTGATGCTCCCTGAGTGTGGCCAATCCACGGCGGCTTGCGCCTGAATGTCACCCGCAGACCCGGTCCAATGCAAGGAATCAACTTGAGCGTGCCAGGGGCTGAATGTGTCGGGGTGATGGAAGAAAAACCGGGTTGGCCTCTCCAACGCCAGCAACGAGGTGCCACTTTTGCGCAAGGTGAGCGCGTTCAGTCGCAACTCGCCGCCGGCCTTTTCAAGGTCCAGCGCGCCGCGAACCTGAAGCGATGAGCTACCGGCGGAAAGGTCAGCCGCCAACCGGCTTAAATTCCCCAGCTTGCCCTGCCAATCGAAAGCGAGGCCGAGGGGGCGCAAATCGGGACCCGCGAAGTTGCTCAAGTCCAGGTGCCCGCTGTGACTTGGTTCTTTGAGCGGGCCCTGGAACTGTCCTGCAACCACCAGGCTTTGATACGTATAGCCGCGCGGTAGCCAGCGGCGTACCAACGGACCGCTGAACGCGAAACGGCCGGCCTCCACGAGCTGTTGCTGCATTTCAAGGTTCGCGCTAACCGACGCCGTTGAGCCGTCTTCGAAAACCGCGTGGGCTTCGGAAATCTGCAGCCAAGGCCAGTCCAGGCCGCCTTCAATGCCGGCAGACTTGGCCTTGAGTTTCGTGGTTCCGATGCTCAAGCCGGAAAGGTGAAACCGCGCGGTGGGAAACCTGCCGCCAGACGGGATGAATTCCGTTCCACCGTACAGATTTCCTTCCAACCGAAACCAGGGCTGTCGGCTCAAATCCGCAGCCAGCTCCAGTTTGACTGGTTCACGCAGCAGTTGTCCCGTGAAGTGGATCGCCAATTCCTCGGAGAGTTCCGCCCGCAGCCACGGCAAGGCGAGGGCGGCGGTTTCGATCACCGCACTGTTGGTGTCTCCCCGCGCGTGCAGTTCGAGGTTGACCGGCGGCAGATTGGTTTGTGCCGCCTGTGGACACGCCCGCGTATCAAGGTCCAGGACAAAGTGCCCGCGTTCCCATCGTGCGGCCAGGGAGCCGCTGATGTTCTCGTAGCCAGGCAGTCGTAGTATCCGGGCGGCGAACTTGAAATTCCGCGCCTGCAAACTGGCTTGCTCGGGCAGTATGTCCGTGCGCCCAAATTGCGCCTGCAGATCTATGCGGTTGCTCCACCACAGGCTGGTGCCTTGAAGGGTCAAGCCGGCAAGGTTCGTCGAAAACCGGATGCTGGATTGCAGGTGCAGCGAATCGGATTGGATTCGCAATTCATAGGGCGGAGCATTGCTCCAGCTCGCGCTCAGGCCTGTCTTTAGTTTTGGAACTTCGATTTTGCCCCACAAACTTCCCCTCGACCAAATCAAGTCCGGAATATCGACCGGTGTGTTTTGAACCCGGATCGTGCCGTTGGAAAGCACTGCGAAAGGAACCAGGCGTTGGAGGCGTTGGAGTTCCGCTTCCCATTTTCGGATGGCCAGGTAAATCGAGCCGTTCGTTGTGGTGGCGGGCAGCGATTCCAGATGCCAGTCGTTGATGCGCAGATAGGGTTGCTCTGCTTTCCCTGCTCCCATAGCCAGGCGCGCGAGCCAGACTGTGGGCACCAAGGCCCCGACTTGCTGGGCACTGAACTTCACGGACTGGTTCGTATAGGTGAGTTCGTAAAGCGAAAAGCGCCTGTAACCTTCCCGCTGGTAACGCGCATAATGCACTCCCGCATGCTCCGCCAGCGGAGGCAACACCCAGGGAAACCAAAGCGGCAGCGACAACCAGAGCAGGAGCAATCCCGCCACGACCAGGCCCACGGCCTTGAGTATTTTTCGTTGGCGCTTTCCCAGCGGCATGGATTAAACCAGCGCGGTTTGTGCAGGTTCCCGGCCCGGTTTTCATCGAGAGGAGAACCCTGACTCAAGTGACGTTTTTGACCGTCTCCTCCTTGAGCGGCACGGCGCGCATTTGGCCAGTCAGTATCCTCTGGAAGCGCTCCTCATGGAATGGTGGGTGTTCACCTGATTGGATGATGATTCCTGCGCGCTAATTGCTTGTATATTCGTGCAATGCGTGGCCGTGCCAAAACCGTTTCCGATGCGCTCTTCGAGATTACCGAAGGGCAGCAGGGCCAATTTACCGCCAAGCAGGCGACCAGCTTGGTAGCCAGGCGCATCACACGAAATCAGGAAATTGGGTGCGCGTTGAGCCGGGTATCTACCGACTGGCGCGCTTCCCTCAGTCGGACGAAGAGCAACTGGTCATTTACACCCTCTGGCCGCGCAGGCCACATTGTTATTCTGTTAAGGCGCGGCCGGGTCTGCTGGATCTCCAGACGGAGGATACTTTTTAAACTTTGGCAATGCGGGATTCATCTGGTCCCACGGGTGCGCGTCTGATGTCCACACATCTATTTGCGGCTTGAACCAGCTCGAATCATCCAAGCTCGCAGTTCTGATCGCGATAATGTGCGGGATCGAGTCGGGCTGTCCCTGAATCGGCGAGCCGCATTCAGGGCAAAAGCCCCGACGGGTCTGGCCACCCATCTCACTGGGCGAGGCATGGAAGCGTAGTGAGCCTTGCAAGAGCTTGAAAGCTTCCGTCGGCACGATCACGAAAGATGAAAACGGACCTCCGCTGGATTGCTGGCAATCCCGACAGTGACAATGAAGCATCATTAGCGGTTCGGCGGTGGATTCGTAGCGAATCGCGCCGCAAGCGCATCCGCCGGAGAAGGGTGTGGTTATGGTGGTCATAAATTATTTCGCCCCTCCACAAACTTCGCCAAACTTTCCACCGCACTGCCCCAACCCCGCGCGTGGTTATCCCGGCTCTCCACCGATGCAAACCGGCTATGCGTCAGCACGAACTCCGTCCGCTCGCCCCGCTTGAGAAACTCCACCGTGATCAGCGACGGCTTACCCTCCACTTCGCCAAACTCCGCCCCGCTTCCATCCTTCTCCATAGCCCAGGTATAAACCAACCGTTCCGGCGCCTTCACCTCGCGGAACTCCCCCACGGCCGTGCAAAACTCCCCGTCCGACTTCTTCATCTGAATGCGATACTTCCCGCCCACCCGCAAATCCATGCTCGCCAACGGAATCACCATCCCCGGTTCCGGCCGCATCCATTGCTGAATATGCTCCGCCGATGTCCACGCCCGGAACGCCCGCTCCGGCGGCGCATTCAGCATCCGCTTTATGATTAACGTCGCATCATCCGGCTTCTGCACTTCATTATTTATCGTCATCATGTTTGGTTTCCTTTGTTTGTAGTTTGTCCAAATATTTTTCGAACTGATCCAGATTCCCCTCCCAAAATTCCCGATACTGGTCGATCCACGCCTGCGCCTCCTGCATCGGCTTCGCCGAGTGGATGCTCGACGTTCTGATTCGGCCCGGCGACATAGCCGTCGGGCGACATCGTGATGTTGAGCTTGAGCTTCGTCATTAATCACCTTTTGTCAGCGTTGTCATGCTGACACGAATGATCACTGCTGGCTGACTCCCCGCGCCATTAAACTCCGCAGTCGTCTTGCAATAATGAAAACCAATGACGCCACGCACAATGCCACAAGCATCGCCCGCAGGTAAGTGGCGGTCGGCAAAGAGATCCCGATGCCGGTCGCGAGGGCCACATACGCTGCCACGCACACGGGACACTTGGGAAGCAGTGCCAGCATAACGCTCGGAATGATCCAACCAGCGATCTCCCCGCTACGGCGCAACCGCGACGCGGGCCGACGAGCGTTGTCGCCGGCTCGCGTCTTGATCTGGCAGCAGCGGCGGGCGTTCACGCGTGCGCCTCCGCCGCGTGGCAACACGAGCCGGCGTTTTGAGGAAGCGGCTCGTATTCGTCGCGGCGACGCCACCAGACACCTGTCTCGTTGCGCCCCTTGGGCGCGCGGTCGAGCCACTGGTACATGCCCCAGAGGGCGTCCAGTCCACGCGCATAGGTGGAATAGGTGTGGTAGACGACGCCGTCCTCGAGCACGAACGCGCTCATGCCCGGCCTCTCGCGCGTGTACGTGGCCACGTCGGTTCCGGTCATGGCCGCGATCTCGGCGACAGGCCCCTCGCCGCCTTTCGTCAGTGAGTCGCCGATCCCGCGTAGCGTCCACGCCGCCTCACGCCGATAGTTGTATTCGACGGTCCCCTCGTGCTGTTGCTGCTCGGTGAGCGAGGTGTTGAAGTCGAAGTTGAAGTCTCCGCCGAGCGAGGAAGCCCAGGGGAAGCTCCACCCCATCCGCCGCTTGTACTCCTGAAGCTTCGGAAGAGGCGCCCGCGACACCACTGAAAGCGCGACGTCGTGGTTCTCGAGATGGACGGCGATGCCGTTGAAACCGTCCGCGATCGACGAGCAGGACGGGCACCCAGCCTTGTAATCGGGCCCGAACATGAAGTGGTAGACCAGGAGCTGCGAGCGCCCTCGGAAGAGGTCCGCCAGCGAGGCGCTCCCCTTGTCGGTTTCGAATCGATACTCCTTGTCAACCCGGACCCATGGCAGCTCCTGACGTCGCCGCGCCAGCTCGTCGCTACGCCGCGTTAGCTCCTTCTCCTCCTTGAGCAGCTCAATCCGCCCTGCGAGCCACTCTTTACGTGTTGCGGTTATGTGCTTCGTCATCGCTCTTCTCTCCCTTCGCTTGATTTCTTTATCGTTCGTTCCGCGGCGGTGCTCAGCTCGTCGCGGAGCCGAGTGAATTCCTTTTCTTTGGCTAAAAATTGCTTGCGCGCTTTCACCCATTTACTGGGCGAGACGATTTTCGGTTGCATTTTCTTCTCCTTCAGGTTTGTTGGTTAATATTTTCGCGTTGTCATGGACGCGAACCTTCTTGAAGACGATCGCCGCTACGCCGCCGCTAGATACGGCGCCGACAACGACCATCGCCATGGTTGAAAAACAAAAGGGACACACGGTACTACTCCTTCTTTGTCTTTGACCGGCGCGAACTCTTGCGCGTCCCGCCGGAGTTTTCTTCTTCGATCGCTTCTTTCAAGCCGAGCAAATGGCCAGTCCACAACTCCTGAAACGGCCCCACCCATCGCTCGTAGATCTGCCGGATGGGCACCGCGTTCAGCGAATTCACGCGTTGCCGCCCGGACTCGCGCGTTTGCACCAACCCGGCCTTGCGCAGCACCTCGAGATGTTTCATCACTCCGAAGCGGCTCAATCGCGGAAATGCGTCAACTACCTCGGTGGTCGTGCGGGGGCCATCGCGCAATATGTCGAGCATTGCGCGGCGGGTGGGATCGGAGAGCGCCTTCCAAACCGGATCCAGCTTGTCCGAATTGTTGACAGGTGCGGGCACGTCGCTACTCGCACGCCTTCTTGAGCTGCTCCAGCATGTGGTTCCAGCCCTTGGTGACGCCCTTGCGGTGCTCAGGATCGATCATGCCAATCGCGCGATGCCGGTACGTGACTTTGGAACCACCTGCGGTCTTCTCGACTTTCGCTTCCAGATGGTTCAGTGCCGGGTATGACATGAACATCGGCCCGCTCAATTCCAGCAGCACCGGCGGCTTGATCACTTGAACGAATCCCCAGAGGTGTCCAACGCCATTACCGAGGTCGCGATACCACCGCCCGCCGGGCTTGGCTTCCAGGTCGAGTCCCAGGGATGCTCCGTCGGGCCGGGTGTTGCCCTTGCCCAGGTTGTGCAGCATCGTGGAAAAAACCTTCTCTGGCGATGCCTTGATTTCAATGCTCTGTTCGACATCTAGTGTGAGGTCATCCAATTTCATACTTGGTCTCCTTTGAGTGTTTCTACAATTACGTGAATGAATTGTAACGTGACTATATGGTCACGTGTCAAGCGAATCAGCAAAAAAATTGCAGAGCAGCAATTAACGAACTTTGCTTACTAGGCCGCCTGATCGTAGAGGTAGGAATCGAGGTTCTCGGGTCTTGCCTGGCTGGCCTGTGCTGGAAAGACCATCGGAATACTCACTCGCTCATGGCGCCGCAGGATCGGCGACACTCGGTGGTAACAACGCGTCCCATCCATCAGCACCAAGCTTCCGCATCGAGGACGAAATTTGATTCTCTCTTGAGCAGTTGGCATCTGTGAGCTTTCTAGATTTGCATTGGGATAAAACTCCAGACAGCCCCCATCTGCCGGCTCACTATCCGAGAGATACAGAAGCGCGGTGTAGGGCTCTGCATCGAAGTGCCACCGGTAAACTTCCCCCGGCTCATTGAGGACGTTTATGTTGATGGCAGATTGAAGGTGTGATGACAGAGTGATTCCCTCTGTTCCTGTCACTTCTGAGATCCAGGACCGCAACTCGCGCGCGCTATAAAAATCGTACAGCTCGGGCCAACAGTCCCTGATCGTCTCTCCGGTCACCACCCGATATCGCAGGATTTCATTCCCCACCTCTTTGCGAATACTGCGTCCGGTGTCTTGTGCAATTCTCAAGGCAGTCAGCTTCCATGAATCCCGGAGGCCACTCGGAATCACTTTATCTACTACGAGATAGCCATTTTTTCTAAACCGCTCCTTTGAGGCTCTCGATGAAGGGAGAACTTTCACAGCCATCCTCATATGGATGCCGAGATCAACCGAGCGGTATGGGTTGCTACCTGCTCGTCCTTTTTCAAGTACTACTTGCGAAAAGAAAATCCTCCGCCCAAGTGAAGCCTTTTCTGAGATGATTCTAAGCCGTGACAAAATACTGGGGACATCCATGACTGAAACTGTCGATCAATACAAAGCACGCATCATTTCCAACACTGACGGCAAAGACCCTCTCGAAGTCCAGCGCCAGACTCCTCAAGCACTGCTTTTACTGATCAAGGGTCGGGACGCCGGTTCCCTGCGCCGCAATCCTCAGCCCGGAAAATGGTCTGTCGCGCAGATCGTCACGCATCTGGCTGAAAGTGAAGTGGTCACCATTTGGCGATACCGCCAAATGCTCGAGCGCAGTGGGAGCAACATCCTTCCCTATGATCAGGATGTCTGGGAGAAACTCGGCGACTATTCCCATGCCGATGCGCACGCCTCACTTGAACTCTTCCGACTTCTCCGCGAACGGAATCTGCACCTGCTCGACCAACTTACTGCGGAGCAGTGGGAGATGTACGGCATCCATGCGGAGCGCGGCAAAGAATCCGTCCGGCATCTCGCCCGTATGATGGCCGGTCACGACGTAAATCACCTCGAGCAGATACGCAAAATACTAGAAAAATAGAACGGAGAAACAATGAGCGACCACTATCACGATCCTGCAGATATGCGCTTCGTCAAAGAGATGGGCAAGCTTGCGCCCACGGAGTTCAACGCCTGGCTTAACCTCGACAAGATTGTCGGGCGAGAAGACGGAGCCATTCCCCGCAAGTATCGCGAACTCATTGCGTTGGCTGTGGCCTGCACAACCCAGTGCCCATATTGCATTGAGGCTCATGTCAAAGCTCTGAAAGCTGCGGGCGCTACTCGCGAGGAGATAACCGAGTGTTCGCTTATCGCGGCTGCTTTGCGGGCCGGAGGAGCAGCTACTCACGGCGCCATGGCTCTCAAGTTCTTCGACAAACCTTAGAGCTCTGGCAATTCGGCGGGATTAGCAATACCCGATAAGATGGAACGATGCCTTACCTTCTCAAGACCGAACCCGGCACCTATTCGTTTGCCGATCTCCAGAGTGACAAGCAAACCGTTTGGGACGGCGTAACCAATCCCGCCGCTGTAAAGAACCTCCGCGAGATGAAAGCTGGAGACCAGCTCATCATCTATCACACCGGCGATGAGAAGCGCGCCGTTGGGACGGCATCTGTGATATCAGTCGATGCCGGTGATCCGAAGAAGCCACTCGTAAGAATAAAGGCGGGCAAAGCCCTCGCATCGTCCAAAACCCTCGCTGAAATGAAAGCCGATTCTCGATTCAAAGACTCTCCTCTGCTGCGCCAATCCCGCCTCTCTGTCGTGCCACTCACGAATACCCAATACACGTTCCTGCTAGGCAATAAATAGCTCTGATTGAGAGTGGCTGCCCACCGCGTGGCAGCAGTCGCGCAGTTCTCTGCATCCATTCTGATGGGAGAACACGTATGGAACTCAGAAAAGCATTGACCGGATTTCTCGTTTTGGCCGCGTTCAGCTTGGCCTCCGCGCAGACCGCGCAGAACACACACGTGATACCGTCAGGCACTGACATCAAGGTGCGCACTGACACCGCTGTGCCCGCGAAACCGGCGGCAAATTCAAAGTACACCGGCACCGTCAGCAATGACGTTATCGACAACACCGGTGCTGTCGTGATCCCGCGCGGCTCGCGCGCCCAGCTTGTTGCTGTTCCCACTCCGGACGGAAAAGATACCAATCTCGACCTTCGTGCCGTCACCGTCAATGGCCAGAGACAATTGCTGACCATGCAGAGTAAGCCGGAGAGTTCAAGGCCCGGTGGACTCGGCGCGAATGCGCGGACCGGCAAGTACGTAGGCGGCGGAGCTGCCGTCGGTGCCGTATTGGGTGCCCTGATGGGCGGCGGCAAGGGTGCGGCGATAGGCGCCCTTCTTGGTGGCGCTGGTGGCGCAGGTGCGCAGGTCTACACCGGAAAGAAAAAAGAGATACCGCCGGAGACTGAACTCAGCTTCAAGACTGCTAACGACCTTACGATGCGTCCCACCGGAACTCGCTCGAGAACCGGCACGCAGCGACAACCGACGTCATAATGCCAAACGTGAAAAAGGCTCCGTCTCCGGAGCCTTTTTCCTTGCATCGCTAGCTGTTTATCGCACTTGGAATGACACAGCATGTTGAGTGCTGTCTCCGCCAACCGTAAAGAGCAGTTGCCAGCTTCCACTCGCCAACCCTTTGGTGCTCAGGTTGAATATGTATCCGCCGCTCGGCCCAATTGTCGGATCGAAGCGGAAGTTACCATCCGGATTAGCATTGCCTGAATCCTGCACGTTCGACGTCGCACTGGTTGAGGTCTGCACCAACTGCACCGCCGTGACCACGATTGAAGCGGAAGAAACATCCGCCCCGGAAGAGTTCACCAGCAGGAGTTTTATTGGGACTGTGCTTCCCCCTTGTGCGGCTTTGCTCTGGTCAAACAATGCCACGATGCCGTAGTTGACGGTGAGCGTTCCCGCAGCGCTGGCGCCATTGAAATTGCCGTCGCCGCCGTAACTATAAGTAACGGTGTACGGTGGGTTCACTGCCGCTAAGCTGCCGGTTGCAAAATTCGCCGAGAAATTACCTCCAGCTTGGATGGCCACGTTCTGCGTCACCCCATTCAGAGTGATTGCAATGTTGCCGGTCGGCACCAGCGAACCCAGGCTGATCTTTCCAGACAAGGTTGTCGATACCGTGCCAAACGTGATCACCGGTGCACTGATGTTGCTGAACGACGCAGTCGCCTTCGTGATAACGACGCTGGCGTCGCCGCTCGATGCCGAGTAGTTCGCATTTCCGGCGAAGCTCCAATGTGCAGTGCCACCGGGCACATTCGTAAAGCTTGCGCCGAGGTTGAGCAAGCTACCCAGGTTTTCGCTGCTGACGCCCGTCGCTGTTCCTGAAGCGCCGTGAGCCTGAGCGTCATAGACGCCGCTGTAGCCATTCACCGTGATGGTCGCCGAAGCCTGTCTGACGGTGAAGCTTCGCGATATTGGCGTTGCACCGTTGTAATTGGAATCACCTGTTTGCGAGGCTGTTACCGTGCACAGGCCGCCACCGGTGATGGTGATCGTGCTTCCATCGCCCGCGCCCGAAGTGCAGGTGCCGACGGCTATGAAATTCACCGCATTGCCTGAAGCTCCTCCGGTCGCAAACACCGTGAACGGTGCAGCTCCAAAGTTGAGATCAGGCAACGGAGCAAATGTGATCGTCTGATTTGCCTTGCCCACATCAAACGACTGGTCCACATCGGGCGCGGCATTGTGATTGTCATCGCCGGCCTGTGATGCGCGGACTGTCACCGTTCCAGCTCCGGTGATATGCACCGTATTACCGGTGATCGTCGCCGGACCGGAGACGATGCTTAATCCAACATTCAGCTCCGACGACGCCGAAGCGCTCACTGTGAAGTCAGCAGCGCCAAAGGTTTTTCCCGCCAGCGCGCCGAAGTTGATCGTCTGGTCTGCCTTGTTCACCACTTGCAGCAGCGCAGTTGAAATGCTGGGAGCAGAAGTGGAATCGCCTTCATAGGACGTGGTGATTGAATGCGATCCCGCCAGCAGATTAGTTATCGTCAGCTTAGCCTGCCCATTCGGGTCAAGAGGAACATTGCCGATCGGAGTTGCTCCATCAGAGAACTTCACAGCGCCTGTGGGGATAGTGGTCCCACCATTGCTGACGGTAGCCGTGATGGCAACCCCTTGTCCGTATTGCGACGGGTTGAGGCTCGACGCCAAAGTCGAAGTGGTGTTTGCGGTGAAGTTGATCTCGGTCACCGGATGCAACTCTATGCCGTTCGGAGCTACGCCCGTCTGTCCGTGAATGAAATCAAAGAACCCGACGCCTTTGATTTGAACAGGGATATTTGCGGTTTGGAAAAATCCATTCACGCCGGGGAAGCGAGCCTCGAACTTCGCTCTGGCGCTTGCTACTGCCGGACCAAAAGGACTCGTCGGACCAACACATGCAGGCGATGGGATCTCAGTGACGATCGTGTGCGCAGGGAGACTATTGTCCTGCACCACGATGTGATAATCCACATCCGATTCCTTCTTGTAGAAAGTCAACGTTCCATTCACAACCCACACTGTGGTTTCGGTCGGCGCCACACGCGCATTAAGCGGCGGTCCCGGCGGGTCCGGTGGTGCGGGAATGAGACCCAGATTTTCGATAACGCCGGAAATAGGGCTGCCGAGATTGACCAGACCTGCATCGGGATCGGTTCCCGTCTTTACCGACCATCGCTCCACACCGCACGTCGGACTCGATATCGTAAGCGTGATCGGCGCAGTCGCAGTACGGCCTTGGCCGTCCGTGATGACCGGCACAATTGATTTCAAGCCAACGGGGATGAAGGCTCCCACCGTGTCTTGGAATGAGAAAATGTTGTCGCCGGCAACTTGATCGCCATGGGTTCCATCATCGAGAAAGCTCTGCGCCGCCGCGCCGCCGATACTGCTCAGGTCGGCGCTGACTTGCACATTCGTGCTCGGCGGATTTGTAGCCGGGGTCACTTTTACCGTCAGCAGCGTAATACTCGCCGGCTCGAGTGATCCCGGAGTGGCAATGCCCTGACCTGATATCTGCGTCGGATCGCCACCGCAGGAGTTCGCGGGTGAGGCGCTGTTGCGCGGAATCGGCCCCACCGTAACGAAGTCATTGAAGTTAATATCCGTGTCGATGCATCCGTTGCCTTTGCGGACCGCCGCGGTAGTGTTGCTGAGTACAGGCGTCGGCGTCGTCTCCGAACAGTTGGTCACGCCATAACCCACCACGTCCACAATACTGCCGCCCGTAGGACAAGCGCCGCTCAGCACAACCGTGCTTGCGACTAGCGCCACCTTGGCTTGCGTCCCGCTCATGGCAATGGTTCCGCTAGCATCGGGTGTGGGCAGCGGAGTAGTGCCTCCGGTTCCCTGCGATTCCTGTACCAGGAAGTAATGTCCGGGCAGAAGAATGCATGTCCCCTGCGGACAAAGATTCGTTGACGACCAACTCGTAACAGTTGCTGAACCGTATTGCACGGACCAGCCAGTAAGGTTCACCGGCGTCTGCGCCTGGTTAAAGATTTCGATGAAGTCGTTGGTGAAAGTAGACCCGGAATTACCACCTCCGCCATAGAGCTGGCTGATCTTCACGGTGGTTGGCGGCGGCGGCGGTTGCACCGTCAAAGAAATCGTTGCGCCACTCGATCGTGCTTGGCCATCGCTAATTGTTACCGGCAAAGACTTCGGCCCCTGGCTCGTGCCACTGGCGATTTGCGTCCCGAATGAGAAAACGCCGTCGTTAGCCGTGACGTCGCCGTGGCTTCCATCATCGTAGAACTGCTGTGAAGGCGAGCCACCGATCAAAGTTAGATTTCCAACCACTCCGATTCCAATGCTCGGTGGGTTGGCTCCCGGCGATACGCTCACCGTGAGCAACGTGCTATCCCCCTCTTTCAAACTGCTCGGCGTCGCCGATCCGACACCTACCGGAGGAGTCGAATTCGGAGTCACCGACAACGTCATCGAAGCGCTTCCGCTCCGGCTCTGGGAATCCGTAATAGTCGCAACGATGGTTTTATCGGTTGCGGTAGTCGCAACAGGCACTGCTGCCAAGAACGAGTACGTATTGTCGCCGGCGACCGCATCGCCGTGCGTTCCATCATCAAAGAATGCCTGCGCAGCAGCTCCGCCGATGAGAGTCAGATCGGCGGTCACACCCAATCCAGTGCTGGTTGGGTTCGTGCCCGGGTTCACGTTCACGGTCAGAAGTGTCGATGTGCCCGCCTGCACAGGGTTCACGCTCGCCGCGATGGTGCCGGTCGGGTTCGTGGGAACCACAACCGTTGGAATACCGATGATGGAGATATCATCAATCGCGAGCGCCTGTGCGTTTGTGGTCGTTGTACCCGATGCGACGGAATAATTCCACGCCAGGTAGAAAGTGCCACCGGCCGGGATATTCACCGCCGGGGTCAATGTTTGGTTTGTGACCGCTACTGTTACTCCCGGCGCGTTAGCAAAACCGGTGTTCCCACCTGCCGTCGGGTCGCCTGCGAAAGATGTCAGAAAGTTGGTTCCGGGAATCCCATTGCCTGCGCTTGTCCAGGTCGCGCCGTCCGTCGAATAAAACAGCTGGATACGAAATCCCGCTGGATTCGTCCCGTTACGATATTTCTCCACGTTGTAGGATATCTGCAATCCCGAGAGGCTGGCGCCCGTGTTGTTCACCAGTTGCGCGTAAAGGTTTCCACTCGAAGTGGCGGTGCCAGATGATAGGAAGCCCACAGCCCGGTCGGTCGGGGTCGCCGTCGAACCAAAATTGTAGATGCCGTTCGACGCTGATGACCCGAGGTTAGTGCCCCCTGAAAACGTAGTATTCGAAAGTGCCGTCGCAAACGTTCCCACCGTTCGAACCGTGGCAGGTTTGTCCACACGGAAATCCGCAGGTAATGTCGCAGTCGTAAACGTTCCCAGGCTGTCAAAGTTCTGCGTGTAGGCGGCGTTCGTCGGAATCGATATCGACGCCAGCGCAACATATGTGCAGATCGCGGAAACCGCCGCAATGGCGACCACCAGTGCAAATCCCTTGCGCACCATAAAGCGCAGCGCAGCAGGTACAAACGTTAAAGACGCAGAACTTGGACTACCTGCGGAAATTCTTCGCATGATTATTCCTCTTTTTAGTTTTTGCACGTGGGGGCGGGCTATGTCGTATAGGAAGATCGTCTTAATACGACGCCCGCTAGTATCAATGCCAAGGCCCGACTCAACAAGTAAAAATTTGGTGAATAAATTTTGCCGCGAAAATTTCCTACCAGTGAATCCTTTTTCTGGCAAGAAAGTTTTTGCCCGCAAATCGGCTTGGGCGAATCTGGCACCCGATTCCGAAGGACATCATTATTTGGCCCAAAACGTAAGTGCTGGGTAAGGCGACATCAATCATCGACTCCCGAAGGGAGGACACCGTTTACAATGGTCTCGAACGGATAGCACCCATGTCAGCCCCGATCAAATCCCGTCCTCAAACCCAGGCTGCTTCCCTGCCCCAAGTCCCTCTTACCATCGAGGGCTCAAGCATGCTGCACCAGATGTTCCGTGTGCGCTGGACAGTTTGGAAACAACTGGACGCAAATGACCAGAAGACCATTCTGCAAGAAGCTGCGGACGCGATTGAAAAAATGGAGCAGAACACTTCCGGACAAAGCGCGATCTTTTCTCTGCTCGGACACAAAGGCGATTTGCTCTTCGTGCATTTCCGCAATTCTTTCGACGAACTCAACGCAGTCGAGCGGGCTCTCTCGCAATTGCGCCTCTTTGATTACCTTGAGCAGGCGACCTCATACCTGTCGGTGGTGGAGCTGGGACTGTATGAGTCCACGGTGAAGACTTACGAATCTCTCGTCGAGCGCGGCATCGAACCGAATTCGCCGGAGTGGAGCGCCGAGATTGAAGCAGTATTGGACCGCCAGCGCGAAGCCATGCACTCGCGTCTCTATCCGGAGATGCCGCCGCACAAGTACGCCTCCTTCTATCCAATGGACCGCAAACGCGGCGAGGCAATCAACTGGTACACGTTGCCTCTCCAGGAACGACAGCGCCAGATGCACGAGCACGGTCTGGTTGGCCGACGATATGCCGGCACGGTCAAACAGATCATCTCCGGCTCCATCGGCTTCGATGACTGGGAGTGGGGAGTCACGCTCTTCGCCGACGACCCTCTGGTCTTTAAGAAACTGATTTACGAGATGCGCTTCGACGAAGTCAGCGCGGTCTACGCCGCCTTCGGATCGTTTTATGTCGGAGTCCGCATTCCCGCAAGAGATTTGGCCACAGTTCTGAGCGGCAAAGCAATCAAAGATTAGCGGGGTGCCCCACGGTAGCCTGCCCTGAGCGAAGTCGAATGGGCGAAGCTAACGTGGGGATTTTCCTTCTCCCTACTCACGATCCTCCGCGTCCTCGGCAGCCTCCCGCGAAATGCGATGAACGCGAGTCCACCGAGCGACGCCGCAAACGCCACCAGCATTAAAACGCTCGCCTTACGTGAACGGAAACGCGTCGACGGCAGTCCTCGCCATAACGTTCCAAGAAGAATTTGACTACACGTGACAGTCCAGATCGCTCCGTAAAAAACGCGACGCTCCGCCCATTCACCAATCGTCGAACGCCCTGTCCGAGGCAGAACGCCATTGAATCCCAACGCCCAGCTGACGCTCGCCACCGGGATCCAGCCATAGTAGTAAATCTGCCTCATGCGCCATTTCCCACGCACGATAGCATCAATAGTTCCAATAAGGTTCAATACAGCGAATGTAACCAGATCGCTCCAAGCTGCCGTGTAACTTAGCCGCCGATACAACGGATTCGGTAGGTCTTCGGTGAATGTAATGATGTAAGGTTTCGGTTCAACCCCGGGCAATCTGCTGCGAAGGCCGGCGACACCCGTTCCGAAACACACCATCGCGAGCCACTTCGCCATCTGCCAGTCGAAGCCCTTCTCGAAAAGCCGGCAAGTAAGCGGCCCCGGCAAGAGATAAAACACGGTTATCCAGATTGGCCAATGGCACAATCGATAAAGCGAAGTGTTGAACTCCCGTATGCGGATTTGGTCTGTGTACTGAACAGCCACAACGGATTTGGAATCGCAAATCCTGCTTATCTCCGCCACTTCGTTGCGCCGGTTCATCTTCATTCATGCTTGTGATGAGCTGCCGGAGAACAAAGGTTTTTCAAGTTCCGGCATATAGTTCACGGCATCCAACCAACAATAGAAATCAACCGCCCGAAGACAAAGTTCCACGACAAGCACAAGAGAAACTCAGGATTTCAGCAGATCAGTTTCCCCACATGATTACGAAAATGACATTCGCTGCAACGATGGGCCCCTTTAACATGGCTTCGCAGAGCACTGCCGCATTCATTCCAGATGTTTGGGCGCGCTACATAATCCTCACTATTGTGGCGGTGACCATCGCGCTGCTGCTGCACCACGTCTTCTATTCTCTCGGCTTCAAGATGACGCGGCGAAGGCCGGGCATCTTCGAAGATTTGCTGCTGAAGCACAGTGAGCGTCCAACCAGAGTGCTCTTACCGCTCCTGGCCGCGATGTGGGTAGTTCGGCAGTCGTCCGTACCCCAGGAATTTGTCGGCACCGTCAGTCATGCGCTCGGATTGGCCATCATCGGATGCATCGGTTGGTTACTCATCGACTTGTCCAATATCTTCCGTGAGATTGTCGTCGAGCGCTATGACCTTACGCTTGCCGATAACTACTCCGCCCGTCGCATACATACGCAGGTGACCGTCCTCCGGCGTGTCCTGGTGGTAGTCATTGTCCTCCTGACCATCGCTCTCATGCTGATGACCTTCCAACAAGTCCGGCACTTTGGTGAAACCGTGGCCGCATCGGCGGGTCTGGCAGGCATCGTAGCCGGTCTGGCGGCCAGGTCAACACTTTCAAGCTTGATTGCCGGAATCCAGGTCGCGATCACCCAGCCGATAAAGCTGGAGGATGTAGTCATCGTCGAAGGCGAGTGGGGCCGCATCGAGGAAATCTTGACGACCTTTGTGGTCGTGCGGATATGGGACCAACGCCGAATGATCGTGCCATTGACGTACTTTATTGACAAGCCATTTCAGAACTGGACCCGCCGCAGCTCTGACATCATGGGCACTGTTTTTCTGTACGTCGATTACACCGTGCCAGTGGAAGAGATTCGGCAGGAATTGCAGCGGATCGTCCAGAGTTCCAGTCTCTGGGACGGGAGAGTCTGCGGGCTTCAGGTCACGAATACGACCGACAAAGCCATGGAGTTGCGCTGCTTAATGAGTTCTGCCGATTCCAGCAAGAGCTTCGATTTGCGCGCCTTAGTGCGCGAGCGCTTGATAGCGTACATCCAGAAACACCATCCCGAGAGTCTGCCGCAGGTGCGGGCTGTGCTGGGGAATGTTGGAACTGCGGGAGGGAATGAGAACGGTGCTCTGGTCCGCGGCGTAACCGATGGGAATGAAGGAAGGGCGACGTGAGCCATTAGGCTGCTTGGGAGAGGGTATGTCGCGCCACGACTAGCGTGAGGTCGTCTTGCTGCTCACCGCTGCTGAATTGCTGGTTGGCTGTAATGATCTTCTGCATCAACGGCTCAACCGGAAGATCGCGATGCGCTTTCACAGTATCCAGCAGGCGGGACTCTCCAAACTCTTCGCCCTCGATATTGGCTGCCTCGGTGATTCCATCCGTATATAGAACCAGGATGTCGCCCGGACAAAGTTGAACTTCAGCAATCTCGCACTTCCAGTTCTCGAATAGTCCTAAAACCGTGGACGTGGAGTGGAGTTTTTCCACCACCACCTGCTTGTCGGCTCGCTGTTCCGAACATTCGCCGGCGTGCAGTAATAACAATGGAAGATGCCCGCAGTTCACGTAACGCAACCGACGATGGGAATCATCGTAATCGGCAAAAAATAGCGTGGCATAAGTGCTGTCGCTGCTGTTCTGATAAAACAAGCGGTTCACGGATGTAAGCAGTCCGGCGACATCCTCGAGTGCCATCGCATACTGGCTGCGCAGGTTTGCTTGCAGATTCGCCATCAACAGCGCTCCTGAGATTCCTTTGCCGGAAATATCCGCGAGCACAATCCCGAGCCGTCCGGGCCCCAAGTCAAGGAAGTCGTAATAATCACCGCCCACCTGGCGGGCCTGAACGCAACTTCCCGCATACTCCAGCGTTCGTAGGGGCGGCATCTTCTGAGGAAAAAGCCGCGCCTGTACCTGTCGCGCAATTTCCATCTCGTGCGCAGCGCGGTGCTCGGCTTCCATCCGCCGCGCCATGTCCTCCGCTAAGCGAATGCTCTCAAGTGCGATTCCTAACTGGCTCGCCACAGAATCGAGCAACTGTTTGTCCTCGCCTGAGTATGGTTCCTCAGAGAGCCGCGGGCCAAGTACTAGCAACCCGATCAGGCGGCAACTGCGATCGAGGATTGGCACCAGGCAATCCGGATGAAGAGGTTTCAATCGAGCCAGCTTTTCCGAATCATTCAGGTCCGATGTCGTAACTTCCCAGGCACGTCCACGCTCGGTCAGCTCGACAAACCCGGGCAGAGTTGCTGGAAGTCGCTCCAGACCCGGCGGGACGCTCCCGCACTCGGCCACTAGATGCCCATTCTGATTTTCCATGTAGCCGGCCAGCGTTGTCGGGTGAAGCGCCTGATGTAAATGGTTCTCAAGCAGAGCAGCCAGTTCGTGCCGGCTCGTGGTCGTGCGCATCTTTTCGGCCAGGTCTTGAAGGATTCTGCGGGCGTCATACGCTCCGCGGAAGAAAGCCCGGTCGATCCGCTGGGTCGAGTGCCTGACCGCAGGTGAAGCCACACTCGCCAGGAAAATACCAAATCCAACGCCGACAGCCATGGCCACGTGGGGATCTACGTGAAAAAACTTTGTGAACGACAGGGAAAAGATTGCGTTCACGGTCGCGGCCAACACCAGGATGAGGAATACAAATCCTCGGCGAACCAGGATGTACCGCGCGCTGCGCTTCAGCAGTGCAGGGATCTCCAGCACCCGATGCTTTACCACGGCATAAGCGAATGACAGCGGGAACAAAAACAGTATGATCACACAGGAAACTTCAAGCCAGAAAGATGTGTGAAAGCCCGCAATGTCTTTGACCGCACCCTCTATTGTGATCGGCAGAACGCCAGCAATAGCACCCCAAAGTATGATCCGGATCTTTCGCACCGCATCCGGGGTGGAGGCCTCAAAGGCATTTGCAATCAGCGAAGCTAGGCCCAGTGCTTCGAAGGAGTACTCAAACGCCTGCATAAATAACACTGAGTACCGTTGTCCCAGAAGGTGCACTACGAACCCTGGAAGACGCGGATCACCGATCCGAATTCCAAGCAGCCCGATCCAAGCCCCAAGTGCGAGCCCTGCCCACTTCAGCCACGGTAGCCGGCGATCGATCGGTGAACGCGCCGGAAACACAGCAAAAAACAGATAGAACAGCGGAGCTTGCAGCCCGTGGAACAAGGAACGATAAGCCGCACTGAAAGCACGCAGCGCCGGATGCAAGCCATACGTGGGTACATGGGGGACGGAAAGGATCGAGCAAAACATAAGCGCTAGCAGCCACGCCTTTGGATCATCGAGCCTCAGGAACAAGACTGTCAGTCCTACTACGAGGAAAACGACCGGAAATAATCGGATGATCCCTAGAGCGGAATTCCTGACCACTCCCTCCTGGGATGGAGACAGCGACGCGGCTCGAAAGAGCCCACGCAGAAGTAACGGTTTGTGCTCGCCCGGACGTTCAACGGTTAGGTCTACCGGATCACCGGGACGGGCGCGCATCCAGGTCTCTTCCAGAGGTGCAGTGGGATCTAGAGAGCGTCCATTAACCGCCACAATCCTGTCGTTGGCTCGCAGTCCGGCGCGCTCGGCCGGACTTCCCGGTATAACGCTCAGAACATCTTCTGCATTCGCCCCTGCGTTGTATTGATTGTCAAAGCCCAACTCGACTAGCGGAGAACGGCGAACGTTGTACATCCAGAGCGAACCATAGAGGATCGCCGCGCCGGCGAACAGCGTAGCCAGTGTGAGTAAAAGCGGACGCGGTAGATCGGACCAGCGCGGCAGAGACTTGCGCCTGCGGACTCGGTTCGAGTACTGGACCGCTCCTGTCGCTCCACGCTGATTTTCTGTGGTTGTAGGCATGGCCGTTCATCCACGGCGCTTGAAAAATTGCACTGCGCGTTCGTGCTTCTTGGCTTTCTCGAGAGAGGAGAAAGTACCCAGGTTGCGCCGTTTACGCGTTCGCGGATCCGTCTTGCGTGAGTACAATCGGTACTCACCCGACTTGAGTTTCCGGATCACATATAAGGAGATGCGTTCGACCATCGAACAGCTTTCTCACGACGTGCGGGTGGCCCGCCAAAGCCTGCCCTGTGCGAAGTCGAATGGGCGAAATCCTGTTTTATAGACTTATTTCCAGTTGAAAAGTTTCCCTATAACCGCAATAAATTGCAGCAACTAACTCCCGCTCCGCTTTTTGGAGCGACAGAGTGGGAGTACCCGTTTCAGCTTTGCAACACTGTGAGTTGCGGGCGCGGTGGCTCTGCTGGCTCTTGGGTTTTGTTTCGCGCAATCGCTTTACCGATCCGATTCGATATCTGAAACAAATCGCCAGCGGTGATTCCCGGCATCACTCGGAGGTCGCCAACACGCGCGAGCCCCGCGGAAGCAACGCAACCGCATTGCGAACAATCCGGATCTCCGCCGAATTGACACGGTTCGACTCGCGTTTTCAGATCGGCGGATATCGTCGTCGTTGTCTGGGCAAAGATGCAGGATTTCGGTGAAGAAGGTGGTCGAAGGAAGTTTCGTATGTGCCCTTCGTCCATATCGAGTTTCGGGTGCAATGCGCGTAGTCGAACCAGGTCTTCGACCGCCGATTGGCGCTCTGTTGGGGTGAGGATCTCTTCCGCTATCGCGCCGCGTTGGGGCGTGAACAAGCTGAACCAGATCCGCTTGACTTCAGGACGCGCCGACCAGAATTGGAGAAATTCAGCCAGATATCCAGATCGACGCAACATTTGACCAGTAATGGTGCAGTGGATAGTGACTTGATGTCCGGAAATATTTTTTAAGATTCGCTCGTATGTTGCGGGTTTGCGGCGATCATCGTGTTCCGGTTGTAGCCCGTCGACAGAAACGCAGATATTCAGCTTCTTGATGGAAGCCCACTCTGCGGGAATCTGACGGAACGCGCTGGTGACCACTTGCACGTGGATATCGCGCTTGGCGATCTCCGGAAGCAACAGGTTCATTTCGCGGAAACGCACCAGCGGATCTCCGCCGACGATCGAAAGATGCAATGGTTTGCTACGATCGACTAATTCCAGGACACGGCGAACCAGGTCATCACCTTTGAAGTCTGATAGCGAGCGCAGTGAAACGCCATTGCCGCCCAAATGCTGGTCTTCGTACGCGTAACATCCCGGGCAACGCAGTGGACATTCGCGCGTGATCTCGATAGAAAGTGAGGGGCTCCTTCCGCGTAGGATGCTTCCCCATGCGCGCAACACTTCTGAAGATTTCATTGAACTCCGAGACGCCTTTTGTGGTGGCCTATTCAGGCTCTAGCCTTAGGATGCAGGAACAGCACTCCATGTCACGTTTTTTGGGCGAGTTTGCCCTATGGAAAACAAGACAACTTCAAGAAATCAACACCGCGATATACTTGAACGACCGCTATTTTGTGAGGACTTTATCGCCGTATGGGCCTAATCGTTCGATCGTCTGACATTCATGCTGCCGGTGTTTACACAACCACTCCGGTCAAAAAAGGCGTTCACATTGTCGAGTATTCTGGCCCGCGCATCACCCGCGAACGCGCGGATGAACTCTACGAAGGTCGGCCTTATACCTATCTTTTCGGGCTAGATGATGGCGTCAACATCATCGATGGAACCGGTATCGCAGCGTTCATCAATCACTGTTGCGATCCGAACTGCGAAGCGGACGAGATCGAGGGACGCGTCTGGATCATCGCCATCCGTGACATCAAAGCCGGAGAAGAGCTTTCCTACGATTACAACCTATACGATGGCGACGACGATCCCTGCATCTGCTGCTGTGGCGCAAAGAAATGTCGCGGCACGATGTACACCGACGAAGAGATTGAGCGACTAAAAGGATTGGCTAAAGAGAAGAAGTTGGAAACTGTTGCCGCGGGAAGATGAGTCTAGGCAGCGCCGGAACGACGCCGCAGTTCGGCAATGGCCTTTTCCTCGGACTGAAACACACCAAGGATGTTAAAGAGCCTGGTGATCTCAAGCACGTGTTGGACGCGGGCATTCGGACAAGCCAGCTTGATGTCTCCGCCGGCAGCTTTCGCTGATGTATAGAGTCCGACTAAAGTGCCGATTCCCCCGCTGTCAACATACGCCAGCTGCGAAAGGTTCAGCACCACTGCTTGGCCGCTGACTTCAAGCACGTCCTTCACAAAGTTACGCAGTATCTTGGTCTCCTCGCCGAAGACCAAGCGGCCGTCGATGTCCACGACTGGGACACCTTCGGTCACTCGCTTTGATACCTTCAGGTCCATGTTGTTTAGAAGCCGTTAAGCGTACTGCTAACGCGGCCCGTTTTGCAAGTGCCATCTTCTGACAATGCTGAAATTAGCATTTATAATCAACTCTTCCCTATGAGCTATCAGGTTCTGGCGCGCAAGTATCGTCCGCAGAAGTTTGCTGAGGTCATTGGCCAAGACCACGTTACCCGAACGCTCAAGAACGCCATCGAACAGCAGCGGATCGCACATGGTTACATCTTCAGCGGACACCGCGGGATAGGCAAGACCACCATCGCGCGCATCCTGGCCATGGCGCTGAACTGCCGCAAGTACGATCATCCCAACGCCGAGCCTTGCGGTGAATGCGAGTCCTGCACTGAGATTCGCGCGGGAAACGCCGTCGACGTCATTGAGATAGACGCCGCGACCAACCGCGGCATTGACGAGATCCGCGAACTCCGCGAAGCGGCCCGATATCGTCCGGCCCGCGACCGGTTCAAGATCTATATCCTCGACGAAGCCCACCAGATCACGGATGCAGCTTTCAACGCCCTTCTGAAAACGCTGGAAGAGCCGCCAGCGCACATCATCTTCATGATGGCGACCACTCAGCCGGAAGACATTCCGCAGACTATCCGCTCGCGCTGCCAGCACTTCAGTTTTCACGCAGTCCGTTTCGAGGATATTGTTGGCCAACTGCGCGATATTGCCAAGCAGGAGAAAATCGCGGTTGAAGACGACGCGCTCGCAGTGCTCGCCGAAGCTGGCGACGGCTCCATGCGCGATGCGCTCTCCATCATGGATCAGGCCATCGCCGGAAGCGGCAAGTCCACGGCTATTACCGCAGTCCAAGTGCGTGGGCTGGTTGGTACTGTTTCGTCTGAGATCCTCGAGCGTTTAATGGAATTCGTAGCAAGGGATTCCAGCCAGGATGTTCTGCAACTCATCGACAAGCTGGTCACTGAAGGACAAAGCCCAACGCATTTCATCCGTCAACTGGTGCGGTTTCTGCGTAATGCGTTGGTCGCTAAAGTGGCCGGATCCGATTCGCCATTGCTCCAAATATCGCAGGATGAGCGCGCCCGAGTTGGCCGACTTGCAAGCCAGTTCTCCGAAGAAGATCTCACTCGCTTCCTCAACATCGCTTTACGCACTCACGACGAACTTGGCTATAAGCAGGAGCAGCGCTTCCATCTTGAGCTTGGCGTTTTAAAGATGGTGCACGCGCAAAGAATGCTTCCCCTCGAAGAGCTCCTGAGCCAGCAGCCAGTGCTTGGAAGCTCCGCTCGGCCACAACCTGCAGCCGCGCCCACGTCTCGTCCCGTTGCTCCCGAGCCGCAGCGCCGTTCTAGCACGGAAACTGATCGCGGATCGGGCGCGTCCGCTCCCTCGCCTTTCGAAAGTGACCGCGCACGCAAGGGACGCAACTCCGCGCCGGAGATGTCGTCGGGAGCAAGCGTCGCAGTCGCAGAAGCAGTAACGAAATCGACAGCCATCGCAACAGCAGCTGCCGTCGCAACAGCTATCGCCATCGCTGAAGCTGTTCCGGAGAGCATCGCGAAAGCACCTGCGATTTCACCGGCGACTTCGCTTGCCATAGCAGCGTCTACTCCCGGCAGCGATCTCGAGCAAGTGCGCGGTGCGGTCGTCGGCGCGTTGGAAGGTGAAGGCCAGGCAATGCTTGCCAATCTTCTCGACGGCGGCGAGTGGTCGCTTGAAGGTGCGGAGCTGACGATCAAGGTCGCAGCTTCCAATATCATGATCGAGATGTCATTCGGCGCCGAACCCAAGAAGCTGGCAACTGCGGCTGCAAGCCAATCCGCTGGACGCGCGATTAGAATTAAAGTAGTCAGTGGCGGAACGGCGAATGCAAGCCCAACGCCGGCTGCTCATCGAGGCACATCGCGGCCATCGGGAAGCGCTCGCAGCCGCGCGGCCGAAGATCCGATCGTCCGCTATATGCAGGAGAAATTTGGCGCGGAGATTCGGACAGTCATCGATCAGCAGTCCCAGAATAAGGATCAGCAATCTAACGATTAAGAGGGATTTTCAAATGGGCAGCTTTGACCCCAAACAATTTCAAGAACTGATCGCGAAAGCTCAACGTCAGGCACAAGATTTGCAATCCGAGATGCAGCGCACGATTGTGGAAGCTAGCTCCGGTGGTGGCACAGTTACGGTAAAGATGAACGGCCAAAAGCGGTTGTTGGAAGTGAAGATCGAACCCGAAGCCGTTCAATCTGGCGACATTGAAATGCTGCAAGACCTGATCACCGCTGCCGTGAACGAAGCCAGCCGCAAGATTGATGACGC
>JAOAPH010000144.1 GCA_025462835.1 Candidatus Angelobacter sp. | reverse complement strand
AATTCTCTGCCGACGACGGCAAGAAGTTGCTAGGAAGAGTAGAAGTTTCCGCCGAGCAGCTCGAGCCGGAGTTGAACCGAATCAACGTACGTGTGATAAACACTTCGCCTTTCGACGCCGAAGATTTTGCCAAGCGTGACAAAGTGCTGCGCCAATCGATGATCTCCGCACATTTCATTCTCAGCATTGAAGGCGGCGAGTTCGTGTCATTGCTCGATCCGCCTCCGCAATACGCCGACGCTGTGGCGGCTTCTAAGAATGTTGGCGCTTTTCCGGTTTTAGTCGGAGATGAAGGGGACCGGACGACCATCCTTTGCTCACCCATCATTCTCTACGACTATCCCAAGATTGCGCCTGAGAGCAGAGGCGACTTCTTCGACGGGACTGAGATCGACGAGATGCTGACGCTGCGCGTGATGACGCTCACTCCCGACGAACAGCAGGAGATGCACGCGAGTGACGAGCGCGCTCGCGAGTTGCTGGAGCGGACTATGTCGATCCCTCAGGAACAAATGATGAAACTGCACGGTGCGCTGCGGACATTGCGCCGGACAGAGGAGGAGTCGCAATGAACGAGTGGGATTTCCTGGCAGAAAAGCCCACGCCAGAATCCGTCAGGGTATTCGGAGTCGATCTCAAGAAGGGCGACAAAGTCAGGCTTTGGCCGAAGAAGGGCGCTGACATCCTCGACCTCGCACTCAAGGGACAGGTGGCGACTATTGAATCCATCGAACAAGATTTTGACGACAACATCCACTTTGCAGTTCTGCTCGATGACGATCCCGGCCGCGATCTGGGAGCGCTGCGCCAGCCGGGTCACCGCTTTTTCTTTTCTCCTGAGGAAGTCGAGCCGCTTACGAAAGATTCAGAATCGGGAGCGGCATGAGTGCAAAGATTCTAGTTGCGGGCATCGGAAACATCTTCCTCGGCGACGATGCCTTTGGAGTGGAAGTCGTAAAGACGTTATCAACACAGCCGTTCCCCGAGGGCGTGCGCGTCGTTGACTTCGGCATACGCGGCTTCGATCTCACCTATGCATTACTGGAAGACTGGGACGCGGTGATTTTTGTTGACGCGGTCTCTCGCGGTGAGGCGCCGGGAACGATTTACGTTATCGAGCCCGACCTCAGTACTTTAAATGCTGACGGGCAACCCCAAGAGATGCTTTTGGAACCTCATGGAATGGATCCAGTGAAGGTGCTGCGATTGGCAATCGCGATGGGCGGCAAGCTGACTCGGATATTGCTTGTTGGTTGTGAGCCGGAGGTTACTGACCCCGACGGTCAGGGTTATCTGGGGTTGAGCGATGCCGTGCAGAATGCAATTGAAGAAGCCGGTCGCACTGTCGCGCGACTTGTAACCGAGATTCAAGCCGGGATGATCGAGCACCGGCCAAGTTGATGATGAGGTGATGTTATGAGCAGAGCAACTCGAAATGTGATCACCGGCGCAGCGGTATTGGCCGCCGTCGTTTTCGCTTCATTTCTTCCCGATCTTCGTCGCTACATGAAGATCCGCAATATGTAACAGGTGGACACGGCTTGAGTTATGCATGAGCTTTCAGTTGCTCTGAGCATTATCGATGGTGTGATGGAAGAGTCGGAGCGCCGAGGCGGTCTGCAAGTCGCCGCGATTCATCTCAAGCTGGGTTCGCTATCGGGCGTATCGAAGGATGCGCTTCTGTTCTCTTACGATCTTGCCTGTAACGACACTCCGCTAGAGGGTTCACAGTTGGTGATCGAGGAAATTCCGGCAGTCCTCTACTGTCCTACCTGCGAGGCAGAGCACAGTCCACCGTCATTGCAGGACTTCTTTTGCCCTGCATCTCCGGACCACATCCCGCAAGTTCTTCACGGACGGGAACTCGAAATCTCTGCATTGGAGCTGCAAGGGTGACTTCCACTCCGCGATTGATCGAAGTGCGACGAAATGTCCTGAAGCAGAATGACATTTTGGCTCGCGCGCTACGCCAGCGTTTTTCCGATGCGGGAGTGTTTGTGGTGAGTGTGGTCTCAAGCCCGGGCGCTGGCAAGACTGCATTTCTGGAGAGCCTGCTGACAGAGTTGCATCCGCAGAAACGCGTGGCTGCTTTGGTGGGCGATCTTGCTACTGCGAATGATGCCGAGCGGCTTGCCCGGAGTGGCGCTCCGATCCGGCAGATCACCACCGGCACCATCTGTCATCTCGACGCTGCGATGGTGGAACGCTCTTTGCAGGGATGGGCTCTGGCAGATTTGGATATTCTCTTCATCGAGAATGTCGGCAATCTAGTTTGCCCCTCAAGTTATGACTTGGGAGAGGACTTGCGCATTGTTGTGATGTCAGTGACCGAAGGCGAGGACAAGCCTCTCAAGTATCCCACCATCTTCAATACCGCCGACGTCGCCCTCATCTCGAAGATTGATTTGGCTCCTCATGTCAATTTCGATTGGCCGTCGGCGCAAAGAAATATTCATGCCGTTCGCCCCGGAATGGACATACTCAGACTCTCATCCAAGACCGGCGAGGGCATGCCGGACTTCATGCAGTATCTTGAATCGCGTCGCAGTCAGTCGCGCTACCTGGCGGCGGACTGACGAGCATGGCGAATCCAGATTCCATCACACAATTGTTCGCGATTCTTGGGATTGGATTTTTTCTCGGCATGCGCCACGCCAGTGATCCCGACCACGTCATCGCCGTATCCACTATTGTCACCAGAGAGCGAAAGCTTGGCCAAGCACATTTGATCGGAGCCCTGTGGGGACTCGGCCATACGTTCACTGTTCTGCTCGTGGGCGGCGCTATCATTTTGTTCGGACTGGTGATTCCTCCATGGCTCGGGTTAGGCATGGAGTTTTCAGTTGGCGTCATGCTGGTTCTGCTCGGAGCGCTGAACATCGCCGCCCTCTTGCGCGCTGGCACAGATCAGAAGGCAGGCGATCGAGGCACAATCCACACCCACACCCATGCTCACGGGGATTACATCCACACACACGCGCACGGGCATCATCCGGAATCTCATCCGCACAGATCCGATACCACGCCGGTTGCATGGATCGATCGGCACTTCGGCGGACTGAGTTCCTATCGACTGTTGCGTCCCGTTGTCATCGGACTGATTCACGGAATGGCAGGGTCCGCCGCCATAGCGCTGCTGATTCTGGCCACGATCCAAGATTCGCGATGGGCACTTGGCTACCTGGTTGTATTCGGCATCGGGACGATCGCGGGCATGATGCTCATTACCACGATCATGGGCTCGACAGTTTCCTATGCGCAGAATCGATTCGCACGTTTCGGCACAGGATTGCAAGCCGCCGCCGGAATCCTTAGCCTCTGCTTCGGCCTTTTTCTTGCATATCAGATCGGGATAGTGCACGGCCTCTTCACCGGCAATCCGCAATGGATCCCACGCTGAATTCAATATTCAATTCCTAATTCGTACTACCACACCTGTGGGAGTCTGCGTTCGCATCCGGCAAAGCAGTCCACATAGCAGAGCTGTCCTGTTATATTTCTCTCTCCATTCCCTGAAAGGCTTTCTCTATGTCTAAGTCTGCACGTCGGCTCTCTCGTTTGGCAGTAACGTCGTTGTCATTGCTCTTCATCTTCGGCGTGGCGCGTGCTCAAACTTCGCCCAAGTATCCGAACTACCCGAGCGAGACCCCTTCCGCTTTCGAGCAGCCGACCTATGGCATGGACCACGAGCGTCGCGACGTCATGATCCCTATGCGGGACGGCGTCAAATTGCATACCGTCATTCTCGTGCCTAAGGGAGCGAAGCACGTCGGCATCTTGGTCACGCGCACTCCGTACAGAGCAACCGCACTCACTACGAATACGCCCAGCGTGCATCTTGGCACAAGTCTTTGGGGCTATGACAATGCAACGGAACCCATCGTTGCCGGCGGATACATCCGCGTCATGCAGGACATTCGCGGCAAATATGACAGTGAGGGCGACTATGTGATGAACCGCCCGATCCATGGCCCATTGAATCCCACTGCTGTGGATGAATCGACGGACACCTATGACACCATCGACTGGCTGGTAAAGAACCTGCCGGAATCGAATGGCAAGGTGGGCGTGCTCGGCATCTCGTACGACGGCTTCCTCTCGCTCATGCCGCTCGTGCATCCGCATCCGGCATTGAAGTGTGTTGTCCCCATGAACCCCATGGTCGATGGCTGGCGCGGTGACGATTGGTTCCACAATGGCGCGTTCCGCCAGCAAAACATGCCATACATCTACGAGCAGACCGCGACGCGCGACAACAGTGCGCACTGGCTAAGCAGCAACTTCGACGACTATGACATGTACATGAACGCGGTTTCCGCAGGCGAACTGGGCAAGCAGCGCAAGATGGGACAGATCGGCTTCTGGAAGAAAGTGACGGAACATCCCGCGTATGACAGCTTCTGGAGTGAGCAGGCCGTCGATCGTGTGCTGGCCGGTGAGCCTCTCACCGTTCCCACCATGCTGGTGCACAGCCTCTGGGACCAGGAGGACATCTACGGCGCCTCGGCCGTATATAAGGTGCTTGCGCCCAAGGACGATCACCACGACAAACTTTTCTTCGTCCTCGGCCCGTGGCACCACGGGCAGGAAATCGACGATGCCGATTCGCTGGGTGCTATCAAGTTCCGCAGCGACACCGGCCTTTACTTCCGAGAGCATATCCTTGCGCCTTTCCTGGCGCACTATCTGCAGGATGACGCGCCGGCAATGCACATTGCCCCGGTAACCGCGTTTGAGACCGGCACGAATCGTTGGTTGCAACTCAAGTCCTGGCCAGCCGGATGCGAGAACGGATGCGCCCCTACGCCGAAGCCGCTCTACTTCCAGTCCGACGCAAAGCTTTCGTTCACCGTACCATCCAGCGGCGATGCTTTCGATGAGTATGTATCCGATCCAGCCAAGCCCGTGCCTTTCCGCGCTCGACCCAGTCAGCCGGTCGGCTACACGCCCAATCTTTCATGGGTGCGCTGGCTGGTTGATGATCAGCGTGAGTTCTCTGGTCGACCCGACGTGCTCACCTTCAAAACGGATGTGCTAACCGCGCCGGTCAAGATCAGCGGCGAGCCGATAGCCAACCTGATTGCCTCTACTACAGGTACTGACAGCGACTGGGTCGTCAAGCTGATCGACGTTTATCCGGACGAGGTCCCCGGACAGACAGAACTCGGCGGTTATCAGCTCGCAATATCTATGGACATCTTCCGTGGACGCTATCGTGAGAGCCTCTCGCAGCCAAAGGCCATTACACCTGGCACTCCGCTGCTCTATAAATTCGCGTTGCCAACGTCGAATCACGTCTTTCTGCCCGGCCACAGGATCATGGTACAGGTGCAGTCAAGCTGGTTCCCGCTCTACGATCGCAACCCGCAGACCTTCGTACCGAACATCTTCTTCGCCCGCCCTACTGACTACAAAAAAGCGACCGAACGCATTTACCACGATTCCGGGCATGCCAGCTTCGTCGAACTGCCGGTCGTCACAACAGAACGTTGAAGATTTGTTTTTCAACTCTCAATAAAGTGAGGCGCAATGAAGTTCAGAAAGCTTGGGCGGACAGGATTCAGTGTAAGTGAGATCGGATATGGGCTCTGGGGTATGAGCGGCTGGAGTGGCTCTGATGATCACGAGTCACGCAATGCATTGCAGCTCTCCGTTGATTTAGGATGCACTTTCTTCGACACGGCTTGGGCCTACGGCGAAGGCAAGAGCGACGGCTTCCTCGGTGATGCATTAGAAGCAAACCGCAATGCGCGTCTTTACGCGGCATCGAAGGTCCCTCCGAAGAACCGCAAATGGCCGGCATCTCCTAACTATTCCTATAAAGATTGTTTTCCCGCAGAGCACGTCTTTAGCTATGCAGATCAGATTCGCAAGAAACTCAAGGTTGATTGCATTGACCTGCTCCAATTTCATGTCTGGGACGATACCTGGGCACACGAGAAGTCGTTCTCTGAAACGGTATCGAAGCTAAAGCGCGAAAAGATCATTCGCTCCTTTGGAATAAGCCTTAATCGTTGGCAGCCTGAGAATGGGATAGCCGCACTGCGGACTGGTCTGGTCGATGTTGTGCAGGTGGTCTACAACATTTTCGATCAGGCTCCTGGAGATGACCTATTTCCGCTATGCAAAGAATTAAATGTGGGTGTTATCGCAAGGGTACCGCTCGACGAAGGTAGTTTGGGTGGAAAGCTCACAGCGGAAACAAGGTTTCCGGAAAGCGATTGGCGATCGACCTATTTCAATCCGGAAAACCTGCGAGCCACTTTGGATCGTGTGGAGCGGCTCAAAGCCATTCTTCCCAAATCGATGACTTTGCCCGAGATGGCAATTCGATTCATCCTCTCTCATCCGGACGTAAGCACGACCATAGTGGGGATGCGAAATCCGCAGCACGTCCGCGAAAATTTGGCGCTGAGCTATGCCGGCCCACTGCCTGCGGAACTCATTCATGAACTAAGGAAACATCGCTGGGACCGGAAACTGAACGTCGACAAGCAGAGCTAGACAGTTGCACGCGCGAAGGGCAAGGCCCGCCTGACATCCACTCTGCACGACATGATGTTTGGTCGGGGCAAATCGCTGTCTCATAATTGCCGACAAATCGGGATCGTAGGCACTAGGAGACGACTTCAGAAATTTGCGGCAAATGCGCTCCGGACTGGCATGCGACACTCCGTGAGCTATGGCGGCCCTTGCTGCTCAATCTGGTAAATGGTAATGCTAAATGCCGGAGCTTCTAATTGTGCCTTGCCTCCCAAAAACTCGACTGTCGCCAGCGCGCCGCTCCCTGAATTCAGCAGGGGACGTAAACCTGAAGCGCGTGGCAGAGCGCCTTGCTCTTCGTTGGACAATGACACCGTCCGCGACTGAGCCGATGCATTCAAAGTGATCAGCAAGGCATCTTTACCGGCGCGTCTGACAAAGGAATACACTTCCTCCGTAATCGCGGCGTGGAATAACGCGCCGTTCCTCAGTGCAGGATGCTCGCGACGAAGTGCGAGGGCTGCCTTGGTGAACTGAAATACCCCATTTTGTCGCGGCGTCCGACCGGCGGTGGAGAAGGCATTCTGCGCGTCTCCGGGGAAGCCACCTGGGAAATCGCGCCGGTTGTCAGGATCATCTCCGCCTTCCATTCCGATTTCGTCGCCTGCATACAGTTGAGGCGTGCCCCTTAAAGTAGCGATCAAACCAATCGCCATCTTCAGTTTCTGTAGTGAACTGTTCGGCAGTGAAGCGAATCGAGGCAGATCGTGGTTCGCAAAGAAGGTTACAAGTTTTTCTGGATGCGGATATAAGCTGTCGCGGCTCAAAGTTGAAGCCAGCTTTCCGGCTGGGGCTTTCCCGGTGAGAACATCGCGAATTGCAAACATGGTCGGGAAGTCAAAAACAGACGTTACGCCAGAGTCTATTCCGTCAAACTGTTTCCGCCCGCCCTGAAAAAATGCCGTGATTGCGGGGTCTGCGTTGAACACCTCTCCGATGTCCGCGATCTCGGGGTATAGCTTGCGCATATCGTTGTGCCATTTCGCCCAGAATTGTCGCGATGAATAAGGGAAAGTATCCAACCGATAGCCATCAATGCCCGTCTTTTCCTTCCACCACACAGCATTCTGGAAGAGGTAGTTCTCTACTTCCGGGCAATCGTTGTCGAGATCGGGAAGCACATCGCCAAACCAGCCAGCGATAGTGTTGTACCAGCGAGACTTTGTCGCATGAGGATCAGTGATGGACAGAAAATCATCGCTGAATCGCGGATGATTTGCAGGCGTGCCGTGTAGCCAACAATCAGAGGGTGGATGCTGCGCCCATGTATGGCGCGGCCCTACATGGTTCACCACTTCGTCCAGAAATATTCGCATCCCGCGGCGGTGAGCATCGTGCACGAGATCCTGGAAATCTTCCAACGATCCAAAGTGCTCTTCTACAGCATAGAAGTCGACGGTTCCGTATCCGTGATAGTCCTGAGGGGAGTTGTCGTCATTGTCAAGGATCGGAGTCAGCCAGAGAAGATTTGCTCCGAGTTCTTCGAGATACCCGAGGTGATCGCGGATGCCTTTGAGATCCCCTCCGTGATACGCACGGGGCTTGCTGCGGTCATAAGTATTTGAAGACCTTCGAGGTTGGTTGTTTGAGGGATCGCCATCTGCAAATCGGTCCGGCATGATGAGGTAAATGACATCTTCGGCGGTGAGAGTCTTTGGCCCGGAAGCGGTGCTCCGCCGTTGCAGATTGAAAGTAATGTCTTGGGTGCCAGCTGAAGATTGCATGTGCAGCTTGAGAGCACCTGGACTAGCACTTTCTGTTCCAGCCAATTCGACGACATAGTACAGTCCTTCATTGCCGGGCCTTTGTTGTTTAATCGTTATCCCGGCAGGTGCAGATGCCAAAGTCGCATGTGCGTTCGCCAGTCCGGTGCCATAGATGAGAAGAGTTGGGGAAGGCAGACCCGCCCACCAGTCAGGCGGTTCCACTTTTGTGATCGTCGGCGACTGCTGAGAATAAAGCGGGAGAGCAATAAGAGAAAGAAGAAGTACTGTGGCAGCGAATATTATTTTGCGCATCGGTCCGTGAAAACGTCGTGTCTTTCCAGCCTTAGTTGTTAGAACGTGAAGCGAAGGGCGAATTGCATTTGTTTTGCAGACTTCTGACGAGCTTACTTTGAAGACGGTTTATTTGTCTTGCTAATTCGGTAAGGCCCATCAATCAGTTTTCCAGGTCGCTTGCGCTCTTCGGGTTGGATTTGCGACTCTAGGTGCTATGGTCATCCGCAAAAGCGAGCTTCTATGGTCTGTCATTGATCAGCATCACAGGTTGAGCGAACTAATCAGCGATGCACCCGATGTCAAAGAAGTTCCTTTGCGCCGCGATGTCCGCTCACTCGGCAAGATTCTGGGCGACACCTTGGCGGAACAGGTTAGCCCTGAGTTCCTAAACACGGTTGAACAACTCCGGACATCTATGGTGACGCGCCGCGAACAGGAATCCTCCGGGGCCGATACCTCCGATCTAGTGATCGATTCAAAACGGTCGGTAGCGGAGATGTCTCTTGACGATGCCCATAGAATAGCGAAGGCATTCGCAATCTACTTCGAACTTATCAATCTTGCAGAGGCTAATCACCGTAAAAGAAGAAAGAGAGCTAAGCAGGTCTCCGGAAATCGTGTATATCTGCCGGGTTCTTTTGCAGGAACTTTACAGCGGATGAAGACGGCAGGAATCAGTCGCGAAGCGATCATTGAAGCACTGAGGAAGATTGAAGTAGTTCCTGTCTTCACCGCGCACCCAACAGAAGTATCAAGGCGCACGGTTCTTTATAAGCGACACAGAATTGGCGAACGGTTGCAGGCGCTTGATAGCTTACCGCTCACTGCACAAGCCGTTCGAGAGCACCAGGAGTTCATCGCCTCAGAAATCGCAACCCTCTGGCAGACAGATGAAGTTCGGCGCCAGCAGCCCACTGTGCGAGATGAGATCAAAATGGGTTTGGACCTCTATCCCGCATGCCTGATTGGCGTGGTACCTGATTTGTATAGGGAATTCGAGGAAGCGCTCCTGGATGTCTATGGACGTGTGCCGGAGATTCCCAATGTGATTCGCTTCGGTTCTTGGATCGGGGGCGACCGGGACGGTAATCCAAACGTGACTCCGGCATCGACGCGCGAAGCTTTGCAGATGGCTCGCCAAGTAATTCTGAATCATTACATTATGGCCACTCGCGAGCTGATGCGCACGATCAGTTCCTCGCGCCGGCAGATCGGAGTCTCAGAAGAATTGGTTGGGGCGACGACAAGTTATGTGCAACGGGTACCGTTGCGGAAACAGCCCTGGGGTCCCGAAGATGAAGTCTATCGGGCATTCCTTGCCCGGATGCAAGAGCGACTGATGCTTGCGCTGGAACAGTCGCAAGGAGAACAGGCTTACTCAAATGTGGAGGAATTTGTCGCTGACCTAAAGCTAATCCGCAAGAGCTTGCTCGAAAATCATGGCGAGCGGTTGGCCAAAATGATTGTCAACCCGCTTATAAGGAAGGCCGAATGTTTTGGCTTCCATCTACACACATTGGATGTACGACAACACGCGCGTGTACATATGCAGGCGTTCAATGAAATTACGAAGGCAACACAGTCCCTGAGAACACCCTCCGGCTCGACACTCGAGTTGATGCAAACTTTGCGCACCATAGCGGAACTGAAGCGTGAGTTTCCTGCAGATTCAATCGCGCAATACGTAATTAGCGGCGCGACGAGCGCTAGTGACGTCACCCAACTTCTGCGTCTTGCGGAATTGAACGGCATCACCGTGAAGGCCTCAGAACACGATCCCGGGCTGATGCCGGTACCACTTTTCGAATCGATAGAAGATCTGCGGGCTTGCCCAGAGCATTGCCGTGAGCTCTGGTTGACGGCGGAATATCAGCCATTTCTTGATTCTTGGGGTCGAAACCAGGAGGTCATGCTTGGATACTCCGATTCCAACAAGGACGGAGGCATGTTCACGAGCACATGGGAAATATACAAGGCACATCGCGACTTGCATGCGATTGCCGACGAATGCGGAGTCAAACTGCGGCTCTTTCATGGCCGGGGTGGCACAGTCGGCCGTGGCGGCGGACCAACGCACCGGGCCATCGTGGCGCAACCTGTGGGTGCATTCTCGGGAAAACTGCGCATTACCGAGCAAGGGGAGGTATTGAACTGGAAGTATTCTGATCCGTTGTTAGCGGAGTGGAATCTGGAATTGATGGTGGCGGCATCACTGGAAGCTTTGGTGCGGCCGGGGCGCCCTATTATCCCCGTCCAGGAAAGGACATGGGCGGCGGCAATGGAGCACATGTCACAACTCGCTTTCCGGTTTTATCGAACGAACATCGCCGAAAATGCTGAACTGATCGAATATTTCTACCAGGCTACGCCCGTCGACGACTTGGAATATGCACGAATCGGCTCACGTCCATCCCGCAGATCGCAGAACGGAGGCTTGGAAAGCTTACGTGCTATTCCTTGGGTCTTCGGATGGATGCAGAGCCGGCACGTAATGCCTGGCTGGTTTGGCGTGGGACATGCGCTAGAGCAATTCGCTTCGCAGTCTACAGAAAATGAGGAACTGCTCAAACAGATGATGAGCGGTTTTTACCTTTTTGAGGATATGGTTCGCAACGTCGAGATGGGGATGGCGAAAGCCGATTTTGGAATTGCTCGCATGTACGCCAGCCTGGTTAAAGATCGAGGGATTAGCCAGCGAGTCTATGGCATGCTGAAAGAAGAGTTCGAAAGAACGAAGACAATGCTGCTGCGCATCACTGGACAAACCCGGCTACTAGAGACAAATCAGGTCTTAGACCGCTCCATCCGATTGCGCAATCCGTACGTGGATCCGTTGAGTTTGATTCAGATTGAGCTATTGCGCCGCAAGCGAGCAGGCCAGGACACATCTGATTTAAAGTTTGCTTTAGGCGCTACCATCAGCGGAATCTCGGCCGGATTGAGAAATACTGGCTAGCCGCTTTGAGGATTGGAACTGATCGGTGTGGAACGGCTTGCCAACTGCTCGTTGAAAGCTGTTGGAATTTGTTGAACCCGGATGCTTTTGCTGTCTCTTCCTATAGCGAACTTAGATTGAAGATTCGAGGTGCAACAACAGGGGAGTGGGCGATAGGTTCTGCATCACCAAATAATTCCAGTTCTGGATACTCCAGAGCCGTCCCAAAACATTGAGCCGGGGACAACTCCCCTGAACTTGCCGCATCAACCAAGCTGTCAGCCGCGCCGAACTCCGAAGGTGTCCGAGCAAGCAGGTGGTGAGAGCTCAATGAATTCGCAAGCGGACAGCTTCGGCGAGCCCCCCGGTAAGCGATGGCGCCCCAAGGCCAATCCTTGGCTGATTGCAATCGTGGTTGCGATGGCGGCCTTCATGGAGGTGCTCGACACAAGCATCGCCAACGTCGCGTTGCCCCACATCGCCGGCAACCTGAGCGCGAGCAACGACGAGAGCACCTGGATTCTCACTTCCTATCTCGCCTCAAACGCCATCGTGCTGCCCATGACCGGTTGGTTTGCCGGCTTATTCGGACGCAAGCGGTTCTTCATGATCTGCCTCGTGCTCTTCACTTTGAGCTCCCTACTGTGCGGAATCGCCCCAAATCTTGGGACGATCATTATATTTAGGGTCCTGCAAGGTGCCGGCGGCGGCGGACTGCAGCCTATGGCTCAAGCGATTCTGGCAGATACGTTTCCGCCTGAAGAGCGCGGCGTGGCATTCGCGCTATACGGCATCACCTCAGTCTTCGGTCCGACCATCGGACCCACTTTGGGTGGCTGGATCACAGACAACTATAGTTGGCGCTGGATTTTCTTCATCAATTTGCCCGTGGGTATTGTGGCGCTGTTCCTGATCTATCGCCTGGTCGAAGATCCGCCTTGGGCGAGGGTCGCCAAAGGCGCTGGCGTGAGAATCGATTACATCGGCGTGGCTCTGCTCACCATCGGCATTGCCGCGCTGCAGGTGGTGCTTGATAAAGGGCAAGAGGATGACTGGTTCGGGTCACACTTTATTCTCACGCTCACCGTGATTGCCGTGGTGGCACTGGTTGCCCTGGTCATATGGGAATGGTTTCAAAAGGACCCTGTCATCGACGTGCGCCTCTTCAGGAATTTCAACTACTTGGGCTCCAACCTGATGATGTTCAATTTGGGAGTCGTGCTGTTCTCCAGCATTGTGCTCCTTCCACAATTCCTGCAGAACTACTTGGGCTACGAGGCTCAGTCGGCGGGCCTTGTCCTTTCGGCCGGTGGGATCGTGCTGCTGGTTATGATGCCCGTCGTAGGGATACTCTCGTCCAAGGTGCAGGCGCGCTACTTGATCAGCTTTGGTTGGCTGGTGCTCGCGTGGTCCTTGTACTACACCACCCAGCATCTCAGTTTGCAGATCAGCTTCAGGACTGCCAGCTACTTACGCGTTCTGCAGGCGATTGGCCTTCCGTTTTTGTTCGTGCCCATATCGCTCGCGGTGTATGTGGGAATGCCGCCGGAAAAGAACAACACTATCGCCGGAATGGTGAACTTCATGCGGAACATCGGGAGCAGCTTCGGAACGTCCATGGTGACCACTCTCACGGCTCGCCGGGCGCAAGTCCATCAGGCGTACCTGGTTTCGAACACCAGCCCTGGACACCTTCCGTTTAACCAGGTTCTTCATGCTCTGGCCATGCGGCTGACGGAAGCGGGGATGAGTGTAACAACGGCCACGCACCAGGCATACGCCCGGCTTTATCGCACAGTGAGAGATCAGGCGAGTGCCCTCGCTTACGTCGACACGTACGCGATTCTGGCCATTGGAGCGGCGATCATGTTCCTGCTCTCGTTTGCGCTAAGAAGGAACCAGCCTGGAGCCGGCGAAGTAGCAGTCGGCTAGCGATAAAAATTGGCAAGCGGCGCGGACAGCTGATTGCTCAGGAGTTTGAGATTCACCATGATTCGAATCATCACGATTGAGCGCGAATTCGGAAGTGGGGGAGGTGCCATCGCTAAGGAGGTGGCGGAGCGCCTTGGCTGGAGACTTTGGGACCAGTTGCTGACGGATGAAATCGCCCGACGAATGGATTGTGACCGCCATGTGGTCGTGGAGCATGAGGAGCAAAGGGATCCCGCCTCCTACCGCCTCCTTAAGGCTTTTATGCGCGGCAGTTTCGAAGGAAGCCTGAACGCACCCAGGTTGAAGCTGGTGGATACCGACTGCGTTCGCGAAGTCGTGCAGAAAATCGTGATGCAAGTAGCTGAGGTCGGCGACTCCGTGATTGTGGGGCGAGGGTCCGCTTACTACTTGGGGGACCGCAATGACGCGTTCCACGTTTTTGTTTACGCCCCTTTTCAAGACAAAGTCCTCCGCTTGCAGTCAACTGGCAAGGACGAGAAGGATGCGATTGAACTGGTGGAGACGGTCGACGTCCAGCGTGCGGCTTTCATCAAGCAGTATTTTGGAGTGGACTGGCCTGAAAGACGCCGTTTTCACCTGATGGTTAATTCCAGCATGGGGGAGGACGTAGCAGTGAAGACAATCCTCGAGACAGCTGCAAAGTTATCAAAGCTGCGGACGTGATCGATGCGACGGACGTCCGGAACGGGAGTCGCAATGTTTACTGAGAGACGCCTTATGGAGAGGTTTGCGCGCGGCGCTGTCCTCCTCAGTCTGCTCGCGATCGCCCAAGGTTTCGGTTTCGGCCAGACAACCACTGGCGTTGGCACGTCAGGCGGGTCGCAGTCCGGGAGCACACCCATCGGCCAGCAGCAAAGCGCATATCAGCAAAGCCCATTTCAGGGAAGCGTGCCCACCGGCCAAGCGACGGGGACATCGCTTGCGCTCTCGCTCAAAGACGCCTTCGACCTCGCCCTGAAATACAACCTCGGGGTGATTGAGAGCGACCAGAACACCAGAGCCGCCCACGCCGCGCGCCTGCGCAATTTGAACGCCCTGCTACCCAACCTCAACGCGAAAGTGAGTGACACAGTCGAACAGATCAATCTGCGAGCCGAGGGTATACGGCTGCCCAGTATTCCCGGCCTCAACATCCCACCGATTGTTGGGCCATTCTCCGTAGTCGACGCTCGCGGGTACCTGAACCAGGAAATTATTAACTGGTCTGACCTCAAGAACTGGAAGTCGGCTTCGCAGTCCGAAATGGCTTCGAAATACTCCAATAGAAACGATCGTGACCTGGTGATCTTGATCACGGCCGTAGCCTATCTGCAAGTAATTGCTGATGCGGCTAGCGTGGAGTCTAACCGAGCTCAGGTCAGGACCAACCAGGTGATCTACGAGCAGGACGTGGATCGAAACAAGTCAGGCGTTATTGCCGGCATCGACGTGCTGCGCGCCAAGGTGCAGTTGCAGTCACAGCAGCAGCAACTCATCTCCGCCGAGAACCAACTCGCCATAGACAAACTCGCTCTGGCCCGGATCATCGGCCTGCCGAATGGCCAAGACTTCCAGTTGACTGACCCGATCCCCTATGCCCCGCTGACCGGTATCACGCTGGAGCAGGCTTTAAAGCAAGCCTATCTGGCTAGGTCCGATTACCTGAGCGCCAAGGTGCAGGTCCGAGCGGCTGAATTGGCGCTGCAGGCGGCCGCGGCGCAGTACTATCCCTCGGCGGGTATTAACGCCAACTACGGCGACATTGGCAGCCCAAATTTTTCCAACTCGCACGGGACATTCACGGTCGCAGGAACTATCACCATCCCGTTGTTCCTTGGAACTCAAGTCCAAGCTGACAAATTGCAGGCGGATTCGACACTACAGGACCGCAAAGCACAACTTGCGGACCTGAGTGGCAAGATTGACACCCAGGTTCGAACGGCATTCCTCAACTTGAAGTCGTCGTCCGATCTTGTGACCGTGGCGCAAAGCAATGTCGAGCTTGCCAACCAGACACTGGAGCAGGCGCAACACCGCTTTCAAGCGGGGGTGGCCAATAATGTCGAGGTCGTCCAGGCCCAACAAGCAGTAGCTTTGGCTAACCAGTCGTACATCGCCAGTCTCTACAGCTACAACTCGGCCAAAATATCGCTCGCGCAAGCAATCGGCGTGGCACAACAATCTGGCCTCCAATTCCTGGGAGTAAAGTGACGATGGCCGACACAAGAACAGAAGCCCCGCAAAAGCCTAAGCTCGAAGAACCCTCCAGCGGCACGGGAGTGGAGTCGGGACGAACTCGAAGGCGGAGTCTGAAACCGCGCACGAAAATCCTGCTGGGAGTACTCGGCCTTGTTGTCGTCGTGGTCGGAGTCCTGTTGTATCGCTACTTCACTACCTATGAATCCACGGATGACGCTCAAGTCGACGGCTATATCTATCCCGTCAGCTCCCGAGTTTCGGGCTACGTTACTCGTGTCACGGTGGACAACAATCAGTATGTAGAAGCCGGCACCGTGCTGGCGCAACTCGACCCCAAAGACTATGAGGTCGCGGTAGCGAACGCCAAGGCGATCTTGGCCAATGATCAGGCCAATGCCGCCGCGCAGAAGACCACTGTGCCCGTCACTTCGGTGAGCACTTCAACCACCGTCACTACAGCTGAAGCGGACCTCGCGAATGCGACTGCTGGCCTCGCCGCGGCCGAGAAACAGTTTGATGCGGCTGAGGCCGCGCTGCGGCAGGCGGAAGCCAACGACCTGAATGCTCAGGACAACGTCCGTCGATACAAGCCGCTCGCGGCTAGGGACGAGATCCCGCAGCAGCAATATACTCAAGCTGTCCTTGCCCAGAAAGGCACAGCTGCTGCCGTTGCGAATGCCCGGGCGCTGGCTTTAGCGGCAGCCCAGTCTGTCACTCAGGCGCAGGCGAAGGTTGAGCAAGCCGAGGCAGAAGTACGAAACGCGCAAACGCGACCCCAGCAGATTTCGATACAGCTCTCCAGGGCGCGGGCAGCGGAGGCACAAACTCAAAGTGCAGCTGCAGCGTTGCAGCAGGCCCAGTTGAACTTGCAATATGCGACGATAGTGGCGCCCGTCAGCGGGCTCGTAGGACAAAGGTCCGCGCAGCCAGGCCAGAACGTAATATCGGGACAGCAAATGATGACGATCGTTCCGTTGGACAGTCAGAATATCTGGGTGACAGCCAACTTCAAGGAGACGCAATTAAGGTATATGCGGCCGGGGCAGCCCGCGAAGATCTCCGTCGATGCTCACGGCAACACCTACAACGGCCACGTTCTCAACATCGCCGGCGCAACCGGGTCGCTCTTCAGCGTGTTGCCGCCTGAAAATGCGACCGGAAACTACGTCAAAGTAGTCCAGAGAATCCCAGTCAAGATAATTTTCGAAAAAGGGCAGGATCCCGAGCACCTGTTGCGGCTCGGCATGTCGGTGGAACCAAAGGTACGAGTGAAATGAGTCTGATTCCCGTGCTCAATATGAAGTGTTGCCGTACGGGCGACGACAAGATTGGTCGAGGCGAGAGGATTTGAACCTCCGACCCCCTGGTCCCGAAACAAAGCAGATGTTTAGATTCAACAACTTAATATTCTTGCAAGTGGTGCTTCAACCGTATTAGTGCCATTGTTTTCTTCTCATTCATTTTCTTATTGGAGCCCTTGAATTGGAGCCCCAATGAAATCTCCTTGCACCGCGCGTTGCAAATGATCTAACGCGAAAAGGATATCTTAACAGTTTAGGATCACGCTTCTGGATACAAACTATTTGGCTGCGTTCGTTCCGCTTGTTCCCAGGTAGCCCATAGGTTCGATTCCGAATGCGTCTGCTACACGGTTAAAGAACGCAAACATCGCGGTGATATAGACCGCTTCCGCGATCTGGTCCTCTGACCAGGATTGATCACGCAATTTTTGAACATCTTCAGTTGTTGTTTTGTATGCTGCCTCGGTTACTTTTTTTACGTAATCCAGTAACGCTTGTTCCGCTTCGGTCAGCCCAGCTGAACTGGGATGCGCCGCGGCCAATCCTTGTACGCTATTTTCTTCGGCTCCCTGGACACGCAGGAAGTAAGCATGACTGTCTATTCAATACGGACAATGATTCAGGGCGGAGACGTAAGTCGCGATCATCTCCTTGTGTCGGCGGGTAAGATGGCCTTCTGAGAAGTGGACGGTATCGGAAAATGCCATTACTTGTCTGAGAAAATCAGGCCGCGCACTGAAGCACTTTAGAATTCCAGGAACCTCTTTGCGCCCGGATTTTTTGCGCCACTCGTCATACACCTCTGCAACAAGGCCGGTGGCTTCGGCATCTTCCACCAATTTGATCTTTGTTTCCGAAGTGTTCACTTTGTCTTCACTCATTAGCACCGCCGATTGAGTTCGATTTAAACCATCTGTGCACTGGAATTCCCATCACTACGACGATTATTCCCATTGCGCTTTGCAAGGGTTTGTTAATGCCCAGCAGGATTATCAACGTGAGAAGTAGAAAAAGAAAAACCGCGGGCGTGAATGGATATCCGAAAGAAAATTTGAACGGCTGTTTTCTCTGTTGTAAAAAAACCGACAGCACCGTAAGCCCGAGAAACACTAATGTGCTGAATATAAAATATGCGATCACCTGGGCAAAGGTCCCAAGCAGAGTCAGTACGCACGCCAACGTTGCTTGCAAAAGAATAGCGTAAACAGGAGTCCCCATTCTGGAGTGAACGTTTCCGATCTGGGGAAAGAAAACTCCGTCTTTTGCCATTGCGAAGTAGACGCGAGGAGCAGCAAACATGAACGCTGCGAGGCTGCTCAACACCGATACGATCACGATCAGTGAGAGCAGATCAGCGCCAATCTTCCCAAAGAGCACTTCGCCCATCAGCGAAACGAATATTTGGTCTGACGTGACCCGTTCGAGCGGAACTGCGTAAAGAAAAATCCCGCTCACCGCCAGGTACACCAGCGTGACAACGGATGTTCCAAAGATCATGGCTCGCGGCAGATTGCGTTCAGGATCCCGCACCTCACCAGCAATGCGACTGATCTCCCACCAGCCTCCGAAGGAGAAAAATGCAGCAACAAAAGCTTCCGGAAGCGCATGACTCAGGCTGACCGAACCGGAATGCTGAGCAAAGAAGGGCGACAGATTTAGCCAAGTTCCTTTTCCCGCCAGCACCGCCCAAATCGGGAGAAGGGCGAGGACCGCAAGCTTGAGCCCGGTGATCCAGCGCAAGAAGCCCGCTCCAATATTGGTTCCCAGAACGTTCAGCGTCGCGACTCCTACGATGATTGCCACGCCTACGAGCCTCTGCTGAACGGGCGCGAGCGGCAACAGATAAGCAATGTAGCTACTGATCCCGATTGCCAATGCGGCGGACAGGCCCGGATCCATTACCAGCAAACACATCCAACCGTACAGGAACGCGATTTTCGTTCCGTAAGTCTCTTTGAGAAAAATGTAGATTCCGCCCGTTGCCGGGAAGCGTGCGGCAAGCGCGCCGATGCAAAGCGCACCACACAATGTCATGGCTCCCATCAGCAGCCAGACCAGAAAGAGTAAAAAGGGCGACCCGAGCGACTTCGCCATTGCGGCCGGAGTGAGGAATATTCCAATCGCAATCGTCTGGCCGGCGATGATGGCTGTGGCCGAACCCAAACCAAGCTCGCGCTTCAGTCCTGTTCTGGATACGGATTCGGTCTGTGAGGCTACTGCGATTTGCGTTGTCAATCAGAAGGCCAATCGCAATCCTAATTGGAATGCGCGAGGTCCGCCCGAGCCGAACACTCCGCCCGCCGTTGTCACCGCCTTACCAAAGGCTGAGGAATGCAAGTAGCCGGCGTTAGCGGAGTCGTTGTCATCGCGTACCAAGGCGTTATTGAATCCCGAATAATTCACGTTGGAAACGCCGAGAATGTTTGTGACGTTAAACAGATTGAAAGCTTCCCCCATCGCCTCCAGGCTAGTACGTTCTCCTAACCTGAATTGCTTCGATAAGCGCATGTCGAAGGATTGGAAGCTGTCATTGAACCTTGCATTGGAGTCAACCAGTGGCAATCGATTCGCGACTGGTTGACCGACGTTCAATGCGGTGATGGCTGCGTTCAAGTCTGTGGCGCTTTGAAATGCGCGTCCGCCATAGTTTCTGCCGAACTGCGGTACACGACTGCTGGCATCGGGCAGCAGAATATCCATGGGGACACCGGAAGCAATGGTCCAGATGGGAGAAAATTTGAAGCCCCACGCGAGGTCTGCGGACCCGGAAAGCACAAAGCGATGACGCTGATCGTTCGGGGTGGGACCATATTCGCGGCGCAGGTCGTTTGAATCGAGCGGCCCATTCGCGAATGGGATCTGATCGTCGTTCGCGTAATTGAACGCTTTTGACAGCGTGTAAGAAGCAGCAAACGCATAACGATCGGCGTAGCGCTTCTGCACGCTCACAAGCAAGCCATCATATTTGGTGTTCACACTCGATTCGATATTTTTCACCACGTCGGGGCCGCCAACGACCGGATTAAAGACTGTCCCGATAGATCGGCCGATGATGAAATGCGTGCCCAGATTGTGCAGATAGTCCACCTTGACCAACAGCTTCTGCGGCAAGTTGGCCTGTAGACCCAGGTTGAACTGCTGAATCATCGGATTCTGCAGATTGTTGTCGATAACATTGATTCCACCGGCGCCGGCGCCAGGGAAGATCGGACCGGTGAATGGATTCGCTACTGTCGGTGCCCCCGGAGCGAACGTGCCGGTGGGAGTCATAAAGAAGACGTTACCCCCACGTACCTCGATCGGAAGCGCCCGGCCGTCCAGTCCGCGTTCAAGCGATTGGATCTCGAGCGTCACGCGGTCATAGTAAATGCCATAGCCGCCATGTGCGCTGAGGTTCCCGCCTTTCGTCGCCCAATTGAAACCTACTCGAGGTCCGAAGTTATTCGTGTCTTTGCCTCGGGTGCCCTTAAGGAATGGCAGAATGAGCGGATTCAACTGGCTGACTCGGCCCACGTTGTTCACATCTGTATCAAGCTCATAACGCAGACCTAGGTTCACTGTAAATTGTGAATGGACACGCCAATCGTCCTGGGCAAAGAATCCAATGTGATTGTTATCACTGTCAGGTAAGACCAGCGATTGGGTCGGGAAGGCACTGCGCAGTGTCACCGCAAAAAGAAGATCGGTATCATTAACTACTCCGTCTCCATTGCGATCGAATGGTGCGAAATCTTCAACCATTTCGATTCGTCCGGTTCGAAAGACGCCTAGATCGAAATCGGCATCAATGCGCTGAACATCCGCTCCGAATTTCATATTGTGTCTGTGCTTCACCCATGAGAGCCCGTCAGAAAATTCCAGTCGGTTTTGCCGTGTTTGCTGTGGCACGCGGAATGACGAGCCGTCCTGAATACTAGGAAATGTCAGCTGCGGACTATTCTGCACCGGCGACGTAATGTTTATGTAGTTGTTCTCGCTAAAATTCAGGCGGTTGATAAGCGTGGAACTGAATAGGTGTGACCATGAAGAGGCGAAGGCCTGATAGTGGTTGTTTGCTGATTGCCGCTCTGAAGCCGAGCCGATCGCGCGTATGAGTGTGCTCGCCCCTACGTCATCGCTACGGTCTAAAGAGTATCGGAAAGACAGCGAATTGCTTTCGTTCGGCTGCCAATCTCCGCGTGTTGTAAAAAGGAGGTCGGTTAGAGGTGCAGGAGCGAAACTCTTTTTAATCGACTTTGTTGCCAGATCGCGCTGGCCCACAAGTACTGCCCCATCTTGATCCCGGTATTCGAACCCAGCGAAGAACCACGCCTTGTCCTTAACTACGGGACCGCCCAGTGTTCCGGCATATTGCTGTCGCCCGAATGGCGGTGTGATACCCAAAGTTCGGTCAAATGTCGCGGGCAATCCTTGCAACGCACTATCTCTTTCAAAGAAAGACACCGATCCGCGGTAGGCATTGCTTCCGGATTTTGTGACCACGTTGATGACTGACGAACCGGAACGGCCTAACTCCGCGGAAAAGCGATTAGTGGCGATCTGAAACTCCTGCACTGCGTCCTGCGGAAGGTTCGCGAGTGCCCCACCAACAACGTCGTCATTATTATCGGCACCGTCTATGCTGACATTTCCGCCGCGTCCTAGTTGACCGGCCGATGAAACCAGCACGGTATTGGTTTTAGTGGGATCGAAATTAGGTGCGGGTGAGTTCCCGGGAATCAGAAACGCAAGCTCCAGGAAGTTGCGTCCGTTGAGAGGAAGACTCTCAATGGTTGGATTGTCGATTACGCTATCTACTACTGAATCGCTTGTATTCACGGCGGCAGAATTAGCTGCAACGGTCACCGATTCCGATTGAGCACCTATCTTCAAAGTAATGTCATAACCGGATTTTTGTCCCACCAGAAGATTGATCTCAGTTATAGCTTCACCAAATCCAACTGCCGATCCGCGCAGAGAATATTTACCCGGAGATAGCTCGGTAAAGGTGTATCTCCCATCTTCGCTGGATTCCGCTGAACGGACGACATTCGTAGCCTCGTTCTTGATACTCACTTTGGCATGACTCATGGCAGCACCTTGTGAATCGCGCACTGATCCAGTCAAAACGGCAGTGCCTGGCTGCTGGCAAAAACTGCAAAGGGAGAAAAGTAAGATGAGAACCAGAATGCAGTGTTTTTTCACGCTATCTCCTGACGTTAGCTGAAAACTTACAAAGTTCTGCAATGACTAAGCTATTCGCCGGATTTGCGTTGAACCCGACGAATTCTGAAGAGAGCGCTTATATTGAACTGGATTGACGGATTGTGCAACAACACTATGTGCTTTGAGAGCCGCCTTATGTTGCGCGGGGGTGCGCGTCCGGAAGCGGTCCGCGACAACATGGGGCACGCCAACATTGACGTGACCCAAAACGTCTACGGGAAAAGCTGGTGGGAAGAGCGCGTTGACGCGGTGACGCGCGCGGTCGACGCGGTGATGTCAGAAGAGCAGGAAACGGAACCAGAGGCAGGCCATTCCTGGCTTGAATTGGAGCCCAAGGCCATTCAGGCTCTTAGGCGATTCGTAAGTGTTTGAGAAGATTGGTCGGGGCGAGAGGATTTGAACCTCCGACCCCCTGGTCCCGAACCAAATTCCATGCATTATTGAAAGCTGTTGAACTTGGGGGATTGTAACTGCTTCGTGTTGAAGTAGTTGCAGGCTGCTCGTTGAAAGCTGTTGAAGCTTATTGGAGTTTGCCGCGCGCGACAATTCTCGCTGCCTTGCCGCCATACCAGTGTTCCTCGTCCTACTTATGGTCTGAGCGGCTTTGATTTCTTGGCCGTATACATTGCTGTGAGCTGCTGCGCGAACGTCATACAACTCCTCCACCCGCTCTATCGTCGCGAGAAACCGACGCTGTCCCCAGGTCATTCAATCCTGAATACATAAGGATCGAGCTTCACTCGAAGTTCACAATGTGCTTCGGAAACTGGCAATTTTGACAGTTGTAGCAAAAGCATATCCAAAATAACTTTGGCGCGGGATCGGCTGATATTTGCAAGAGTAGGTTGCCATGCGCATTCAATTAGCTGCACCAAAGGGAGCACCGCGCGCTCCAGGCTGCGTGCTTTTGTTTCATGACGTAGAGAGATTGCTAGCAACAATCAGGTTCGCTCTAAAGAGGAGAGAAGGACATCAGCCGCAGGTGGAACACGGAAATCACGAAAATAGAGAGCGCCGCTCAGGGCTTCAACGGAAGGTCAGCTAGCGTGCGATTCCGTTCTGGGAGCAAATAAGTATGAGTAAACTTTCGGAAATCTCAACGTTGGACTCACTCGACAACTCACCGTTCCCGGGAATGGTTTGGATTCCAGGCGGCACATTCACCATGGGCTCCAACAACCACTACCCAGAGGAAGCCCCAACACATCGCGTCACGGTTGACGGGTTTTGGATGGATGAAAAACTTGCGACCAATGCCCAGTTTCGAACCTTTGTTAAAGAGACTGGCTTTCGCACGCAGGCAGAAATTGCGCCGGATGCCGCGCACTATCCGGGAGCGAAACCAGAACTATTGGTTCCTGGCTCGATTGTATTTCGCAAGCCCAGGCAGCGAGTGGATTTGAACAACCATTACAACTGGTGGGCGTGGGTTCCGGGCGCTAATTGGCGACATCCTTATGGCCCCGGAACTCGGAATTATGGCCAACACTTGGCAAGGGGACTTTCCGATTGAGAATCTGTGCGCGGATGGATACGAGGGAACTTCTCCGGTGGGGGCCTTTCCGCCGAACGGATAGAGTCTACGACATGATCGGCAACGTATGGGAATGGACTTCGGACTGGTATCAATCACATCAGGAACTTCCCAAATCGGCACAGTCAAACTGAGCAGCGGCGTCCGCGAAAAGAGTTATGACCCGGAGATGGCAGACATCCCGATCCCGCGAAAAGTAATGAAGGGCGGCTCGCACCTCTGCGCACCCAATTACTGCAGGCGTTACAGACCGGCGGCGCGAATGGGCCACCCTATTGATACAGGTACCTGCCACTTGGGTTTCCGTTGCATCGTACGGCCACGTTGAAAAACAACGGCTGTGCAGCCTTAAAACGCAATTCAATTAGCAAGGAGGACAAGCCGGGGAGACCACATCGGCTGGTTCAACTTGAGAGCCCACAATCACGGCATCACGGGTTTACCGGACCCCGAATACCGACCGCCGTTCGATGCCGGCCGAAATAACCCGATCAAGGCAACCGAAATAAGGCCGCAATTCGAGAACCTATCGCTACTTCGATTGCATGGGCCGGAACACATTAAGCATCCGACCGCCAGGTGCTGCACGCAATTTTCGCCAACAAAAAGATTCACTGTCATACAACCAACCCATTCGAATTTACTCTATACTAGCGAGTAGTTCAGACTACGTCGTCGCCGGTGTTTGCCTGGCAGTGGGAACACTGGCGACATGCTTTGGACTCTGGCTGAACCTAGCCACTGAGTGTTAAAGGTACTGTGAAGAACCTATCCGGCACACCGAACAACCAATCCGGCGCACCCGAGAGGGTCAGGATCCTGGTATCCGACGCGACGCTCCTCGGTTGCGAGCTGTTGGCTAGTGCACTCCGGAAAGATGATCACATTCAAGTGGTTGGCTGCGCGACAAAGCTCAACGATCTTCTCTCATTAAACGCGGCCACCGCACCCGATGTGGCCGTCATCAGTATGAACTTAGAGGGCGGTGCTCTGCAGGGGCTCGACGCGAGCCGAGAATTGCGAAAAACTTCTACTCGTGCGGTTCTGATACTAGATCGATTGGAACGTGAGCTTGTAATAGAAGCCTTCAGGAACGGCGCAAAGGGTGTTTTCTTTCGAAACGACTCGTTCCTGGCGCTGCGTAAGGCGATTCGAAGCGTACATTTGGGGCAGGTGTGGGCGGGCACTAGGGAGGTCGAGTGTCTGATTGAAGCACTTGCCGCCACTGCGCAACCTCGCATAAAGAATGCGATGGGAGAAGTGCTCCTCAATAGGCGCGAAGAGGAGATCGTGTGGCTTGTTGCTGAGGGACTGCCGAACCGTGAGATTTCTGTGCGGCTAAACCTGAGCGAACACACGGTGAAGAACTACTTGTTCCATGTTTTCGATAAACTCGGAATTTCAAGTCGATCGGAGCTGATCATCTACCTGCTACACCGCCGTGGTATGAAGAATGGTAACGAGAAGTCGGCTGCGTGAGTTTTCATGGCGATCACTAATCTGTAAACTTTGACCCAGCCAGTTATGTGATTACGGTTTATGTAACTACAGAAGACCAACGCATGCTCGATAGAGAAAAGCATGCTCGATGGCACAGCCCAGTTCCATCTGAATTTAGAGCCTAGGCCCCAAGCCTAAACCATCCAACAATGCTGAATGTGGTTGTGTGGTGGCCGAGAGGCTCCGAATTAATTCTCCTCCATCTCAGAACGACGCCCGCAAGAGCAGTAACCTTCTTCTCCAACAAAAGGACATTCGAATATAAGAAGACAAGGCCTTTTTTGTGATCACCGCACAAGAGGAAAACAAACCTTTGCCTTGAACAAAGGTCCGCAATAAAAACAAACACTGTGCCTCTTGTGGCGCACTTGCGTCGAAGGTTATCCTCCGCTTATGAGATTACGTGCCGCTGGGGCAATGCAAGACTCATAAAGACTAAGTTAGCGCCCGTTTCTACGCGGCGTTTCTTAATTCTTCTAAGATTAGTGTCAGGTGTAACCCACATTGGCGAAGCCTTGTTTTGTTAACCTCTGATTGCTGGATGGTTGTCGAGAGGACGCTCATTGAGCAGCACGTTACTCTCCAATTCAGGCTATCAGATGCGACTGGTGTGGTGAACGCTGCTCGCCCTGAATGCGGCTGATAATGAGCTGAACACAAACCTCCGGTTTTCCAATAAGCATAGACTCACGTCCCCCGAACTGCGGCATTCAGTGCTTTTGAAAACCCGCTCGCCCAGAGCTATCAGGACGGGCGAGTCTCGGCGCTTTAGCGGCAGCGGTCTCAACGGAGTTAAAACAGGCTTTGGAGTCCGACTTTCAGAGCTGTGGTGAAAATAGCGGTATGAACGATGAACTCGAAATTGGTCGCGGGCGTTCCTGGGAGCAGTACTGGGACACCGTGAAGCGGCGGCGGTGGTGGATCATAGCGCCGGCGTTTTCCATCTGGGCTGTAGCGCTGGCCATCAGTTACTATCTCCCGGCAAGGTACAGGTCCGAGACTGTAATCCTCGTTGAGCAACAGAAGATCCCGTCGCAATACGTGACTCCGAACGTCACGGTCGATCTGCAGAACCGCCTCCATAGCTTGACTGAACAGATCTTTAGTCGCACACGCTTGCTGAAAATCATCGATGAATTCCACCTCTACGGGAGGGAACACAAAGACTCGGACGCTTTGGTGCACCGCATGCGGGATGACATCGAAATCACGCTGGTCAGAGGCGACAAGGCGGACGAACTCTCTGGCTTCAAGATCTCGTATTCGGCACCGGAGGCTCAGGTCGCCCAGCAGGTCACGGGACGCCTAACGTCGTTTTTTATTGACGAGAATCTCCGAAACCAACAAAAGCTTTCGGAGGACACCACGCAGTTCCTGGAATCGCAACTGGGAGACGCACGTAAGGAACTCGAATCGCAGGAAGAGCGAATGCGACAGTTCCGATCGCGATATCTGGGCGAATTGCCCGACCAGTTGCAAGGTAATGTGCAGATCCTCGGCGGACTTCAGGGCCGGCTGGATGCGGCAACTGAGGCGCTCAATCGTGCTGAACAGCAGAACATGTATCTCACATCCGTTTTGACGCAGTCCAGAAATTCGCCCTCCTCTGAAGCGGGGACGTCATCATCGATTGATAAGCAGGTGGACCGGCTCAAGGCCGAACTGGCCGTCGCGAGTTCCCGATACAAAGCGAAGCACCCGGATGTTATACATCTCAGAGAGCAGATCGCAGAGACGGAACAACTCAAGAAGAGGCTGGAGAAGGGAAATGCCGCAAGATCTGCAACGGTCACTGGGGCTGGGGGCGAGTCAGTGGCTAGCGGAGATTTTGAGGGCGACTCTCCAGAATCGCAACTGCAAGGTCAGCTCAAAGCCAACCGTATGGAAATTACCCATCGCAAAAAAGAAATCAAAGATCTGGAGCACCAGATTAACCAATACCAAGGCAGGCTGAATCTAACGCCTGTCCGCGAGCAGGAAATGGCGGCGCTTACGCGCAATTATAACCAGTCGCGGACTAACTACGAATCTCTGCTTGCAAAGAAGATGCAGTCACAAATGGCGACCAATTTAGAAAGGCGCCAACAGGGCGAGCAGTTTCGAGTCTTGGATCCACCTGGTTTGCCCCAAAGGCCTTATTGGCCTAACCGCCTGAACATTGCATTGGGCGCATTAGCGGCTGGATTATTCTTGGGTGCCGCAGCAGCAGCCCTCAAGGAGTTCACAAATGTGTGCATCTACACCGATCAAGACCTCGCCGATTTTCCAACCCTGCGGGTGCTTGCGGTGGTGCCTCCTGTCCTTACGGTGGGGGAGGAGCGTTCACGATTCCATCGATTTCGGCTGGAACTCGCATTAGCAGTATTGATCTTCATCACCGTGCCTGTGCTCACGGCTGTAACCTCCATCAGACCTTAACGCATGTACAGCAGGCATATTGCGCCCCGCCTTTCGACCTCATGGCGACCCCGTCGTTCTAAGCGTATTTCGCCAACGGGCGGCTGCGGGCGAGTTTCGGAGTCCAAATGAGTCGGTTTTTTGAACTACTGAACAAAACGGCCGGCCAGACTAAGCAACGCGGGTCTCCATGGGATCTACTTCTCGCGCCACAGGTCCCTAACGGCGATGCGCAGCAGATGCCCTCTGAGGTTCCCATTGCCACAACGGTTCCCACTGCCCCAACAATAAATGAGGCGCCGGCGCTCGCGTTCGAGCCGCATTCAAAGGATCGGATTTTCGCTTTGCATAACGATCGAAACCTTGCGGCGGAGAATATTCGCATACTCGCTGGCCGCCTAAATTATTTACAGCGTCAGCTTCTCTTCAAGACGTTGTTGATTAGCGGTACTACCAAAGGCGAGGGTAAGACTGTCATCGCGGCGAATCTGGCGATCACTTTGGCATCCCGCGACAACAAACGCGTCCTCTTGATTGACGGTGATACCCGACAAGCAAGTGTCAGTCGTCTCTTCAACGCGGAATCCAGTCCCGGTCTGAATGATTGCCTGTCATCAGGAACTCCGCCCTTTCAGTTTCTTCGGCGCATGCCAACAATGTCTCTGTGGCTCTTGCCCGTCGGTCATGGTGCCGAAACTCCACTTCGCGCAGGGCAACTCGGCCAATTGCTTGCCCGCCTGAGCGTCGAATTCGAGTGGATCATCATCGATTCCGCACCGATCACGTTGCTAGCAAACGCGGCAGCTTGGGCTGTGGCCGCCGAACGGTATCTGCTCGTGGTGCGTCGCGGTGTCACGCCGAAGAAAATGTTTTCGAAAGCTCTTGAGTCTATCGATCAGAATAAGCTCCTAGGCGCCGTGATGAACGACTGTATTGATCAAAGCCAGACGCATTACACCCGCTACTACCAGCAAATAGCGAGGGGCGAGGACACAAGCAGCAGTTTGTAAGAGGTGGGCCGCAGAGTACGTTATTTTGTCAGCTGTTCTGGCAATTTCCTAGCCGGTCGATATCCGCACACCAATCCGCACACCAGACAAAATGTCCTCCGAAAACAGGATCTTGCAAAAACAAGAAAATGTTGCCTCCTCCGCCGCATTTGCGAGAGCGAAAGGCCTTTCGCTGTGCGGCTTCCTTCCGGAACACCAGTTCACTACCGCCCTCTGCGTAGAGCGCAGGAGGAGCGAGCGTACGGGAAATCCATTCCTGCTCGCGTTGGTGCATCTTGACGCTACGCAAACATCGAACGGGTGTCAGGCTCTATCGCAAAAGGCGCTGTGCTCCGTTCTTCGCGACACGGATGCGGCCGGCTGGTACAAGACGGGAAAGACAATGGGTGTGATTCTTACGTGCCTGGCGGAAACAACGAAAGACGTTTCGAAGAATGTAATCAATGCCAGGCTCGGCCAGGCATTATGCGGCGCTTCCGCCGGAGCGGCACGGAACTTTCGCATCACGTACCACTTTTTTCCGGAATCGAATGGGAACGGCAGCGGCGGGGATTCGATACTGTATCCGGAACCTGGAGACCACCAGTTCAAGAGAGCCGGGCGGCTCCTCAAGCGGATTATGGATGTGAGTGGCAGCCTGCTTGCACTGAGCCTGCTGTGTCCGGTAATGCTGCTCGTTGCCGCCTCGATAAAGGTGACATCGAAAGGCCCCGTGCTTTTCATGCAGAAACGTGTGGGGCAGGGTGAACGAATTTTTACGTTTCTGAAATTCCGATCAATGCACCACAACAACGATCACTCCCTGCACCGGGAGTTCGTGACACGATTGATTGCAGGTCAACCTGTGGCGCTTGTTGAGGGAGTCTCCAACGAAATCTACAAAATCATCAATGATCCAAGAATGACTCCGATCGGAAGGTTACTCCGGAGGAGCAGCTTGGATGAATTGCCTCAGCTCGTCAATGTGCTGAAAGGCGAGATGTCACTTGTCGGCCCAAGGCCCCCCGTGCCGTACGAAGTTGAACGCTACAGCTCATGGCATCGGCGCAGAATCATGGAAGTGAAGCCCGGAATCACCGGTCTTTGGCAGGTCAATGGCCGCAGCAGAACTACCTTTGACGAAATGGTTCGCCTCGACCTCGAATATGTCCGCAGTTGGTCCATTTGGCTTGATTTGAAAATTCTTTTGCGAACCCCCACTGCTGTGTTGTCAGGTGAGGGCGCGTATTGAGTCGAACCTCGCGCGTTCTGCATAAATTCAGCCAATACTGCGCGGAACTGGTTGGGATGCTCTTTAAGAATCGACTGACGACGAAGGAAAGGAACAGACGCCAATGTCGCAATTACGAGTAGCTATCGTGGGATGCGGGTACTGGGGACAGAATCTCTTACGAAACTTTTGTGAATTGGAGGAAGCCGAGGTTGTCACTGTCTGCGACTTCAACTTGTCTGCTCTGGCCCGCGCGAAACGGCGTTATCCGACTATCGAGATAACCGACAGCTACAAAGATGTTATTGACCATCCTCACATAGAGGCGGTCGTGCTTGCCACGCCTGTTTCAACACATTATCCATTGGCCAAAGAAGCGCTCCAAGCAGGCAAACACGTACTTGTAGAAAAACCGCTGGCGCAGAGTTCGAGCCAAGTGCTCGATCTGATTCGCATTGCCGAGCAAGGCGGAAAGATTCTGATGGTGGACCACACGTTTCTTTACACCGGTGCTGTCCGGCGCATGAAGTCCTTGGTTGATTCCGGCGAACTCGGCGAACTGCTCTATTTTGACTCCGTGCGCATAAGCCTTGGTTTGGTGCAGGAGGATATCAATGTTCTCTGGGATTTGGGGCCGCATGACATATCGATTATGGATTACCTCTGCGAACGCGACCCCTTGTCGGTTTCTGCTACTGCAGTGAAGCACCTGAGCACTCGCTTCGAGAACATCGCCTATGTGACAGTGCAGTTCGACGGCAACCTTATTGCCCACTTCCACCTGAATTGGCTAGCCCCCGTTAAAGTGCGACGGACTCTCGTCGGTGGCAGCAGGAAGATGGTTGTATACGATGACATGGAAAGCAGCGAAAAAGTGAAAGTGTATGACAAAGGAATCATGCAGCACCATGATCCTCAACGCCGAGAGCGAATGCTGACTGCCTATCGGAATGGTGACATGCTGGCTCCCAACCTGGAAGCGACCGAAGCATTACGTCTAATGGCGCGCGATTTCGTAGGTTCCATAACGGAAAATCGGCGCCCTTTAAGCGACGGATACGCTGGGTACCGAGTAGTCCGCGTGTTGGAAGCGGCCCAACAATCCATCGAACAGAACGGCTGCGCTATCTCACTCCAACATCCACTCACTACAGAACAATTGACTGCTATTGGTTCGACGGCAGCTTAAGTCATCTGGAGACAGTCATGAGGGAATTTTGTCGAATTGCTCCTGATGTGCAATTGGGGCGCGAAGTCAATATCTACGCCTTTGTCAACCTTTATGGCTGCACGATCGGCGACCGCAGCAGAATTGGCGCATTCGTCGAAATCCAGAAAAATGCGCGTATTGGTCAGAATGTGAAAATTTCCAGTCATACCTTCATCTGCGAGGGCGTTACGATCGAAGATGACGTGTTCGTAGGACACAACGTCTCATTCATCAATGACAAATATCCTCGCGCCACTAACGATCATGGTCAGCCACAATCGGAGGCTGACTGGCACGTCGTGCCGACCCAAGTAAGACGTGGCGCATCGATCGGGAGCGGAGCTACGATCCTGTGCGGGATTACCATCGGTGAAAACGCAGTGATCGGCGCTGGCAGTGTTGTCACTCGCGATGTGCCGAGTGGGGTCACTGTTGCGGGCACCCCTGCACGACTCATGAGAAAGGCGGCCGCGCTGTGAAAGTACCGTTCGTAGATATTGCCGAACAGCACAGAGCAATTGAGGAGGAACTCCGAGAGGTATTCGCGCGCGTGCTCGAGTCGTCATCATTCATCCTTGGGCCTGAAGTTCTTAAATTCGAAGACGCCTTTGCCTCGTACCTCAATGCCTCGCATTGTGTAGCGGTGAATTCTGGAACCGCCGCACTGCAACTCACATTACAGGCTCTCGGAATCGGTTGCGGCGACGAAGTCATCACGGTCCCGAATACCTTTATTGCTACGGCCGAGGCAATTAGCGCGGTTGGCGCTCGGCCTGTTTTCGTGGATGTCGATCCAGTCTCTTACACGATGGACCCGAAAGCTGCCGAAGATGCAATCTCGCCGAAAACCAAAGCTTTGTTGCCTGTTCATCTTTATGGGCAACCAGCGGACCTCGATCCTCTGCTTGCGATTGCGCGCCGAAATGGTATTGCGTTGATTGAGGATGCTTGCCAGGCTCATGGTGCAACCTACAAGGGCAAGAAAGTGGGCACACTAGGAATCGCAAGCTGCTTCAGTTTCTACCCGGGAAAAAACCTCGGCTGCCTGGGAGAAGGCGGAGCTATCGTCACTAATGATCCTGAAATTGCTGAGCAAGTCCGAGTCTTGCGGGACCATGGATCTATACGGAAGTACCAGCATCGCGTTCCGGGATACAACTTTCGGATGGAGGGTCTGCAGGGCGGTTTTCTTTCTGTCAAGTTGAAGTATTTGGAAAGTTGGAATGAGCGCCGGCACCGAGCGGCAACGAAATACCACGAAGCCCTGTCGGGTTCTCCGCTGATCCTGCCGACCCAGATGCCATACGCGCGACACGTATACCATCTCTACGTTGTCCAGGCAGAGGACCGTGAGGGCCTGCGCAATCGACTGTCGGATGCCGGCATTGAGACGGGCCTCCACTATCCCACACCACTCCACTTGCAGCAGGCTTACTCGGGGCTGCGCTATCAAACGGGCAGTTTCCCGGTCACGGAGTATCTCTCGCGCCGCATCCTCTCGCTGCCGATGTATCCGGATCTCACCGATGAAAAGATCGAGCACGTCGCATCAGTGCTCTTGGAGTCATTGCAATGCTCGACGTTCAATCAGGAAAAAATAGCGGCTTAGCCAGAGAAGTCACCGCAACATTCGGCCGGCGAGAAGCTATTCAAGATCCCGCATGGGAACGAGAATTCGCCGATTGGTTGAAGCACTCGCGAAATCGAGAGCAACTCGTCGAACTGTTCGCGCAATTTCGTTCTGGAGAGAGTGCCTTCGACCATCTCATGCGCCGGGTTGTCATGAGGGCGCTTTGTAAGGCGGTGGGCAACGATCTTCAAGTTAGTCCGAGTGTTGTCCTGAAGCACCCTGAAACTATGGAGTTAGGCAGCTCCGTGTTTATTGGTAGCCAAACGATGATTCAAGGACGATTCGATGGACATTGCAGAATTGGCAATCATGTTTGGATCGGACCACAAGCGTACTTCGATGCTCGCGACCTGGTGCTCGAGGACTACGTCGGCTGGGGCCCGGGCGCCAAGATGCTAGGGTCAACGCATACGGGAGAGCCAACGGATGTCCCTATTATCACAACTGATTTGGTCATCAAGCCGGTTTCGGTTGGCTACGGCGCGGACATCGGCATGAATGCCAGCATCCTCCCGGGTATCCGCATCGGTGCTCACTCCATTGTGGGCGCCGGATCCGTTGTTACGAGCGATGTTCCAGATTACGCCATTGTTGCCGGCGCGCCGGCGCGGGTGTTGCGCATTCGCCAACGAGAGGACTAACCCTTATGGCACAGAACTCGATCACATCGTTACCGGAGGAAAGATGAATTCTATTGTCGGTGCACGCGTTCTCGTTACGGGCGGAGCCGGGTTCATAGGTAGCGCAATCGTTGAACAATTGCTCGACGAAGGAGCAGCCGAGGTTCGTGTTCTCGACAAGTTTGTGCGAGGCAATTGGAGCAACCTTGGCCCGGCAACTAAACGAGGTGGAATGAGCGTCATCAAAGGCGACCTCCGGGATGCGATGGTCGTGGACAGCGCATGCCAAGGTATCGATTACATCTTCCACGAGGCTGCTTTACGCATAACCCATTGCGCCGAGGCTCCCAGATTAGCAGTCGAGGTACTGATCGATGGCACGTTGAATGTCCTCGAGGCGGCTGTCCGGCACCGGATCAAAAAGATTGTTGTTGCTTCTTCTGCTTGTGTTTATGGGGAGCCGTCTTATCTCCCGATCGATGAGGAACATCCTTTCAATAATCGAACGATGTACGGAGCATGCAAAATCGCCACCGAGCAGATGCTGCGTGCTTACTACGCAACCTATAGTCTTCCCTATGTAGCGTTGCGATGTTTCAACGTCTATGGCCCGCGTATGGATATCGCAAGTGCCTACAAGGAAGTGATGATTCGGTGGTTGGACGCAATTGAAGCCGATCAGCCGCCTCTGATCTTCGGCGACGGTACGCAGTCAATGGATTTCGTGTATGTCGGAGACGTGGCGAAGGCAAATATCTTGGCGTTGCAGAACGAGGTTACGGACGAGATGTTCAACATCGGAACTGGAACCCAAACCAGCCTGAATGAACTTTGCAATCAACTGCTCAGCCTCACCGGTTCGTCTTTGAAGCCAGAGTACCGCGAAGCCCGCAAGGTAGGTAACGTGCAGAGGAGCAGAGCTGCAGTTGAGAAGGCGGAGACAGAGCTAGGTTTCAGGGCAAAGGTCTCCTTGGAAGAGGGCCTGCGCCTTCTTATTCGCTGGAGAGATGAGGCGAAAGCGGCGCCCGAAAGCGGTACCCCCCCCGCGGTAGTGGAGGCATGAAATGAGTCCCACAGTTCCGGCAAAGATTATTCCTGTAGCGCGCCCATCCGTCGGACCACAAGAGGAGCAAGCTGTTTGTGATGTGCTGAGAAGCGGGTGGGTCAGCCAAGGTCCACGCGTCGCGGAATTCGAGCGCGAGTTCGCGAAGTACGTGGGGGCGACCCACGCAGTTGCCGTTTCCTCTTGCACCACCGCATTACATCTGGCGTTGCTGGCTGGCGGCGTGAAGCCTGGAGATGAGGTGATTTGTCCGAGTCTATCGTTCATTGCAACTGCGAACTGTATCGTTCACGCTGGAGCATGCCCGGTCTTTGTTGACGTCGACCGTTCTACCTACAACGTAGATCCGAACTGTGTCGAGCGTGCGATAACGGCTCGAACGAGGGCCATTTTGACAGTTCATCAAGTCGGATTGCCTTCGCCGCTAGCAGAGATCAGTGAGATCGCATCCCGCCACGGGCTGCTGGTCATTGAAGATGCTGCGTGTGCTATCGGTTCCCAATACCAGGGTCGTCGCGTTGGTCTGCCCCATTCTTCAATGGCCTGCTTTAGCTTTCATCCTCGAAAGATCCTGACGACTGGAGAGGGTGGGATGGTCACTACAGCGGATGAAGAGTTGGCAAACCGAATTCGGGGACTACGCCAGCACGCCATGTCTGTTTCCGACCTCGCCCGCCACAGTTCCAGCCAAGTGGTCATCGAGAGCTACGATGAAGTCGGGTACAACTATCGCATGACCGACCTCCAAGCAGCGATGGGCCTAGTGCAATTGAAACGCCTGGACGAAATGCTCGGCAGGAGGCGGTGGCTGGCCTCGCGCTACTCAGAGCGGTTGTCCCGGTTCGAATGGCTAGTGCCACCCATGGAGTCTTCGGAGTGCCGACACAACTTCCAATCGTACATGGCTCGTCTGGAGAGTAATGCTCCGATTACTCGTGATGAACTGATGAAAGAACTCCTCAACCGCGGTGTTTCCACCCGCAGGGGCATCATGGCGATTCACCGGGAGTCTCCATACCGCGACGAAAAGTGGAACGGTCGACTACCACAGACAGATTTAGTGACCGACACCACGATTGTTCTCCCTCTCTTCCACACAATGACGGAAGAGGAACAAGATTACGTCATTGAGTGTCTCGAACAAATTAGTTAACTATTAACGACAAGCTAGCGGCTCCTCGGCTGCAACCCGTAGCCTGTGGCGCTGACCACTATCGCGGGCAAGCAGGGAATCGAAGCCCCCGGCATGATTGGCAGTTCTTCGTATTATTTGCCCCACCAAGATTGGAGTACACCGTGAAAAGCAGCTCGCCAGATCGTTTTTACTTTTTAGTCGCGGCGATAGCAGCGTTGTTCCTGCTGTCTAGTTATTCCCGCGGTCAAGCCGACAACTCTTTGGCTAAGGCAGAGAACGATGTAAAAGCCCAGCCCGCAAGCAGTTCTAGTGCTACGGCTCACGACGACAGTTTTCAAATAGGACCGGATGACGTTCTAGCCATCAATGTGTGGAAAGAGCCGGAGATCTCGCGCTCCATTCCAGTTCGCTCCGACGGAAAGATTTCATTGCCGTTGGTCGGCGAAGTTCAGGCAAGCGGCGAAACACCGAAGCAGCTTGCAGCGGCAATCTCGAAACAGCTCGCTAGCTATATGTCAGCCCCGGAAGTCACTGTTATTGTGCAGCAGATCAAGAGTCAGCGGTTCAATATTCTCGGCCAGGTGGCGCGGCCGGGTTCATATCCTATTTCGAATCCAACGACCGTCTTGGACGCAATCGCTCTGTCCGGCGGGTTTCGAGATTTCGCCAAACAAAAATCCATTTACGTTCTTCGCCAGACTGCTGAAGGCGCGCCTACGCGAATCCCTTTCAATTACAAAGAGGTTATTAAGGGCAAAAACCAGCAAGAGAACATAAAACTGGAACCTCGTGACACTGTGTACGTTCCCTGAGGCTAAATTCCATGAGTGTCTACGTGACTCTTATTCTGATCTTGATTGCTCTCCCGGCGTACCCTCAAGCGCAAGTTTCGGGGAATAGCCCTCCGGCCGACAGCACACATCAGACCGCTAGGCCGACCTCGCGCCCAGCAGATAGCGCCAGTGCCAGTGACGCGTCGTCGCAAGCGGAGGACGCCTCAGACACTTCGGGTGACTCCGGGGAACCGATGCTCACGCCAGCACCCGTCAGCACAATAGGTTATTCGATGGAATTCTCGTCGGAAATACCCAGGAGTAACTACATCAGCGGAGGACTGAATATCTCAAGCGCCTACGACGACAGGGCTTTCGTGTCAACGAATGGCCAAGCCCTGACGGATATCAGCTATTCCGTTCGTCCAACTTTCTTATGGAATAAATCGACACCGCGGCTCTTGTGGAAATCGTTTTACAGCCCTGGTTTCACGTTTTACCAGCGCAACTCATCATTGAATCAATCGGACCAAACCGTCGTACTGCAAACGGCTTATCGGCTCTCGCCGCACGTAACCGTAACTTTGCAGGACACGTTCTTCAAGACTTCCAACCTGTTGTCGTCGTTCGAGCAGAACGCTAACGGCCCATTCGGGGCGACGAACCCATCCGTCGCAACCGTTATTTCACCTCTTGCCGATCAGATCACAAATGTCGGATCAGCTCAGGTCACGTACCAGTTTGCCCCAAATGCGATGGTTGGTGCGGGCGGCGAATTTTCTGGGCTTTATTACCTGAACTCAACTCAGGTTCCTGGCTTCTCCGATTCTCGTTCCATTGCCGCACGGGGTTTTTACAGTCGCAGGCTGTCTGGCCGGCAATACGTTGGAGCCAGGTACGAGTACCAGAATCTAAATTCGACGCCAAACGGTTCGCAAACACAAACGAATAGTATCGTCCTCTTCTACACAATATTTTTACAACCAAAAACGTCCATTTCCTTCTTTATGGGCCCGCAACACTCGAACAGTTACGGCGGCGGTTTGATACCAGTAAATTTGTGGTCACCTACTTACGGCGGGAGTGTTGGCTGGCAGGGGCAATCCACCAGTTTGGCATTAAGTGCCGGCCGGGCCATCAGTGGAGGAGGCGGGTTGCAGGGCGCAGTTCGTTCCGTGAATGGCAGCGCCTATGTCCGTCGACTCTTAGCAAAGGCACTAACTGCGCAACTGAGCGCCTATTATTCGAAGAACACTGTTTTGGGAGCTTTACCTCAATTCAGCGACGGCGGACATTCGATCTCCGGGACAGTATCGCTGGACCGTCAAGTTCGAGAAAATCTGGATCTCACGGTTGCTTACACGCGTCTTCAGCAGAATTACTCCAATTTCGCGATACCTTCTAGTTCGCTTGATCAAAACCGCGTGTCGCTTTCGCTTTCATATCAGTTCACACGACCTATAGGACAGTAAGTATTTCGGATTTTCTGGAGAAAACGCATGAAAGGAATCATCCTCGCCGGCGGAATTGGTTCGCGGTTGCATCCGTTGACGCGCGTTACCAATAAGCATCTGCTTCCGGTCTACGACAAACCCATGATTTATTACCCGATGCAAGTACTGGTTGATGCCGGTATTCGCGACATACTTATTGTCACGGGCGGCAACAGCGCGGGGGACTTCCTTAAGCTGCTGAAGAACGGCAACGACTTCGACTTGCAGCAACTCAATTTCGCTTACCAAGAAGGCGAAGGGGGCATTGCTGATGCCTTGCGCCTGGCCGAGTACTTCGCTCGCGGCGAGAAGATATGCGTTGTTCTTGGCGACAACATTATTGAAAGCAGCATTCGTGGTGCGAAGGAAGTTTTCGAGCGGCAGTTGCACGGCGCCAAGATACTGTTGAAGGAAGTGCCGGATCCTGAACGCTTCGGAGTTCCCACGATTGAGAATGGAAAAATCACTCGTATCGATGAGAAACCAAAGCATCCGGCCTCCTCATTTGCGGTGATCGGCATTTATTTCTATGACTGGACGGTATTCAACCGCATTCGCAGTCTCAAGCGCTCTGCTCGTGGGGAGTACGAGATCACCGACATCAACAACTCCTATCTGCGCGACCACCAATTAACATACGAAATCCTCGAAGGGTGGTGGACCGACGCCGGGACCTTCGAGTCGCTGTTGCAGGCTAGCAGCCTGGTGCGGGCGAAGACGCTAGAAAAATCGCAGCAGATCGCGAATGTGAGGGCAGCGTAATGCGGATGCTCATTGCCGGTGGCGCGGGCTTTATTGGCTCCAACTTCGTTCGCTACATGCTGGAGCAGCACCCCGGGTATGACGTTGTCGTCGTCGATAAGCTCACCTATGCCGGCAATCTGAAAAATCTCGATATCGTGCTCGCAGACCAGAGATTCAGCTTTGTGCGCTTGGATATCTGTGATCCCGCCATTGCCGACGTAGTACGCGGATGCGATCTGGTTGTGAACTTCGCCGCGGAGAGCCACGTTGATCGGAGTATTGAAGACGCTTTGGGGTTCGTCCGCAGCAACATCGAAGGTTGCTGGCGGCTGCTCGATGCCTGCCGGCGAACTGGGGTACAGCGCTACCTCCAGGTGAGCACCGATGAGGTGTATGGCAGTCTGACAGCTTCCGGCAGGTTCCGCGAAGATACACCCTTGTCGCCAAACAGTCCTTACTCGGCCACAAAGGCAGCGGCAGACTTGATGGTGCAGGCCTACGTAAAGACCTACGGTTTTCCAGCCATAGTGACGCGGTGCTCCAATAACTATGGTCCGTTCCAGTTTCCGGAAAAGTTCGTGCCCTTAATGATCGTGCAGGCCGTAGCCGGCGATTTTCTTCCAATCTACGGGGATGGGCAAAATGTCCGTGATTGGATCCACGTCGCCGATCATTGCCGCGCCCTGGACCTCGTTCTGCACAAAGGTCGGGATGGAGAAATCTACAACGTCGGCGGCGAATGCGAGATGAAGAACCTAGATGTCGCTTGGCGCATTCTCGACTTGACCGGTCGGCCTTTAAGCCTACTCAGGATGGTGAAAGATCGCCCAGGACATGACCGGAGATATGCCGTGGACTGCTCGAAGATTAAGGAGCAGTTGAACTGGGAGCCGCATTGGGACTTTGATCACGGACTCGTTGAAACTATCCGCTGGTACCGCGATAACGGTGCGTGGCTCGATCAGGTGCGCAGCGGCGAATACCGGGAGTATTTCGATCGTCACTATATCCATAGAGAAACGACGTTAACTCACTGAATCGCTCCCGTGCTGCCATCAAGAGTTGGAGGTTCGGGCGAATTACTTCATCGCAGAAGTTAGTTCACGCGGGATCTACCGTGCCGGACTCTTGTGCTTGCCAATACTGCAATTCGTTTCCTGCGGACGCTCACTCACAATCCCTCAGCACCAAATTGAACAGCTCTGTTAACAACCGCGAATAATGTTGTCCTCGAATGCACGAAGACCGTGCTGCTGGAGCGACCTATGAGCCACTTACGCAATAGCCTTATTTTGTTTCCCCTTAATTTTCTGTTTTGGCTGAGCACTACTGCTTATGCCGATTGTAATAACCCAAGTAATCCTATCGAGAAGGAGAACTGTCTTACGGGCACCCCGCAGAGTCAGTGGGATGTAAGCGGTGCCGGCGACGACTCGATTCAAGGATTTGCGACAGATATCAGCTTCAATAAGGGCGACACCGTTCACTTCAAGATCAGTACTTTTCCCTCCGTGACCAATTACCGGCTCGATATCTATCGCATGGGATATTACCAAGGGAATGGAGCACGCTTAGTCGCGGCGTCCATCAATCCCACCGCTACACTGCCTCAAAACCAACCAGCTTGTATACGCGATAACGCAACAGCGCTATATGATTGCGGCAACTGGGCCGAATCGGCCTCGTGGACAATTCCGACAACATCGGTATCTGGGATCTACTTCGCAAAACTAGTTCGCACCGATGGAACAACCGGCTCCAGTCACATCGTGTTTATTGTCCGCGACGACAGCAGCACGTCCGACTTATTGTTCCAAGCCTCGGACACAACTTGGCAGGCCTATAACGATTTCGGTGGCAGCAACCTTTATACAGGCGGCCCTGGGCCCCAAGGTGGGGCTTACAAGGTCAGCTACAACCGCCCGTTTCACACACGCGTGTACGAGAATTTTTCCTGGGTGTTCAACGCCGAGTACCCGATGTTCCGCTGGCTCGAAGCAAACGGCTACAACGTCACCTACTTCAGCGATACCGATGCGGATCGGCACGGAGGTCTGATTAAGCAGCACAAGGTTTACCTTTCGGTAGGCCACGACGAGTACTGGTCCGGGGCTCAACGCGCGAATGTGGAAGCTGCCCGCGCAGCTGGCGTTCACTTGGCCTTCTTCAGCGGTAACGAGATCTTTTGGAAGACGCGATGGGAGGCGGACAGTTCCGGAGGTCCCAATCGTACGCTCGTTTGCTACAAGGAAACCCACTATACAAATACGCCCTTCGTGCCAACCGATCCAGCCGACCCACCGGTTTGGACCGGCACCTGGCGCGACGCGCGGTTGAGCCCGCCAGCCGATGGTGGTCGACCGGAGAACGCGCTGAGTGGAAATATCTTCATGGTCAATGGCCCATGGGGTCCTTCGCAGTCCATTAAGGTGCCTGCAGCGGATGGCCAGATGCGTTTCTGGCGCAACACGGCTGTCGCAACCCAGGGTGGCGGGCAGACGTACGTTGCGCCAGCAGGCACGCTCGGTTATGAATGGGACGAAGATCTGGACAATGGTTCGCGCCCACCTGGCGTGGTTCGGCTGTCAACGGCCACCTACAACGTCCCTAGTGGCAACTTGTTGCTCGACAATGGCAGCACCTATGGCTCGGGAACCGCAGTGCATCACCTTACATTTTATAAACACTCGAGCGGAGCCCTTGTGTTCGGCGCCGGTTCTGTGCAGTGGTCGTGGGGTTTGGACGCGGAACACGATAATTTCGGTACAGCAATAGACGTGAACATGCAGCAAGCCACTGTCAATTTGTTGGCTGACATGAATGTGCAACCGGCAACTTTGCAGAATCCACTTACCGCAGCTTCTGCCTCATCCGATACGGTGCCACCGACCTCGACCATTACATCGCCAGCAGCAAATTCGACTGTCTCGGCGGGTAGTACCGTCACGATCTCTGGGACCGCAGCAGATGTTGGTGGTGGCGTCGTGGGCGGTGTAGAAGTTTCAACTGACGGGGGCAACACATGGCATCCGGCAACAGGACGTGCAACTTGGTCGTATTCGTGGACCGTGCCTAACACGGCCCCGGCTGCAACTATCGGGAGCCGAGCGGTGGATGACAGCGGCAATCTCGAGAGCCCAACCTCGAGCGTAACGGTGCAGATATCTGGCGGGGCGGGGCCACAGATAACGAATGTTGCGGCTTCCAACGTGACTGACACTGCCGCAACTATCATCTGGACCACTGACCAGCCCAGTGACTCGCAAGTGGCATACGGCACTACTAATTCTTATGGGAACCTTTCTTCGCTAAATTCCAGTCTGGTGACCAGCCATAGTGTGGCGTTATCGGGTTTGCAGGCAGCTACCACATATCATTATCAAGTTCGATCGCGCAATTCATCGAATGTGCTCTCTACTTCCGGCGACGCGACTTTTACAACCAGCAGCGGTTCGGGAACGGGATCGTGCCCCTGCACTATTTGGTCGCCATCGACGGTTCCGACCAACGCTTCCGCGAATGATCCAAATGCGGTCGAATTGGGAGTGAAATTCACCAGCGATCAGGCAGGGAGCATTAACGGCATCCGATTCTATAAGGGCAGCGCCAACACCGGGACGCACGTGGGCAATCTATGGACGAGCTCTGGAAACTTACTTGCAACGGCGACCTTCACCAACGAAACCGCCACTGGATGGCAGCAGATCAACTTCTCACAGCCGGTGGCGATCAACGCTAACACGACCTATGTGGCCTCATACCACACGAACACCGGTGGGTACGCGTTTGACAGTAATTACTTTGCTACATCCGGTACCAACAATGCCCCTCTACACGCTCTTGCGAACGGCACAAGCGGCGGTAATGGCGTCTACGTTTATGGGGGGAGCGCCTTCCCAACACAGACCTTCCAATCGACTAACTACTGGGTGGATGTAGTGTTCGTTTCTGCCGGGCCAGACACCTCGCCACCTACTGTGACTTCTGTGAGTCCGTCTGCTAACTCGACGGGAGCAACAACCAGTACATCCGTCACGGCAACCTTCAACGAGCAGATGACGGCGAACTCGATCAGCGGTAGCACGTTCCAACTGCGCGACTCCAGTAACAACCAAGTAGGCGCAACCGTCACATACAACAGCGGCACAAACACGGCCGTTCTCCAACCGACCTCAGCACTCGCCACTAGCGCAACGTACACCGCCACTATAGCCGGGGGTACAGGAGGAGTGACCGACCTCGCTGGCAACGCGATGACGTCAAATTTCACGTGGTCATTCACTACCGGAGGGCCGACGCCTCCCCCACCAACTCAAGGGCCGGGTGGTCCGATCCTCGTGGTTACTTCGGCTTCAGATAACTTCGCAACGTTCTTTGCGGAGATTTTGCGGAACGAAGGCTTCAATGAGTTTTCGGTTGGAGACATTTCAGACCTGACGGCGAGCACACTCTCAAATTACACACTCGTTATTCTGGGTCACATGTCGCTGACAAGCCCACAAGTGTCGATGTTCACTAACTGGGTGAATTCCGGTGGCAGCTTGATCGCCATGCGTCCGGATAAACAGTTGGCCAGCCTGCTGGGACTGACCGATGCGGGAGCGACTCGGGCAGACGCGTACCTACTGGTTAATGCCACTTCGGGGCCAGGTGTCGGCATCGTTGGACAAACGATGCAGTACCACAGCGTCGCCGATCTCTACAACGTGAACGGCGCGACCACGCTGGCTAGGTTGTACTCCAATGCATCCACGAGCACCTCAAATCCTGCTGTGACCATGATCAGTGTGGGCAGCAACGGAGGACAGGCCGCTGCGTTCACTTACGACCTGGCGCGATCGGTTGTGTATACGCGTCAGGGCAATCCTGCTTGGTCAGGGCAAGAGCGGGATGGACAGGCACCTATTCGCTCCGACGACCTTTATTTCGGCGGATCAGTGCCCGATTACGTTGACCTTAACAAGGTCAGCATCCCCCAAGCTGACGAGCAGATGCGATTGCTCGCCAATATGATTCTCAGCATGAACAAAACGCCTTTGCCGCGCTTCTGGTATTTCCCAAGCGGGTTCAAGGCAGTCGTCGTAATGACGGGCGATGACCACGCCAACGGAGGTACGGCGGGCCGGTTCGACACATACATAGCCGACAGCCCTGGCGGATGCAACGTCGCAGACTGGGAGTGCGTGCGCTCTACGTCGTACGTGTACCCCGGCAGCCCGCTAACCAATGCCCAGGCGGCCAGCTACACTGCGCAGGGCTTCGAGGTTGCGTTGCACCCCAGCGTGGCCGGCTCCGCAAACAATTCGTGTGCCGATTTCGCCTCGTTCTCGCAACTGGACTCCATATTCGCTACTCAGTTGTCGCAATGGCAGTCCCAATACGCGA
>JAOAPH010000135.1 GCA_025462835.1 Candidatus Angelobacter sp. | reverse complement strand
GGCGAATCGCCGGACGAAAAGAAACAGCCTGCGATCGTGATCAAAGGTGGAAAGGGAAGCCGCCGTTACTTGATGCCTTCCCGTTCACACTTGATGGTCTCGGACGGAGACGATGTACACCCGGGCGACGTGCTGGCGAAGATCCCACGCGAAACCACCAAGACCAAGGACATCACCGGTGGTCTGCCACGCGTTGTGGAATTGTTCGAAGCCCGCAAGCCGCGTGAGACCGCTGTCATCAGCGAGATCGATGGCGTGGTGCGCTTCGGTGAAGTCAGCAAGGGACAGCGCAAGATCTATGTCACCGCTGACAACGGGACTGAAAAGGAATATCAGGTCCCGAAGGGTGTACACATCAACGTGCAGGAAAATGATCGCGTACGGGCTGGCGAACCGCTGATGGATGGTCCGCTCAACCCGCATGACATCCTGGCGGTGCTTGGCGAGAAGGAACTTCAGTCTTACCTGGTGAATGAGATCCAGGAAGTCTATCGTCTGCAGGGTGTGACGATCAGCGACAAGCACATTGAAGTCATCGTTCGTCAGATGATGCGTTGGGTGAAAGTGGAAGACGTGGGCGACACCACCTTCCTGCTGGAACAGCAGGTGGACAAGTTCCGCTTCCGCGAAGAGAACGAGAAGGTCATCACCAATGGCGGCAAGCCGGCTACTGGCCGTCCGCTGCTGTTGGGAATCACCAAGGCCTCGCTCTCGACCGATTCATTCATTTCGGCAGCGAGCTTCCAGGAGACCACGCGCGTGCTTACCGAAGCCAGCATCAACGGCGCGGTGGACCACCTGCGCGGACTCAAGGAGAACGTCATCGTGGGCCGCTTGATCCCGGCCGGAACCGGCATGGAGTACTATCGCAACGTCAAGCTGGCGCCGGAGCTGGAAGAAGCAGCCGCCAAAGTGCAGGAAGAAGTTTCAGCCGCTTACGAAGAAGCCGAGCGCGCCCTGGAACTGCTCCGCACCGAAGGCGAACAGGAAGAGATGGCAGCAGAGTAGTCGCTCTGCTCATAAATCCCGAGCGAGCGCGAAAGCGCGACGAGGGTGCCCTATTAACAGCACTAATCGCGGGTCAGAGATGACCCGCGATTTTTGTTTGTGCTCAGGTTTGGCTTTGACAGGGCATGGCTTCAGCCGTGCCGGTAAGTGTTTTACCGCTGGGCTTTAGCCCCTGAGGTGAGCGTCAAAACACTTTTCGTTAATTCTTCATGCGAGACCGGGTTGCCCTGTTCGATGTCTTTCAATCCCTGAGTGATCTTGGCGCGGACGTATAACTGGTACATGATGTCGTCCCAAGTGGCAGACTCGGGTAACTGTTCCAGTAGTTTCTTCGCTTGTTCTTTGGCGATGCTCATAGGCTGCTCAGCGGCTTTTATATCACGACCCTAGGCCGCCTTACACCAAAACAGTGACTGGCGATTAGCTACTCTCCACTGTTACTCTAATGCCCTATATGCTGCGCACTCTCAGCCTGCTTCGGCGCGCCTTCTGGCGCAGCTTCCAGCATGGCGTGTTCATGGTTTCGAAGGGTGCGGCGTACTCCTCCATTCTCACGTTTTTTCCGGCGCTGATCCTGGCAGCGTGGGTGATGTCGGTCACGAACACGACGGAGAGCTTCGTCCATCAGATTGAAACTGCGCTGGGTGCGGTCTTACCGCCGGGGTCGCGCACAACAGCGCTCAGCTATTTTCGCGCGCACAAGAAATGGCCGGTAAGAGAGATCATCTCCGCATCCACTGTAATGGTGTTTGCCGCATCCGGCGTGATGATCTCCTGGATGAACGGTTTCAGGACAGCTTACGGCATCCAGAAAAACCCGTGGGGATTTTGGCGCGAGCGCGCGGTGGCGATATTCCTGGTGATTCTCGGATTGGCGCCGATGGCTTTTGCGTTGTTCCTGGTCGCGTTCGGCAACATTATTGAGATATGGCTGGTGATGAAGCTCAACCGTGGGATCGGACTTTATGTGTTGTTGCTCTGGACCGCGGGGCGATGGCTCATTTCAGCAGTCACGAGTGTGACGGTGATCATGTTGATATACCACTGGGGATTGCCACGAGTGCAGCCGTGGCATCGAGTGCTACCCGGCGCGATCATGGCGACTGTATTATGGTTTCCGGTCACCATCGTTTTCGGCTGGTACGTGACCAACTACGCCAACTACAACCTGATCTACGGTTCACTGGGCGCAGGCATCGCGCTGCTGGTGTGGCTGTACATTATTTCCATCATCATCCTGGTGGGTGCCGAATTCAATTCGGTGGCGTGTCCCCGGGCGCTGGAGAAGATGCCCGAAGAGCGTGTTGAAGGTGACCGTCGTCAACGTCAGCGCCGCAAGAGCGTGCGTTAGCGATACACTAGATGTTTCCTCAACAATTTTTCCCGATTAGGCAGGCATTCAAAAGCATGGCAGATTCCCAACAAAAGGAAATGCATTCAGTGTCGACTGAGACTGCGAAACGCAAAGCAAAGATCGTCTGTACGGTGGGCCCGGCCAGCAATACGGAGCTGGCGCTGCGTGACTTGATGCGCTTCGGCATGGATGTGGCTCGACTCAATTTTTCTCACGGCACACACGAAGAGCACGTCAGGCTCATCGAACGGCTGCGCCGCGTGGCGCAAAAAGAAGACCGCAGCATCTGCATCCTGCAGGACCTGCAAGGGCCCAAGATCCGCACCGGACGTTTGAAGAACCGGATGCCGGTGGCGATCAAAGCGGGATCGAAGATCACCATCACGCCAGCGGACATTCACGGCACCGCCGAGTTGATATCGACAACTTTCCAGACGTTGGCGCGCGAAGTGCAACCGGGTTCGCGCATCCTGCTTTCTGATGGATTGATCGAGCTACGTGTGACAGCCGTTCGTGGAGACGATGTGGAAGCTGAAGTCGTGAACGGCGGGCTGCTCGGCGAGCACAAAGGCATCAATCTGCCGGGTACGGTCGTAACGGTTCCATCGCTGACGGAAAAGGATGAGAAGGATCTGGAGTTCGGCCTCAAGCACGGCGTGGACATGATCGCCGTGTCGTTCGTGCGCAGCGCTGACGATGTCCGTTACGTGAAGCGGCGCGTGGAGGAGTTGCAATCGGACGCGTGGGTAATCGCCAAACTGGAAAAGCCACAAGCGATCGAACACCTTGAGGACATTCTCGACGTCTCCGATGGCGTGATGGTGGCGCGCGGGGATCTGGGCGTAGAGATGCCGCCGGAAAAGGTGCCAATCATTCAGAAGCACATCATCCGGCGCGCGGCTGAGTGGCGCAAGCCGGTCATCACGGCCACACAGATGCTGGAGTCGATGATCGAGAACCCGCGACCCACACGCGCGGAGGCAAGCGACGTCGCCAACGCGGTCTTCGACGGGACGGATGCGCTGATGCTTTCTGCGGAGACGGCGAGCGGTAAGTATCCGCGTGAGGCAGTCGCGATGATGGGCAAGATCATCACCGAGACCGAGAGTCATATGGAGCGGGAACAGCCTCCGCATCGAAGACGCGAAGAGCGACGGCTATCAGTCTCCGAGACCATCTGCGAATCGATCGCACACGCGGCGCAGGACTTGGACATGCGCGCAATTGCGGTCTATACAGAGACGGGAACTACGGCGCGACTGATATCCAAGTATCGCCCCAATGCGGAGATATTCTCGCTTACCTATGTGCCAGCGGTTTGTAATCGCGTGAACCTGCTCTGGGGAGTAAAGCCCATCATCTGCAAGCACACGCCGTCAGTGGAAGATATGGTGGTGGGGGCAGAGCGGGAGCTGAGCAAGCGCAATCTGGTGCAGGTGGATGATGTGATCGGGATCGTTGCCGGCACTCGCACTACCAGCGGCTCTACCAATTTCATGCGGCTGCATGTGATCGGAAGTGGAGACGACGGCCCGACGGCAAAGGCCCTGAATGCGAAAATCCGCGCCGAGCAGCGCTCATTGAAAGCGAAGAAGAAGCGGGTGACCAAGGCGCTGTTGAAGAGAAGCAGCAGATAGCATTTAGCACTTAGCATTTGGCGATGAACTAAAGGCTAAGTGCTCAGTGCTGATCTAGTTGACCCACTTACCCGTGCCGCCCTCGCCGTTGTCTTTGCGCTTCGGTTCGTTGGGATCGCGGTAGTTGCCGTGCTCGTCAAAGTATTCATTGCGGTCATGCTTGCGCATGTAGACCTCGAACTTTTTGGCCGCTTGTCGGCGCTTCCATTTGTGATATCGATTGCGCAGGCCGAAGTAGCCTTCGGAGACTGCGATTTGCATTCCCCGCCGCGGCAGCATCTTGAGATAGATATATCCGAAGAGCGCGCCACCGAGATGGGCGACGTTGGCGATTCCCTGTGAGCCTCCCAGAGTTCCGAGTAATGCGATCCCGACCCAAATAATTGCAAACCATTTCGCCTTTATCGGGAAGATGCCGTAGATGAAGATTCTCATCTCCGCATATAGGATCCCAAACGCAACGATGAGGCCGTAGATCCCACCTGAAGCGCCAACGGTAGGCACATCAGTCCGCATCCCGAGCAGGTGAGTGTAGGCCATTGCCACAGTAACCAGACCAGCGCCGACGACGCAGAAGAAATAAAACTCAGTGAAGCGGCGCGATCCCCAATCCTGCTCCAAGGTGGAGCCGAACATCCACAGTGCGAGCATGTTGAAGAGGATATGAAAGACTGAGGTTGTTGAGTGGATAAACGAGTATGTGACCAGCTGCCAGAGATACCCGTGCACTACCGCAATGGGTACTAAACCAAAATACAGCGCGATCTTGTCGACGGTTCCGGGCGATGTTGCGCCCAGAACCCACATGGCGAGGTACACGCCCACGTTGATGTAAACCAGTTTCTTCACCGCAGGGGTGAAGGGAGGAAATCCAAAAGATGAAGTCCGCATAGAAAATTACCTTTCCGGCGTCGGCGTCACCGGCAAACTAGCATGGCCTTTGTCGTCCACAGACCGCACAGCGAAGATGACATTGTCTTTTGACATATCCATGGTCGCTTTGGTCGCATTGCCCACGTAATGGGAATGTTCCCAATCGGGACTGGTTGTCGCGCGCCAGAGAACTTCATAGCTGGCAGTGCTGCCATTCGCCGGGGCATCCCAAACCAGCTGTGAATTGTTTTCCAATTGCTTCGTCAGCAACTTGAGGTTGGCCGGCGGAGCCGGCGCGGTGGCCAACGACGCCAGCGTTGCAGCATTCAGACGCGCCACATTCGCGACATATTCAAAGTCCACGAACTTTGCGAAGTCACCAAATTCGATGCCGTTTTCCGTTCTCGGGGTCTGGTGCTGGCGGGTAAAGTCTTCGCGGAATTCAGTGAAGCGGATGGCGGCGAATCCGGCTTCATTGAAGGAAGTATGGTCGCCACCACGCAAGTAGCGATCGGGCCGGAAGATCATCATGGGACCGAACGAGCCCAAGCTGGCCCCGTATTTCTTCCCAGTGTCGCTGATATACCGTGCTACCTGCCGAGATGGAGAGTCACTCTCAGCGCCGATGGATCGGATAAGCTTGATCTCGGCTTCGGTGGCGGCGGCGGGAATGCCTTCAGAGAACACTCGGACGACGCCGGTATCCTGCTCCGGCGATTTATTTCCGCCAACAATGTCATTATTGAGAGCGGCTTCGATCTTCCAGCCTTGAGCTTTGGCCATCTGGGCGAAGTGCTTGGAGCCGTATAGTCCTTGTTCCTCGCCAGGGACGGTGAGGAAGATGATGGTGGCGGGGAACTTGTGTCTGCTGAGAACGCGCGCGCACTCCAGGCTGACGGCGGTGCCGCTGCCATCGTCATTGGCCCCGGGAGCGGGATCAGTCGCATTGAAGTTGTCGCTATTGCGTGAATCATAGTGGCCGGTCACCAGGTAAATGCGCTTGGCCGCTTCGGGGTCAGTGCCTTTGAGCACAGCATAAACATTCACCAGCTGCGTCGGCTTGGCGATGCGTCGGCTCGGCGGCTCAATAAAATCGTCTGTGCGGACGTCCAAACATCCGCCACATGCGTTCGAGTAGCGTTCGAACTCAGACTTGATCCACTCGCGCGCAGCGCCAATGCCACGACCGGCAGCGACGGACTCAGGATCGGCGGCGGAGAGAGTACTGCGATTGCCGAAGCTGACCAACTTTTCTATCGTTGCCTGAATCTGAGCGGCAGAGACGTCTTTCAGCGCCGCTACAATCGCCGGGTCCGGCATGTTCTTCGCCTGAATAGGTTCAGTCTTTGTTTGGGGATCCCGCGATGATCGGGGCTCCCTCTTTATCATCGGAGAAGGTGTTTGCGACCACGCTGGATGCGCAGCGAAGATGATTGTGCCAGCGACAAAAACGGACGTCAAAATAGACAACGAAGGTCTCATGCGCAACATCTGTCCTCTTTCTGCTATAAGGGGGTCGGCGGCAACGGGCGGGTTCCACTTGACGTGCAGCCAGAAGCACCTTAAATATAGACAAGGGTACCATCCCAAAGAAGAGCTGCAAGCGGAGAAAAGAAATTTACTTTTCCAGCGCAGTAGCTTGCGATCGGAGCGGATGCGTTGCCAATACCAAAAGAGCAAGGCGATTGAAAGCGAGGAAGCGTAATGGTTTTGTGTCCGGAATGTGACAGCGATCTGGATCTGGATGAAGATGAATTGGAGGAAGGTGACGTGGTCTCTTGTTCCGAATGTGGCACCGATTTTGAAGTGATAACCGCAGATCCGCTGGAATTGCGTCCAGTGAGCGACGAAGATGAGGAAGAAGACGAGGACGAGGATGAGGACAAAGATGAGGAGGAATAATCGCCTCGGTCAGATCATCTTATGTGTTGTCGTTGCGCTGTTCACTCAATCGTTGATGGGAGCGGTGGGTGACAAGAAGCTAAATCCTAAGCAGCCATACGCGCTGATTTTTGGAACAGTGTTCGGACCGGATAATCGCCCCTCGCCCGGCGTGAAAGTGAAGATCCGCCGCGAAACGGACAAAAAGCCGGTTGAATTGGTTTCAGATGCTCGCGGGGAATTTGCTCATCGCTTTTCCGCTGGAACCGCGGACTACACCATCTGGGCTGATCTCAAAGACAAGCAAGCTGCTCAAAAGACAGAAGTTAAGGTGCATGTTGAAAACGATGAACGGCAAGATGTTACCCTGCATCTAACAAACCAGAGCTCAAAGTAAAATAAGGTTTTCAAAGTGAGGCTGTTGTGAAGCGCATTTCAAAGCTTGCTCTTATAGGAATTTCGCTGGGCACAGCAGCGATGTTGCTGGCACCTGCGCTTCGAGCACAGGACGGTCCCTTTACGATTGAGAACTCGTCCGTTGCCGGCAAAGACAAAGACACATCGCGCATTCTGAACGGCAACGTCCGCGACAAGGGCGATTCTCCGCTCGCCGGTTCCATCGTTTATCTCAAGAATACGAAGACGCTCGCCGTGAAGACTTACATCGCGGACAACGAGGGAGCATTTCATTTCCACGCGCTCTCGCCGAATATCGACTACGAGGTCTATGCCGAGTTCAACGGTCAGCGCAGCAGCACCAAAATGCTGAGTTCGTTCGACAGCCGTCCCGTAGTGAATATGGAATTGAAGATCGACGCGAAGAAGTAAGCGACCGCACGATTCCTTGTCGGGCTCAAATCACATGTGGTAGCCGCCGTCCAATCAGAAATGACGGGGCGTTGTCATTCAGCCAAAACAACGTGTTAGCCTCCTTTTTTACGAATTCCGGAACAATCTAAAATCGATGAAACCTTTTGCCAGGTGGGGCTTATTATGTTCGCCTTAAAGCGGAGTGGGCCGTGAATGTGAATTCGACGTGCGCAATCATTTGCGGAATAGCGGTCTCAATTTACGAAGGGTGCTAATGCTGATCCGACTTGCGATATTTGTATTCAGTTCTGCTCTGCTAATTGCTCAAGGCGTCCCTAGTTGGGTAACAGAGCCCAAGCCAGAGAAAGGGAGCGTTGATTCGAAGCAGGCTCTTAGAGCAGCAGAACGAGATTTTTCTGGACCCGCATTAGAAAAGCTTACCCCGGGACAAGGCACCGCAGGTTTTGCTTATGCGACTCGAAGGGAATCGTTGCCCTTTAACGAAAGCACGCTCGTGATCGTCGGTTCGGTGGACTCCCAACAACCTTATTTCAATCGCAGTCACTCGGCGGTGTATTCGGAGCTGAATGTCAAGGTTTCGGAAGTATTGAAGGATGAAAACTTCCTTAACGGCGAGCCAACCGTGACTGTAGTTCGCAGCGGCGGGGCGCTAACTCTTAAGAACGGGAAGATTGTACGGTCAATGAATGTTGAAGGCGAAAATCACCTAGACCTAGGTCGAAAATACCTGCTTTTTTTAGCATGCAAATCTGAAAGCAGGGCTTGTGATGTACTCACCAGCTGGGATCTGACTAGCGGCAAGGCTGTTCCGCTCGCTATCGGGGACGTTCAAGACCTCCAACGTCACAGGTCAGTCCTTGCTGGGATGGACGAGAGCAGTTTTCTAGAAACAGTCCGAATCGCTGCGGAGAAAGTGTCGAAGGCAGTAAAGGCCGCCCGATGAGGACGGCCTTTTACTTTTGCAGGCACGCGTCCCAGTTGACGATCAAGTGCGCAGGGCCGTCCATACTGGGATCAACGGTGTTCACCACAAACAATTTTCCATCGCGGGAAACATCCATCGGATTGCCCTTGGGGTATACCGGTTTCACTGCCATGAGTTCATGGCTGGCGCCGATGCGAACCGTACCACTGCTAGGCGCCACTTCGACGGCGGTCACCTTGAGACTACTCGCGATGAAATAGAGTTCGCGCCCGTCACCCCGCCAGCGTGGCATAAAGCCACCGCCGACCGAGACTTGCACGCGGCTGCCCGATCCGGGAAAAGATTGAATGTACACTTCTTCGCGCCCTGACTCATCGGAGACGAATGCCAGCCAGTGGCCGTCGGGCGAGATCATCGGTGTTCTTCGATTGAAGGTGTCATCAGGAGCCAATTCAATGATTTTCTTGTCTGCGAGTGAGATCGCTTGGATGGAATGTTTGATTTGGCCCGCAGCCCTCTCATCATAGGAATCGAAAAAAAGAAAACGGCCATCGCGCGACCATGAGCGGGGCCAGAGTTGAGCGCGCATTCCCACCACGGTCTCCTCAATCCCATCCAAATTTCTTATCGCGATTCTTGAACTTTCCCTTTTCGAAACGCAAAACGCGATTCGCTTCGCATCGGGTGACCAAATAGCATCGCCGTACTTCTCATTCCCAAGCGTGAATCGCGAATTGATGCGGCGTTCCATATCGTAGATCCAAAGATCGCGGGTATTGCCGGCCCGGGCGTCGTATAGGATGCGTTTACCATCGGGCGACAGCTGGGGATTATTATTGGTACCAATCGGCATACTCAACGGAATGGCGTTTCCGTCACGGGTAAAGAGCCTCATCTCATTTCCCGCTTGCTTTATTGCACGATAGGCGAACAGCCCATCATCTGAAACGGTGAAAAGGGAGCGCAAGGCAAAGTCGGGATCGTCGCCCTCCACCAGCACCTGAGGCTCACTCAAGATTCGTAGTCGGTCGGGATCAAACCGTTGCGCGACAATGTGACTGGATGTGCCATACAGGAGATATCCAGAGGCGTAAACCACGCGCGACGCGGTACTGATGCCTAAGTCAATAGAGGTTCCTCCGTCTACCGAGGCGACCTTCACGGCGCCCTCGCCCTCAGCGTAGAGGAAATGCTTTCCGTCCGGGAGGAACCAAGGCAGATAACCGTTCGCTGTTCCGCTGATTTCCGTAGGGTTGCCGCCTGATGCAAGAATCCGAAGGAACGGTCTGGCAGGCCCTCCACTGATAACCATGACGTCAGATGTCCCCATGGTTGCTCCGCCAAGGTAGCCGTTATAGTAGTAAGTAGGTCCGAAGTTGGCGACTACTCCTGTGCCGATCGCAATTTTTTCCAACTTACCGTTGATGAAGAACGCCAGCGAGCCACTGTCAGCGGACCAGAATGGGCTGGTGGCGTCTTCAGTACCAGCGAGCGGATTGGCTTTCCCTGAGGCGATATTCAACAACCATATCTGTGTCTTAGTAGCGGATGTACTTCTGATGTAGGCAAGGTATTGGCCATTGGGAGATAACTCCCCAGTATTGGCATAAGCCGTGACCAATCTTCCCGCGCCCGCCGGTGCGGAGGCCAAGTCCAGAATAGAATGAACAACCTTGCGAGGAACCCGGGCTTTCTGCCACCGCTCGTACCCGAGGCCCGCGGCAGTAAGCACAGCCAGCATCAGCCCAAAGATTAATGCGCCCTCGCGCAGCCGGTTTACGCGTGCAGGCCCGGTGAGCGAAGATGTGGGGCTCGAAGCGGCAATCAGTTTTAGTTGAAGTTTGATATCGTGTGCGCTGGAAAAACGGTCGTCCGGGTTCTTGGCGAGACACGTGAGAATGATCTGCTCCACGGCTTGGGGAACGCTCTCCCGCAAACTGCCGATCTTGTCAGGCTCTTTTTCCAATATCGCCGTAGCTACGCTCAGCTGCGACTTGCCTTGGAAAGCGCGTTGTCCCGTCGTCATCTCGTACAGCACAACACCGAATGCAAAAATGTCACTGCGCGCGTCTGCCTCTTTGCCTTCGATCTGCTCCGGAGACATGTACTGCATGGTGCCCACGATTGCGCCCGCTGATGTCAGCGGCGAGATTCGCGGGCTGGATTGGGTCATGGTGACTGCGGCGCTCAGTAGGGGCGCGCTCATCGCTGCCGCCGCACCTGCCGCAAGCGGTTTTGCCAAGCCGAAATCCAAGAGCTTGGCCCCGCTCTTGGTCAGCATGATGTTGCCGGGCTTAAGGTCGCGATGCACGATGCCGGCGCTGTGCGCCTTGTCGAGGGCATCGGCGACTTCGATAGCAATCTTGAAAAGCTGATCGAAGGGCACGAAGCCGCGCGTCAGGCGCTGGGCAAGAGTTTCGCCCTCGAGGAATTCCATGACCAGGAAGTCGATGCCGTTGTCATTGCCAATGTCGTACAGTGTGCAGATGTGCGGATGATTCAGTGAAGAGATTGCTTTGGCTTCGCGATCGAAACGCTGCTTCAGGTCAGGGTCGGAAGAAAGGTGTGCCCGCAAAATCTTGATGGCCACGGTTCTATCCAGACGTGTGTCGCGCGCGCGATACACTTCGCCCATGCCGCCCGCGCCAAGCGGAGATTGGATTTCATACGGGCCAAGCTTGCTGCCAGAGGTGAGGGCCATGAGTGCGCGCCATTATAGTCCGCGTTCGGCGTGAACAATGACCTAAAAAGAAAAGGCCGCCCGATGAGGACGGCCTTTGCTATCTGGCGATGTTGGGTCTAATTATCGTCGTTGCTGGCGCGCTTCCAGTTGATCAGCTCGCCCAGCGTGCTGGTCGAGGAACTGGTTGAGCTAGTCACCGGCTGCTTGTAGGATTCCACCTCTGCGCGGCTGGCTTCTTCGCCCACTGCGCGGATGCTGAGTCCCACTTTCTTCTCTTCCGGATTCATCTTCACGATCTTGAAGTCATGCTCGAAGCCGGCTTCCAGTTTCATAGGAGCGCCGTGGTCGTCTGTGGCTTCAGAGTTGTGGCACAGACCTTCAACGCCTTCCGCGATCTCAACGAATGCGCCGAATGCTGCCAAACGCAGGACCTTGCCGTGCACGACATCACCCAAGCGATGCGTGGCGAAGAAGGTCTCCCAAACGTCAGGCTGAAGCTGCTTCATGCCCAGAGAAAGCCGGCGGTTTTCCGGTTCAATCGCGAGCACGATAGCCTGAATCTTGTCACCCTTCTTCAGGACCTCCGATGGATGCTTAATGCGCTTGGTCCAGCTCATGTTGCTGACGTGGACTAGGCCATCGATTCCGTCTTCAATCTCGACGAATGCGCCGAAATCCGTGAGGTTGCGGACGCGGCCTTCAACAGTTGCGCCGACGGGATACTTATTGTGCAGCGTCTCCCACGGATTGGTTTCAAGCTGCTTCAGTCCGAGTGAGATGCGACGCTCGGTCGGATTCACGCTCAGAACTACGGCTTCCACTTCCGCGCCGGTTTGCACCAGCTTCGAAGGATGCTTGGTGCGCTTGGACCACGTCATCTCGCTGACATGCACAAGGCCCTCGATGCCCTGTTCCAGTTCGATGAACGCGCCGTAATCGGTAACGCTGAGAACGCGTCCTTTTACGTGCGCGCCGGTCGGATAACGCTCAGTGGCGTCGAGCCACGGGTCAGGCGTGAGCTGCTTGAATCCCAGCGAGACGCGCTGCTTCTCTTTGTCGAACTTCAGGACTTTTACGTGGATCTCATCGCCCACATGCACCAGGTCGCGGGGATGAGTGAGGCGTCCCCAGGACATATCGGTGATGTGCAGCAGGCCATCCAAACCGCCGAGGTCAACGAACGCGCCGTATTCGGTCAGGTTTTTCACCGTGCCGGTCAGGACTGTGCCCTCTTCGAGGTGCTCCAGTGTGGCGGTGCGCTTGACGGAATTTTCTTCGTCGAGGATCTGCTTGCGGGAGACAACGATGTTGCCGCGCTTCTTGTTCAGCTTGACGATGCGGACTTCGATCTCCTGTCCCTTATAGGCGTCAAGATTGCGGACCGGTTTGGAGTCCACCTGTGAGCCGGGAAGGAAAGCCTTGATCCCGCCGATCTCAACATTCAATCCGCCCTTCACGCGCTCGGCGACATAACCTTTTATGTTGGTCTTGTCGTTGAAGGCCTTTTCAATGTCTTCCCATATCTTCAGCCGCGCGGCCTTTTCGTGCGAAAGAAGGACGTAGCCCTCTTCACGCTCGCCACGGTCGATCACGACATCAATGCTGTCGCCCGGCTGAAACTTCACTTTGCCTTCGCGGTCAGTGGCTTGGGCGATAGGCACCATGCCGTCTGACTTGTTGCCAATGTCCACGACGACGTGAGTGGAGGTTATGTTGATGACAGTGCCTTTGATGATGTGGTCATCATTCTGGGGCGCTTCGGCGATCTGTTCGGCTTCGAACGTCTCGAGTACGGATGCGAAATCTTCCATGTTGTTTTCGTTTTCTCTACGAGTAGGACCCTCGTTGGGCCGCTCGCTGCTTTTGGGATTTGAATTCATAGTGGGTTTATCAGAAACGCCGGACGAAGTCGGTTCGCCTTCATGGGTACGCTCTGAGTCGTGCCTGGTGTAATTGGACGCGGTATGTTCGTTGCGGGCTGTGCTGTTTTCAAACAACGTTGCTGCTTCCTTATCGGCCCGTCGAGTCTCAAGGAAAGGAGGATCGCGGCTGGTGCCGGAATCGCCCGCGCAGCACGTTTAAGGTGCGCCCGTATAGGAAACCCTGATAAACAACGGAGTGGTGGCTGCTAGTCTTGGGGTGTTGCCTGGGGGCTGCATTACTCTGAAGCAGGGCAGGAAACTGAAAACTTAGCGGCCGGAATCTGGCTCGGCATCGCGCTCCACCAGACTCATTGACTATAGCAATCATGCGCGCGCAGTGTCAACGAGAGGGGCGGCTGGTCTTGGCCTATTTCATCACCATTTTAAGTGCTGCATTGAATTCATACCGGGATCGCGATCGCCGCTCCGGTTCGCGGCTAATTAAAGCCAAAACGGTATGTGGACTTTTCTGTTACAACAATCGCCATGGCCGCCATTGCTTTGCTGCTGCTTATATTTTCGTCGTGGATGATGAGCATCATTATTGGGCTTGGGCTTTTGTTCTCGCGCCACAAACGGTACATGTCCGCATATTTGATCCTGGTACCCACGGGAGGCATCGTTTTAGCGGTTTTGTCCCTTTACTGCATTGAACACTTTTTGATCGATCCGATTATCTATCCCTTTATTTTTAGTAAATCTGGAGCAGAATGGATGGAATGGGGTGCATTTGGGTTGGCCACCGGAATTTCTATTGCGGGAATGACCCTAGGAATTTACGGTGGTATCCGTCTCGCGCGACATCATAACCGTCGTATGGCTTGGCATTCCAACCTGTCGCGTTGACGCTTTGGATTAAGCAGAGGTGGGCAAAGTCCTATCGCTTACGAGCTGTGTCCCGCGCACTGCATCACTCCCATATATTTGGTCCACGGTCCCACGGCTTCGCGATATTGATGGGCCATGATCCTGGAGATCTGGTGTAAATGCGTCAAATCGTGCGCTGCCCAGGTGGCAAGCAAATGGGACAGAGTCACGACTCCGAGCTCTGGATGCCGTCCCCGACGCTCAAGATCGGCTGGCTGCAGAATCAGGGCGCGAAGTTCGCGCAGGTTCTCGGACCGGACCCGGGAAAATTCATCCAGCAATTGTCCCAGTGACTTGCCTTGGCTCTCCCGCGCTTGCGCCCGGCGGTCGAATTTCGCAAAAGGCTTAGACTCCCCGGAATTGAGGATCACCTTCGTCCGCACCATCCAGTCCGTGCGTTCGCCGTGGATCAGATGCCCGATCACATCGAAGACACTCCAGGTGCCTTCACCTTCATTTCGAGTTGTCCACTCATCAGGCAGGTCACGCAGAAACGCATCGAGAGCTGCGGGAGTGCGGGTGAGAAGAGATATTGTGCGATCTAAATTGTGTTCCATATCGCTACGGATGTTTGTTGCAAACGGCTCGATGCAAAATTCCATGTACCAGTCGGGAGATCGCCAGACATTCTGATGCCACAATCCTCCTATGGCCGGGTGCTCTGTCCTGGTTCTGGGCTCGACTGCGCTCTCCTGTCCTGAGCTCGAATTTTCCCGCACTCATCGACGACCCGTTTTTGAAACGCATCTAATCCGAGCATGCGGTAGGGCTTCAATAATTCCCTGATTTTGGAGCGACCCCGTTGCAAGGAAAGACAATTGCGGTTGTATCGCGCGACAGCACTGCAATAATCCGGACTCCGGAACTGCGCACTCAAGACCGGCGCATTCAGCAGGCCGTCAAACTGCTGAAAAAAAATCCATTCGCTCCTGTTCGCATCAATGAGATTGCCGCAACGTTGCATATCTCACGCTCCCACCTGGCGCACCTTTTCAAAAGAGAACTGGGCATCGCTCCCACGCACTACGTAAGAGTGCTGCGGTTGCGGAAGGCCAAAGACTTGCTCGAAAGTACGTTCCTTTCGGTGAAGGAGATTATGGCGGTGGTGGGTTTTGCCGATCTCAGTCATTTCGTGCGCGACTACAAGCAAGAATTCGGCGAGACGCCTTCGCAAACCCGTGCATCGAAGTGGATAGCCTAAGTTGCTTCTCTGGCACGCTCGCAATTCCCGCCAACAAATAGCAGTTTCCGCCAAGTGATTACCGTTGACTTGCGGAACATGCGCTTTTACGTTTGAAGATTGGGACGCTCCATCGCGCCGAGCGCAACAGCGTAATGCCCACCACCGCGAAATCGGAGCTCCTTTCCAAGTCACTGATTCCAGGGTCGGTCTGCCTTGTTATTTAACCTTCGCGATCGGCTGCTGACGAGAATCGAAAGGGAATCTTCTGCGGCCTATGAGTCTTACACGAAGGATTCAACGCTCTTCGCCATTTTGATTCTCGCCGTCCTGTATGCAGCCACAGGCCGCATAGGACTGCTTACAGCAATACCTCCCGGGTACGTAACGGCAATATGGCCAGCATCGGGCATCGCTTTAGCGGCGGTCCTCCAGCGAGGTGAACGCGTCTGGCCCGGCATCTGGTTGGGATCGTTCTCTATCAACAATTGGGTTTACGTCAAGCACACAGGTAACCCAGCATCTTTACGTTCTGTTGCCGCGGCAGCATTGATCGCATTCGGCTCCAGCGCGGCTTCGCTTTGCGGAGCATTTCTGTTGCGGCGCATTACACGCTCCACAGATCTTTTCAGCCGCACAGGACGTGTGATCGGATTTATCGCGATTGGCGTCCTCGGAAGCTGTTTGATCAGCGCTACTGTTGCAACCACAAGTCTGTTTCTCCTTGGCCTGATTCCCTGGGCGCATTATTCACGCACGTGGTGGACTTGGTGGTTAGGGGATGCGGCTGGGGTGTTTGTGATAACACCGCTTCTGCTCACGTGGTCCAAAACCAGAGGAAAGTTCCGTAGCCGGCAAGCCGGCGAAGCCCTGGTATTGCTAGTGCTGCTGATCGCAACTTCTTCCGTCGCGTTTGGTTACCAGAGATATCCGTTGTCGTACATAGTTCTGCCCGTCCTCATCGCGGCAGCTCTCCGCTTTAAACAGGCTGGCGCCACCGCCGCGATTGCGTTGACCTTCTTCATCGGCATCATCTATACCATCCACGGCCGCGGCCCGTTTGCAACGCAAAACCTGAGCGTGAACGAGTCGCTTTTGCTGCTGGGCGGTTTCATGCTGCTAACGGGATTCACCACACTGATCCTGGCAGCCGCCTGGTCAGAGTGCGAGGAGGAAGCCCTGGAAGTTGCGTCTGCTGCGTGTCAAAGACAGCTTGCCCAGGTCCACGTCATGACAGTCGAGGCGGAGAATTTGCGCAGGATGAAAGAACTCGAGGAGGCCTCTGAGGTGCAGCTATCCATGCTGCCCACTTCCATCCCGGACATACCAGGGCTTGAGGTTTCTGCACACATGCATTCAGCAAGGGAAGTGGGCGGTGATTACTATGACATTCTGCCGATGAAGGGGAGAGCAGATGACTGCTGCTCATATCTCTTCTGCGTAGCGGATGTCTCCGGCAAAGGTCTTGTGGCTTCGCTGTTGATGAGTAATTTTCAGACGATGCTCATGACCCTGCTGGATGAGCCGTTGCTCTTGGCGGAGATCGCATCCCGCCTTGGCGCGCTGCTTTACGTCATCCCCAGGAGCAGGTATATCACCGCGATCATGTTGGAGTTGGATCCGCAGACGGGAACCGGTCGCTACGTCAATGCCGGACACACAAGAGGCATTTTGTTGCGGGCTGAAGGCGATCTGGAGTGGCTGCCTTCCACGGGATTCCCGCTGGGAATGTTTGCCGATGTCACCTATTACGAAGAAACTTTCCACTTCCACTGTGGCGATGTATTAGCACTAAGCTCTGACGGATTTATCGATGCCATGGACGCCAATGGAGAGGAGTTCGGCGAAGAAAGGCTGACCGACTACTTGCGGCTCGCCAGTTGCAGACCAGCGAAGAGCATCGTTGCCGGCGCTTTTGAAGAAGTCAACCGCTTTGCCGGACCTGTACCTCAGTTTGATGACATTACCTTGGTTGTGCTCAAGAAAGCGGCTTAGACACTTCAGCTCGTCGTAGATTCCCTGCATTCAAATGTGAACAAGCCACCTAGTCGAATGACTGATGCGCGATCGTGCGCGTGCGCGCAAAGTGGTTTCAAACGGTAACTAGACAGGGAGGTCTCACATGGCGAACACGATCACAGAATTTTCGAATCAGTTGGCAGACGCGGTAGAACGCGCGGGCAGCACGGTAGTTGCAGTGCTGGAGGGCGGTCGCGGAGGTGTAAGCGGTACGGTGTGGCGCGACGGGATCGTCGTGACTGCGGAACACACGATTCGTGGAGACGATGAGGTCACACTGGTTCTGCCGTCGGGAGTTGAAACCAAGGCGAAGGTGGCCGGTCGAGATCCCGCCACCGATGTGGCAGTGCTCAAGGTAAAAGAAAAACTTCAGCCCGCCCATTTCGCCGATTCCAGTCAGATCAGGACTGGACACATCGTGCTTGCAGTTGGCCGGCGCGGAAAGGAAGGACTCAGCGCAAGTTTTGGAATGGTGAGTGCGACGGGCGGCGAATGGAGAACCTGGCAGGGCGGACGAATGGACAAATGGTTTCGTTTGGACTTGACTCCCTACCCCGGTTTTTCCGGAGGGCCGCTCATCGACGTGAGCGGAAGCGTCATCGGCATAAACACTTCAGGCCCGCGACGTGGAGTGGTGACGATTCCGAATGCAACCGTGGATCGTGTGGTTGAAAGTGTGTTGCGCCACGGACAAGTGACGCGAGGCTACGTGGGCATAGCTGTGCAGCCAGTTGCGTTTCCGCCGTCCGTGCTGGGATCTCTGAAGTTAGAAAGCGATCGAGGATTGTTGGTAGTCACGGTTGCTGAGGGAAGCCCAGCGGAGCAGGCAGGTCTAATGATTGGAGACATCATCGTGGCGGTGAATGGCGACGCCCTATCCAGCCCCGGCGATCTTCAGAAAGTGCTTGATCCTGAACGTGTGGGTAGCACCGCAAGTCTTCGGTTGGTGCGCGCTGGCAAGGTGAGCGATGCCCAGATCACGATTGGCCAGCGTGATGGAGGGCAGTAATGTCCGCTGCTGTGAATCCAATCGGATTGGCTGGCATCAGTTTCGGGGAGAGAGTGGCAGCATTAGCGGAAACGCTAAGGCGCTCCACCGTTCGCGTTACTGGATTGGCAAGAGACAGCTGCGGCTCGGGAGTGATCTGGCGGCCCGACGGCCTGATCGTCACCAATGCGCA
>JAOAPH010000120.1 GCA_025462835.1 Candidatus Angelobacter sp. | reverse complement strand
GTCGCATTCGTTGCATGGATCACCTGGGCCGCGCGTTTCTCTATTCACTCGCAATCGGCCGTATTCAGCATCGCGGGAGTGTCGATACCCGCGGAACCGGCAATCGGTTTCTTTGTGATTCTGGTATACAGCGCGCTGAAATTCATCAAGCTAGGACGCGAGCGCCAGTCCGCCGCATTCAAATTACTGGCATCAGCGCTCATCTTTTGGGCGTGTCTGCTGCTCTCGCGCCAGATCCATACACTTTTCACAAAATCCTTCGAAACCTACGGACACCTCCTCGGGCCCTTGCCGCAAATGCTCATCGCGATTTCCATGCTCATGGTGTTGTATGAGAACGAGCGGCGCAGCGTTCAGGAAAATCTGATCGCGTTCTCTACTCTTGAGGTAGATTTCAGCCGCGTGCTCTCGCCCGCCGAATTGCAGCCCAGCATGAACAAAGTCCTGCAGAAGCTTTGCACGCTGACGCAGACAGAGCAGATGGCGTTTTACGCGATGGAACCATTTCGCAACGTGCTGCCCTCGGCGCAGTCCGGACTTCCTGAAGACTTTCTGCAGCGACTGGAATCCGAGGTGGGAGAGTCAGTAGATTCGCTGCTCCGGATCAAGAGTCCAAACGACGTTGCGGCAGTGGACAGCCTGCCGATCTCCGTGTTGCGGACGCAAGCCGACCCGCAGCTGGTTAGGTTATCGGAAATACTCAAGGAGCAAAAAATAGCGGCGATCACAGTGCTGGCCATCCGCACTCGGGACCGCGCGCTGGGGCTTCTGCTCCTACCACATGCGCAGGCATTCAGCCTGGGCGCTTCGCAAGCATCGTTGGTAATGAGTTTGGCCATGCAACTGGCCACCACGCTTGAGAAATACGCTCTGCTGCACGAAGCACAGCGCCGCACAAAAGAGTTTGAACTGCTCACAGAGATCGGTCAGGTTGTCAGCTCCCGGCTTGACCAGGATGAAGTGCTCAGCGCCATTCATAAGGAACTTGGTCAGCTCTTCGATACAGACACCTTTTACGTTGCCTTTCAGGAGGACGAAAAAATCCTGTTCGAATTTGAGTTCGAAGGCGGAGTGCACTTGCCTAAGCGAACCAGGCCGACTACGAATGGCTTTACCGAGCACATTATGCGCACCGGACAACCGCTTCTGATCGAAAGTGATTTGGAACGAGTGCGAGACCAGATCGGAGTAAGGGTCATCGACCGCCCGGCAAAATGTTTCTGTGGTGTTCCCATCTTCCGCTGCGAAAAAGCAGTGGGAGTCATGGTGGTGATGCACTACGGACGCGAAGGCGTTTACAGCCAGCGTGACATGGAAATGCTGCAGACAGCTGCCCGGCAAGTGGCGGTATCCACGGAGAATGCGCGGTTGTTTGCGCAAGAGCAAAAGCGGGCGAGATATTTGGCTTTTCTCAATGGGGTTTCCAAGATCGCCATTTCAAGCCAGGATGCGGAAAAGATGCTGGCAGAGATCGTGGAGCAGATCCAGCAGAATTTCAATTTCGACCACATCGGCGTAGGCATCGTGGACTACAACACCAAAGACATTGAGATCAAAGCCGAAGCCGGCAGCACGGACATGGCCGTGGGCAAGCGCATTCCCTTGGGCGTGGGCATCATGGGCCGGGTGGCGCGCTCCAATGAGATGGTGCTGGAGCAAGGCAATCCTGATCACCTTTTAGGCATCATCCCCGGATCGCGCTCGGTATTGTGCCTTCCCATCGCGTACGGTGAATCGCTCCTAGGATTGTTGAACGTTGAGAGCAGCCGCGAAAATGCGTTTCAAAGCGAAGAAGTGTTGATCATGCGGACGCTCGCCGATCTGCTCGCTACGGCACTCCATAACGTTTTTGTCTTCCAGAAAATGGAGCAGCAATCCATCACCGATCCACTTACCGGGATCAAGACCCGTCGATATTTCAATGAGGCGCTGCAATTGGAATCGAAGCGGGCGATGCGTTCGGGGCGGCCGTTCTCGATAGTCATCATCGACCTGGATAAATTTAAAGAAGTGAATGACACCATGGGACACCTCGAAGGCGACCTGGTCCTGGCGCGCATTGGAAGATTACTGGACCAGAAAGTACGCCAATCGAACGTCGTGGCGCGCTATGGCGGAGATGAGTTCGTCGTGCTGATGCCGGAGACCGGAGTGGAGCAGGCCAGCATTCTTTCTGAACGCTTGCGGCTGTGGATCGCAACCGATCCCATGCTCAATGAGAGGCACGTGACCGGAAGTTTTGGAGTCGCAGAATTTCCACTGCACGGTTCCAATGTCAAAGAGATTATCCGCGTTGCGGATGCGAGCATGTACAAAGCCAAGCACGCAGGCGGCAACAAAGTTTTCAGCATGGAGCCGACTCTTGATGCTGAGGCCCTGGGACAGCATCGCCAGCTGATCCATTCGCAGCTTGAAAGCATTTTGCGGCGTGAGCATGTCCCCAATGCCAATGAGATACTGGACGCGCTGGAGAAAATCTCAGAAGCGGTTGGCGAGAAAGACCGTCAGGCCGTCTTAATGGACACGGTCAGGTCCGTGACCAGAGCACTGGAATCGCGCGAATTGCATGCAGCCGGGCACGGAGAAACAGTGGCGAGTTACGTCCGCGCCATCGGCGATGAGCTGGCCTTGCCCGAAGCTGATTTGGCTGAGCTGATCTTCGCCGCCCAAGTACACGATGTCGGCAAGATAATCCTGCATGAGCGCTTGCTGAACAAGCCGACTGCATTGAATTTTGACGAGTATCAGCTGGTGAAGTCGCACAGCGCCGTGGGTGCGGATATCCTCGCGGCGATACCGGGCACAGATCAGGCGCAGAAATTCGTCTTGCATCATCAAGAGCGGTTCGACGGCGGCGGCTATCCGAATGGACTCAAGGGGGAGCAGATCCCGCTGGGCGCACGCATCATCGCAGTTGCTGAAGCGTACGTAAACATGACCACCGACCGCGCCTATGCCGACGCTAAGACGCCTGTAGAAGCGATGCTCGATCTGGAGAGAAGCAGCGGCACGCAGTTCGATGGAATGATAGTGCGAATCCTCATCAAACAACTCAAAAGCGAAAAAACGGTGAGAGCCTAACTGGACGTTCGATTCTCGCCTTCGGCGCTATGCTTTCACTAGCAACACCGCCACATGCGCGATAGCGGCGTTGTCGGTTCCCATTCCTTCCGGTGTCTTGGCCTTGATTCCCACGGCGTCCGGTGCAATCCCAAGAAGCTCGGCAACGCGCGCTTGGATCGTCTTGGCATGTGGCCCAATCTTGGGAGCATCCAGAATCAAGGTGGAGTCCACGTTTTCTATCCGGTATCCCTTTTCTTTCACTTGCTTCAGTGCTTCCTTCAGAAAGATAGCGGAATCAGCGCCCTTCCATTTCGGATCAGAAGGCGGAAAGAAGCTGCCGATATCGCCGGCAGCGACAGCGCCCAGTAACGCATCAGTGATGGCATGTAGGAGGACGTCGCCGTCGGAGTGTCCTGCAAGTCCCTTATCATGCGGAAGTCTGACACCGCCGATCATGAGCGGAACGCCCGTCTTAAATTCGTGTGAATCCCAACCGTAACCGATTCTCATAATTCAAATTCCTTGTAACCGCGGATAAAAGAAAGGATAAAAACAGATTGAAAGGCAGCGTGGTACAGGACGGTATCTCCTTCGTGGAGTTGGACGGTTTCCTTCAGCAGGTAACGTGCTGTCAATCCCTTGAGCAGGCTGCTGGCTGCCTGGTCGTCTGTTACTCCATCGGGAATTAAAGTGAGGCGATCCTCAGGATAGAGACGCACCGTCGTGTACGCACCGAACGCATCGGCGTAGGCGACCTTGTCCCCAACCTTCACCAGCGTCACGTTCGGGCCAACCGCTTCGACGACTCCGGATGCTTCGTCACCGATGATCGCTGGAAACTC
>JAOAPH010000116.1 GCA_025462835.1 Candidatus Angelobacter sp. | reverse complement strand
TGCATGTGCGTGCGGCCGGACTTCATTATTTTGTCGAACTGTTTAGCTTTTTTCTCGAAGGCATAGGCGAGCGAATCGAGTGCGGGATAGAGGTCTTCAAGAACGAGAAGGGCGCCAAGACGCATGCCGGTGGGAAAGACGTCATTGGTGGATTGTCCGTAATTCACGTGGTCGTTGGGGTTGACCATGTACTCGCCGAGTTTGCCGCCCATGAACTCCGTGGCGCGATTGGCGATGACTTCATTCGTATTCATGTGGAAGCTGACGCCGGCGCCGGCTTGGAAGACATCCACAACAAATTCCTGGTTCCACTTGCCGTCGATGACTTCGTCGGCAGCAGCGATGATGGCTTTGGCGCGCTTCTTGTCGATCAGGGCCAGATCTTCATTGGCCTGTGCCGCGGCTTTCTTCACCATGCCGAAAGCCTTGATAAGCAGGGGGTGAGCGCGCATGCCGGAGATGGGATAGTTCTCAACCGCGCGCGCAGTCTGCACGCCGTAGTAAACGTTCGCGGGAATCTCCTTGATGCCGATGGAATCTTTTTCCTGGCGGGTCGCCTGCTTTGCCATAGCTCTTGCTCCTGAAGTCATAATGACGGTGATGAAAAATGTTGTATTCGGAACTGATGATTATATCGAATCGCGGAGCAGGGCTTTCGAGTGAGCGTCGCAGGCAGGATGTTAAACTCGATTTCTCATGGGTAGGCCAGCTGTAAAAGAAAAGCAGGTTGTGGCATCGCTTCCGCGCGTGAAGCGCAAGCGTGATGGATCCAGCAAGACTGACGTGCTGGTGATCGGCGCCGGGCCGACTGGCTTGGCTTGCGCCATTGAAGCGCAAAAGATTGGCGCGTCAGTCACGGTGGTGGACAAAGGCTGCGTTGTCAATTCCATCTTTCACTATCCGCCGAATATGCTCTTCTTCACTACGCCGGAACTGTTAGAGATAGGACACATCCCATTCACAACCCCGCATCAGAAGCCGACACGGGAAGAAGCGTTGGAGTATTACCGTAAAGTGGCCCAGCACTATAAGTTAAAGGTGCGGCAATACGAAAAAGTGATCAACGTGACCGGAGAAGACAATGATTTCCGGGTGATGACCATCGATCAGCACGAGGCGGCGCACGAATACAAGGCGCGGAAGATCATTTTGTCCACGGGTTACTACGACTTGCCGAACATGATGGGAGTTCCGGGCGAAGACCTGCCCAAGGTCTTTCACTATTACAAGGAACCACATCCGTTCTATGACACGGATGTATTGGTGATTGGCGCAAAGAATTCCGCAGCCATCGCTGCGCTGGCGTTGTGGCGCCGGGGTGCGCGGGTGACGATGGTGCATCGCGGGCCGGAACTGCACAAGAACATCAAGTATTGGATACTTCCGGACATTCAAAACAGGATCAAGAGCGGGGAGATTCCCGCGTACTTCTACACTTCCGTCCAGGAGATCACGCCGGATACAGTGGTCCTCGAAACTCCCGAGGGCAGGATAGAGTTGAAGAACGATTTCGTTTTCGCGCTGACCGGGTATCACCCGGACTTTGATTTCCTGCGGAGTGTGGGAGTCGAATTGCTAGGCGAGGACAAGCGTCCGGCATGCGATCCGCTGACGCTGGAGAGCAACGTGCCGGGAGTTTATGTTGCGGGCGTGTTATTGGCGGGCTCGCGGACGAACGAGATTTTTATCGAAAACGGACGCTTTCACGGCGGCCACATTGCGCAAGACTTGAAGAAAAAACTGAACCAATAATTGTCGCTTATTTTTGCGATTTCAATCCAGCAGAAGCCCACCCGAGCTACACCCCTCGCATCCATATTAACTACAAAGTTACTGCCGTACTCCAGCGCTAAGTAGGGATTGGTGTGCGGCAATTTCTAGGGGGATTTGAATGAGAAAGTTAGCATTGATATTGCTCTTGGTATCGACAGTGGTGGCATCGCCGGCACTGTTCGCACAAGACAGAGATCACGGTGAAGTGGGCGCATTCTTTGATTATCTGCGCATAGACCCGATCAACCTTAATCAATACGGAATCGGCGGGAGAATTGGTTTCAACGTGCATCCTGGGGTTCAATTAGAGGCCGAGGGGGCTTACGATTTTCGTCGCAGCACGACCGCGAACATTCCCACCACCATTCCACCAACAACGTTTCAAGCGAATTTCCGAACTACCACCGGCTTGTTCGGGCTTAAAGTGCACACTCCTGGCGCAGTCCGGATTTTCGGAGTGGCCAAAGGTGGATTCGTGAACTTCAGCGTGGTCACACCTAACGCTCCGGCGACATTCAACGGCACGATATCAAATATCACCGACGGCGATACGCATCCTGTCTTTTATCCAGGTGGCGGCGTGGAGGCGTTCATTGGCTGGTTCGGAGTGCGCGCGGAAGTGGGCGACCTGATCTATTTCCAAGACGGAGCGCACAACAATGTGCGGGTCACTTTCGGTCCGCAGATTCGTTTCTGATAACAGTTCTACGAGAAAGAGAAGCAGCCTTCGGGCTGCTTTTCTTTTTGTATTCAATTGCGGCCTTTCTCCTTTAGACTTTCGGCTAATCTGATTTCGAGGGTCCCGAATGAGAATGTGGCGTTGCCTCATGTTTTTGGTGTTGGCGCTTCCTGCGCTTTGTTACGCGAAGGTGGATCGAGTCGAAGTGATCTCGCGGACAGATGTAGCGGGAGGGAAGAGTTGGGGTGTGGCGGGCGCGTACGAGGAAATCATTGCACGCGTGTATTTCTCGGTGCGACCGGAGAATAAGCACAATCGCCAGATCGTGGATATCGACAACGCGGACAAGAACAAGAACGGCGAAGTGGAGTTCTCGTCCGATCTGTACATGCTGCGCCCGAAGGCTCTGAAGCGAGGAAATGGAGCGCTGCTGCTGGAAGTCCCCAACCGTGGAGGCAGGGGATTGCTGCGCATCGTGGATGGCGGGACCACAGGAGGGGTGAGCCAGGAGTCGTCATTCGGCGATGGATGGCTTCTGAAGCAAGGTTACACGCTGGCGTGGCTGGGATGGGAATGGGACCTCGCGCCGGAGCCGAGAAACCTACGCCTGTACGCTCCGGTGGCGCACGAGAAGGACGGCAAAGAGATCCACGGGTTAGTGCGCAGCGACTTCACTCTGGCGGAAGCGCGCGAGGACATGCCGCTCGGACACATCTTGCTTGGACCCGCTGGCGGGCAAAGCTATCCGGTGGATAATCCCAAGAGTTCGCAAAATGTGCTGACGGTTCGAAGCACTCCCGAAGGGAAGTGCACTGTGATTCCGCCGAGTCAGTGGAAATTTGCACACAAGGTCGACGGCAAAGAGGTGGACGATCCCCACTACATTCGCTTGAATGGTGGCTTTCATCCAGGAGAGATTTACGAACTGGTTTATACGGCGAAGAATCCGGTGGTGGTGGGGTTGGGGCTGGCGGCTGTCCGTGATTTTGTTTCGTATTTGAAGAACAGCGATCAAGCGATTGCGCCAGTGCAGCGCGCTTATGCTGCCGGGATCTCACAGACAGGACGATTTCTGCGGCATTTTATCTACCAGGACTTCAACATCGATGAAGATAATCGGCAGGTGCTGGACGGCGTGTTGGCGCATGTCGCAGGAGCGGGCCGAGGAAGCTTCAATCATCGTTTTGCTCAGCCATCGCGCGATGCGCAGCCGATGTCGAGTATTTACTTCCCGACCGATCTATTTCCGTTCACCGATCTACCGGAGAAAGATCCCGATTCATCAGAGCGGGCGGGCTTGCTCGATGCGGCAACTGCGTCGCACTCGGTGCCGAAGATTTTCTACACGAATACTTCGTATGAATATTGGGGACGGGCGGCGTCGCTGATTCATACGTCCGCGGATGGACGCGCCGACGTAAAGATCCCGGACAGCACGCGGATTTATTACCTGGCCGGATTGCAACATTTCTCCGGAGGGTTTCCACCAGCGAAAGCCAGTGCTACTAACGTGGAATACACGGCGCAGCAGTTGCAGAATCCGAACCCCGTCCGCTGGTTCTGGCGAGCGTTCATCACTGATATGGATGAATGGGTGCGCGATGGCAAACTGCCTCCGGACAGCGTTTATCCGAAGGTGAGCGATGGAACGCTGTCTGGTTTTTCGCAAACTAATTTCCCCAAGATTCCCGGAGTGAACGCTCCCAAGGACATGAGCACGGCCTACCACCTGGATTTCGGAGCGACGTGGACAAGGGGAATCGTCGCAAAAGAACCGCCAGCAGTAGGAAAGTCGTTCACCGCACTGGTGCCGAAGCCGGACGCTGACGGGAATGATCTGGGAGGTGTGCGCCTGCCGGAACTGCAAGTGCCGCTCGCGACCTACACAGGATGGAACCTGCGCGATGCGAAGATCGGCGCTCCTGACAAGAGGCTCAGCTTTCTGGGTTCGGACATCCCATTTGCGAAAACGGCGGAGGAGCGGAAACAGACTGGTGATCCGAGGCCGTCGATCGCAGAGCGCTATCCTTCGGGCGAGGATTACATAGCAAAGTACACAGAGGCGGTCAAGCAGTTGATCAAGCAGCGGTTCATTATTGCCGAGGATCTTCCTGCGATGGTGGAACGAGGCAATCAAGAGTGGAAGGAAGCCACAAAGTAAGATTGGTGAGCGCGGCAGTAAGCTCGCCGCCTGATGTATTCCCAAAATGGCGCCAACAATTGATGTGAAATCAATAATGTAAAAATAAGGTAAATATGAAGTGAATCGTCTCGGTCACGTTCAATCCTCAGATACCTTAGAAGCAGCCTTCGGGCTGCTTTTTGTTTTGCTGCGCACGCTAGGGAACTGCCCATGCTGCGTTAGTTTCGTGTGCTTCTGAATATGTTAGATTAGATAAAGTGTGAGCGCGTAGCTCAGTTGGTAGAGCAACGCACTTTTAATGCGTGGGTCGCAGGTTCGATTCCTGCCGCGCTCACCACTAGAGTTAGAGATTAGAGGTCCCTATTGATGCATGGGATTTCGACTGCGGGCTCCCACCCTCGTCATGCCCGCAAGGCGGTTCAACCTCGATCACTGTCGCGCTCACCCCAAGTAAGCGCGGTTTCCTCGCCCTGCGCGCGGAACCGGTCAAAATTGGACCTGGCTAGTCGTCCATGAAGCGACTACTCACCTCGTGGAAAGACGTTGCAGCGTATCTTGGCAAAACAACCCGTACTGCGCAACGATGGGAGCGGGACCTTGGCTTGCCCATTCACCGTCCTGTTAACAAGCCCGCGGGCGTGATCCTGGCCGATACCGACGAGATCGATGCTTGGATAAGTGCACGCAGAGTGCATTCATCGACTGCCACTACGCCAGTGGTCTTGAGCGATATATCGAGCCCTGAATCCTTACGTTCTGCTCAACCGATTGCCCCGGCGTATGCGCGCGTCCTGGAAAGCATTGCGCGCCGGGACTCTTGCTCGGAGACTCTCGAACTGCTTGTTCGCGCGATGGAGCAAGAGCTTAAATGCGCGTTTGCATCCATTTTGCTTCTTGATGCTGAGCGGAAACATCTGGTCCACGCAGCTGGACCGAACGTACCGGTGGCATACAAGCGGATCATTGATGGGTTGAGTATTGGGACGAAGGACGGATCCTTCGGAGCTGCAGCTTTGAAACGTGAACCCGTGATTGTGGAGAATATTCTTGTCGATGAAAAGTGGGTACAGTTTCGGAAATTGGCAAATGAATACGGATTCGCGGCGTGCTGGGCCACTCCGATCGTGTCATCAACCGATGAAGTGATCGGCATGTTTGATGTCTACTATGCCACTCCACATTCTCCAAGCGGCAGCGAGTTCAAAGCAATGGAAGTTGCCGGACACTTAGCGGGCATCACATTAGAGTTGAACGGTGTGGGAAAGTTTGATCACAAGGACCGAAGCAATCTGCCGTTCTTGGCCCTAAGCAAAGATTGGATCATCACGTTTGTGAACCAGGAGGCTATGCGCTTTCTTGACCGCTCTCGCGATGAACTGGTCGGCAAGAATATTTGGGACTTGTACCCGGAGGCCATCGGTTCTATTTATCACTCGGAGTACGAGCGGGCGCTTCGCGAGAACGTAACAGTCGTTTTCGAAACGTTCTCGACACGTCTTTCAGTACGAATCCTGGTGACAGCGCATCCGCATGAATCCGGATTAACGGTATTTCTGCGGATCCTCCCACAATCAGATTTAGTGATTGGCTGATTGCCACGACATTGTTTCTTGGAGACGTAAAACGTTTCCCGCCAGCCTGAGCAAAATCCCTTACATGAATTCCAACGGCGCACTAGATGTCGCAATATGTCGCGGTCCGTCAGCAACTGAAACGCAATCGTGAACTCAGATGTCGCATTATGTCGTGCTACATCACGCACTAATTGGATTTTAATAGCGGAAGTTGTGGGCTGATTCAATGACTGAATTAATATGCACGAGAGCGCAGACGTCGATAGAGATGTGCCAGGTTTTGCGGGGCCAGGCTGCAGTACTGCAAGAACGCTCAAAAGTGTTACGCGAAGAGTCGAAGGAATTGGTGACCCAGATCCAGAACACGGTGGCGCTAATGCCGAGACTGAAAGCAGTCGGGCGAAGAACTCGACATAAATAAAGCCAGTCTCCTACTTTGCAGTCGCCGCGTTGGGCACAAGTCTCTTTGCTGCCGCTTCGAGTGCGATGGCGAGAGCGTCGAGATGCTGCTCTTCCGTCAGGTAACTGATCACCATCATGCGGATGACGCTGCGTCCGTTGACGCGGGTGAGGGAAATCCAACGCTCGCCCGAGCGAGTCACCTCATCCACGATCGCAGCGTGGGCCCTGTCAATCTCTTCTTCTGAAGCGCCGGGAAGCTTCGCACGCAGATTCACGATGGGAAGAACCTGAGGAGCGGCCAGTTCAAACTCCGCATCATTGGCGCGAGTGATTCGTTTGACGAAGTTTGCAGCAAGCGCGAGTTGGCGGTCGATCAATTGTTCGTACGCGAGCCGGCCGTGGACTCGCAGCGTGAGATAGACCTTCAGCGAATTCATCCGACGCGACCACTGCGTGCTGACTTTGAAATTATCGATCATCGTGGAACCGGCGACCTTGGGCATGTACGGAGTCTGTGTGCCGAAGGTGGTTTCAAGCAGCTCCGCTCTGTTGGTCAGCACGACTCCCGCAGCGAATGGCATCGCCAGCCATTTGTGCGGATCGATGGTGATGGAATCGGCGAGTTCGATCCCGCGCACGAGGTCGCGATGCTTGTCCGAAAAGATCGCAGCTGCGCCGTATGCGCCGTCGATGTGCAGCCAGAGATTGTGCTGTTTACAGAGTTGAGCGATGGCAACGATGTCGTCTATTGCGCCGGAGTTTGTAGTGCCTGCGGTAGCAACAACGCAGAAGGGTTTGTGTCCAGCTTTCTTGTCCGCTTCAATTGCCGCGGCAAGGGCGTTCACGTCCATCTGCACGCGATCATTTACCGCAATACGGCGCAAGGCGTTGCGACCGAGACCGAGCAGTCCGGCGGACTTGTCCAGAGAGTGGTGCGATTCGGAAGAGGCGTATAGCACGGGTCGCGCGCCGATCGAGGCAATCCCTTCAGTCACGGATTGCGGAAAATGGTGGCAGAGCGCGAGGGCCAGCGCGCTGAAGTTAGCTTCGTTTCCGCCGCTGGTGAATGTACCGCCGATCGATTCAGGTTTCGATTTCCATCCGACGCGCTCTCCGATCCAGCGCACGGTCTCATTCTCGATCTTGGAAGCAAGCTGCGAACGGGCCTGCGTGGCAAGTTGCGGATTGACCGCGGAGACCAGCGCTTCGGCGAGGACGGAGACGTATGTCGGCGTGGGATTCATTAGGCCGAAATAATTCGCGCTGGGTACGTGAAAGCCTTTGTCGATCAACTCAGAACAAATTTCCCTCAGGACGGCGGCGGGGTCTTGTCCGGTCTCCGGCATCTTCTCGGTGAGTTGGCCGAATGATCGTTGTGCGGCAGGAAGTTGGACCGCGCGGTGCGGGAGGGACGAATAGTAATCGTTGATGATGTCCATCAACATGCGGCCGAGTTCGCCGCGCGTTTGCTCGTCGAAATCAAAATTTGGGGATGGGTTCATTTTGTAATTGGAGATGCTGGTCGGTGGTGAAAAGAAACAAGGATAGTGAACCTCGGCGGCTAAAGCCGCGTTGCTGTTGCGCGTTGCGGCGCGGCTGAAGCCGCGCCCTCTCAAAGCATTCAGTTGCGGCACGGCTGAAGCCGTGTCCTTTCAAGACAGTCAATACGGGTTCTAGGCTTCGGCGCTGGCGGATTCTTCCTCGCTGGCCTCGTTTTTGGCGGGGCGCAGTAATGGGAAGAGAATCACGTCGCGAATGGAACGCGAATTGGTCAGCAACATCGTCAGGCGATCGATGCCGATCCCTTCACCGCCGGCGGGCGGCATTCCGTAGGACAACGCACGAATGTAGTCCTCGTCCATGGCGTGCGCTTCTTCGTCGCCGCGTTCCTTTTCGCTGAGCTGTTGCTCGAATCGACGGCGTTGCTCTTCGGGATCATTCAATTCGCTGAAGGCATTTCCGATCTCCAGGCCGCCGACAAACAATTCAAAGCGCTCCACCCATTCAGGCTCATCCGGCTTGTTTTTTGAAAGCGGCGAGATGGCGACAGGAAAGTCGTACAGGATGGTCGGCTGGATCAGATGCTCCTCGGCGACGGCTTCAAACATTCCCGCAATCGTCTTGCCTGCTGGATCTTTGGGATCGTAGGGCATGTGCGGATGGTGCGCGGCATTCAGTCGCTTAACTAACGCGCCGACCGAAACCGAAGATGCAAAATCTGCCATCTGTGGCTTTGGAGTTGCGGCGTCCGGCCAATGTTTAATGATCGCCTCGCGCATGGAGAGGCGTTGCCAGTTGGCGAAATCAATCTCGTGTCCGTTGAAGGTCGTCTTAGAGGTTCCGTTCACATCGATGGCCACCTGCGCGAGCATGGCTTCGGTGAGGTCCATCAGGTCGCGGTAGTCGGCGTAGGCCTGGTAGAACTCGAGCATGGTAAATTCGGGATTGTGCTGCGTGGAGATTCCCTCATTGCGGAAGTTGCGATTGATCTCATAGACGCGATCTAGCCCGCCGACAGTCAGCCGCTTCAGGTACAGCTCAGGAGCGATGCGCAAATAGAGATCGATATCCAGCGCGTTGTGGTGCGTAGTGAACGGCCGCGCGGCCGCTCCTCCGGCGAGGGGTTGCATCATCGGCGTTTCCACCTCTACGAAGCCGCGGGAATCGAGATAGCGGCGGATCGCCTGTACTACTTTGCTGCGCTTGACGAAAACTTCGCGGACGTCCGGATTCATGGTGAGATCGACATAGCGCTGGCGATATCGCAATTCAACATCCTGAAGTCCGTGCCATTTCTCCGGTAGCGGAAGAAGATCTTTTGCGAGGAAATGAATCTCCTCGACGTGAACGCTAAGTTCGTTCGTGCGGGTGCGGAATAGATATCCGCTGACGCCGATGATGTCGCCGAGATCGAGAAGCTTGTAGAGCGCGAATCCTTTTTCTCCGACGAAATCGAGCTTCACATAAACCTGAAGGCGCGCGCCTTCCTGTTGCAGATGGGCGAATCCGGCCTTGCCTTGTCCGCGGATGGACATAAGACGCCCAGCGACGCGGACGTTCACGCGATTGGCTTCAAGCTCTTCACCGGTCTTGGTACCGTAATCAGCCAGTATCTGCGGGACGGTGTGGGTGAAATCGAATTTATGTGGATAAGCGCGGTGCCCGAGCGCTTCAATCTGCTTGAGCTTATCCTGACGCAGTTCGTAAATCTTATCCTCGAGAGACACAGGACCTTTCTACAGTCGGAAGTTGTAATATGAACGGGTGAAACGGAACATTTGATTATAACAATCGTGTGCGACACACATTCGGAACCGCGAGGGAAGAACGATGACCGAGGTTTTTGTTGCCAGCCGCTGGACGAAAAACAATCTCTTATTTCCCACCCGGATCGAAGTGAGTCCGGAACGCGTGTTGCGGATCAAGCCGCGGGCATTTGGGCGGGACGAGGAGAGCGTGGCGATATCGAAGGTTGCGTCGGTGCAAATCAGCACGGGATTGATGTTCTCAGACATCCGCATCGATTCGGCGGGCGGATCGAATCCGTTGCTCAGCCACGGACACACCAAGGCCGATGCGAGGCGCATCCGTGAACTGGTGGAGCAATATCAGCAGTCCACAGTGGCAAGATGACATGCCCGAAAACGACAAGCAGCGGAGCGATTTGAAATCGGAAAAGAAATCCTGGGTTGAGGCGGAGAAGTACATCCAATTGGGCGTGACGCTGCCAGCGGCGACAGTCATCGGATGGTTTCTGGGCAGCCTGCTGGATAAGTGGCTAGGGACACACTGGGGGAAGATCGCAGGGTTATTCGTCGGAATCGCCGCTGGGTTCGTCCAGCTGGTACGCGTGGCTATCGCGAGTTCGAAAGAGCAAGAGCAAGGCCCGCCTCAATGAATCAAGTAACAACGTCTAATCCAGAAGACAAAGCGAACGAGTTCTACTCCGGGGCGCAATCGCGCATTGTGCGCATGATGATCGCGATTGCGTGTTTGCTCACCATCGCCATTTGGATACGGGCGGGATACAGACTGGGTCTTGGATTCGCGGTGGGCTGCATCATCGCCGGATTGAATTTTTATTGGCTCACTCGAGCCGTGAATGCGTTTGCTGACCGCGTGACGGGATCTGTGGACATGGGCGAGCATCCTGCCAAGAGCAGCGGGTCTGCGGGCCGCTTCGTGCTGCGTTTTAGCCTGATGGCTTTGGTGGCCTATGTTATATTTAAAAGTTCTCTGGTGAGTCTCAGCGGTCTTATGGCAGGCTTATTTTTGCCCGTGGCTGCGATTTTTCTGGAGGCGATGTACGAGACGTTTGTCGCGCTGCGTCGCGGGCTGTAAATCAATCTCCTGGACTAGAACCTTTACATGCATCAGCTTCCATTCACACATTTCTTGAACAACATCCTCGGCGGGCCAGTGAACGCGCTCCTCAGCGCGGTTGGCCATCCTGCGCATGATCCGTCTGCTCCCATACCGAACTGGTTTGCGATGGAAGTCCTAGTCGTCTCTGGACTGATCATTTTCTTTGCGCTTGTGCGCTCGCGGCTTTCAGTGGAAAACCCTGGGGGCATCCAGCACACGGCGGAGATGCTGAATGAGTTCATCAGCGGACAGAGCGAAGAGATCATTGGACATCACAGCGAGAAGTTCACGCCCTTCCTAGCTTCGCTATTCGTATTTATTCTGTTCGCGAATTTGATCGGGTTGATCCCAACGCTCGAATCGCCGACTGCGAATCCTGCGGTGCCGCTGGGACTGGCGCTTGTGACCTGGTTCTATTACCACATCCAAGGTGTGAAGAAGCAAGGCCTGGCCTACTTCAAGCATTTCCTGGGACCAGTGTGGTGGCTGGCACCGTTGATGTTGCCGATCGAGATTGTGAGCCACATGGCGAGGGCGATGTCGCTGACGATTCGTCTGTACGCTAATATTTTCGCCGGGGACATGGTGACGCTGGTCTTCTTCTCATTGATCCCGATCGGCGTTCCCGTCATTTTCTTAATGCTGCACGTTGGTGTTTCCATGTTGCAGGCTTACATTTTTGTTCTGCTGGCCACCGTGTATC
>JAOAPH010000106.1 GCA_025462835.1 Candidatus Angelobacter sp. | reverse complement strand
CCAGAACTCCTGATGCCCGGTTATGTACTGCAGCGGCTTCCCTGACACGCGTTCCGTCACCGCCGCATCGAATCGCCTCTGCTCTTCCGCACTCAACGCCCGCTCCGGATGCGCATACAAATACGCGCGCTCGCATCCCAGCACAAACATCATCAGCGACTCCGCCGACATCCTCTCCCGGGACGAATCAATCCCCACGCGCGACAACTCTTCCGCCGCCCCGCTGATGCTGTGTTTAATGTTCATGGATTTGTTTTACATCCCGAACGAAGTGAGGGAGCCCTATCACTCTGCAATGTCACTGCTCTGCCGCGCAACAGCTCTTCGTAGCGCCGGCGTCTCGCCGGCTGTGGTGTGGGCATCTTGCCCACACGGTTTAGCCTTTGTCATCCAGAGCGGAGCCGCGAAGCGGAGTGGAGGGACAATGCCTTTGCTCTTGCTCTTGATCTTGGTTTTCTTTTTGAAGCTGATGAAGCTCAAGACTCGAAACGATTCTCCCCAATCACGGCCCCCGCGGCCTCATACTCAGATTCCTTTGTGCGCTTTGTTTGCCTTGGTGCCCTTTGTGTTTTCAGGTTTGAGGCTCGCGTCCAACAACTGGCAAGCCCTCGACTTTCCTGACTACCGACTACTGGCTACCCTTATACCCCAACCGCTTCCTGCTTCAGCTTCTCCGCCTGAAAGTGCGTATCCAGCGCGTCGACAATCGCCTGCAGCCTTCCATCCATCACCTCGGTCAACTGATGGATCGTCAGCCCAATGCGATGGTCCGTCACGCGGTTCTGCGGAAAATTGTAAGTCCGGATCTTCTCGCTGCGATCACCCGTCCCCACCTGCTGCTTGCGCTCTTTCGCTAGCGCCGCCTGTTGCTTTTCGAGTTCCAACTCGTACAGCCTCGACCGCAACACGCGCATACCTTTTTCGCGGTTCTTGATCTGCGACTTCTCGTCCTGGCAACTCACCACCGTGTTCGTCGGGATGTGCGTGATGCGGACAGCGGAATAAGTCGTAGTCACTGACTGCCCACCCGGCCCCGAAGAACAGAACGTGTCGATACGCAGATCTTTCGCTTCGATCTTGACGTCCACGTCTTCCGCCTCCGGCAGCACCGCAACTGTGATTGCCGACGTATGCACGCGGCCCTGCGTCTCCGTCGCCGGAACTCGCTGCACCCGATGAACCCCGCTCTCATACTTCATCTGCGAGTACACGCCTTTGCCTTCGATGATGGCGATAACTTCCTTCATCCCGCCCACGCCCGAATCCGAGCTCGAAAGAATCTCCACTTTCCATCGCTTGGTTTCCGCGTATCGCGAATACAGACGGAACATCTCCGCCGCAAACAATGTGGCTTCGTCACCGCCCGTACCCGCGCGGATCTCCAGGATGATGTTCTTCTCGTCGTTCGGGTCCTTGGGAACCAGGAGCAGCTTTATGTCCTTGTCCACCTGCTCCACTCGCGACTGCAAACGCGCCAACTCTTCTTCGGCGTACGCGCGCATCTCCGCATCGGTCTCCGACGCCAGCATCGCCTTGCTCTCGGCGATCCCGCGCGTCAGGTCCTTATATTCTCGATACTTCTCCACGACATCACTGATGTCGCTATGCGCCTTCGCAGTCTTCTGGTATTTCGCCGAATCATTCACAATATCCGGCGACGACAGCGCTTTATTCAGCTCTTCGTATTTCGCTTCGATTTGATCAAGTCGTCCAAACATATAATCTTCCAGTCAGGGCACGGCTCCAGCCGTGCCATCGTTTGCATATCGGGGCACTTTTAATCGTGCCGACAATACTTCCAAAACACTCGGGTGGCGCAGGCCTTCAGGCCTGCATCAAAAGCTCTAATTCTTAAGGGCTTTAGCCCCTGAGGTAATTCTATTTAGGATGTTGAGAGAAAAAAATAATAGGCGGCGGGCGCCGCTAGGCAAGCACCAATTCGCCGCCGCGCTCTTTTTCCAATTCCATGGCGGAATCCAGCGCCTTGATCGCGCATTCAACCTGGTCGTCTGAAGGAGGCTGCGTGGTGATCCGCTGCAGCCACAATCCAGGCTTGGTCATTAACGCAAACAATGAACTCTGGTGCTTCGCGGCAAAGCGGATGATCTCGTACGACACTCCCGCAATCACCGGCAGCATCAGGATGCGCACTCCAAAGCCCTGCCAGAAATTCATGCGCGGGAACAGCATGTAGATCGGGATCGAGATCAGCATCACCGTCATCAAGAAACTCGTTCCACAGCGCGGATGATACGTCTGATAACTCTGCGCATGCTCTACCGTCACCGGTTCGCGTGACTCAAACGCGAACACCGTCTTGTGTTCCGCGCCGTGATATTCAAAAACGCGGCGGATGTCCTTCATCTTTGACGTTGCATAGATAAAGATCAGGAACAGCGTGATGCGGATAACTCCGTCGACCAGACCTGCGCCGAATCGCGTGTCTACCACCGCAAAACTGTGCTTCAGTTGTGTCGTCGCAAACCACGGCAAAAATTTGTACATAGCGATAAAAAATCCCAGCGATATCGCAATGTTTACCGCCGCCAGCCATCCGCTGAATTTCAACTGCTCTTCTTTTGGGGTCTCTTTCTGTTCTTCTTCCAGCGCAGCATTCGCGGAAAACTGCAATGCCTTGAAGCCCAGTGTCATCGCCTGTCCCAGCGTGGTCACGCCACGGACGATCGGCCACCCCATCCATTTGTGCTTCTCTGACGGACGCTCCAAGCCCTCGCTGTGCACCATCATCTCGCCATTGGCCTTACGCACGGCTATCCCCCAGGCATGCGGAGAGCGCATCATCACGCCCTCAAGCACCGCCTGCCCGCCCACCAGAGTCTCCTCGCCGCTCTCAAGCGCGGGGAGAAGTTGCAGTGCGGTCAAAAACCGGAGATTTCGCCGAAAAAACTTCATAAGTCCTTAGATGTGCCTTCGAGTACTTGCGTCACATTTCTTGATTCGTGTGTTCCCGACGCTCGGGTACCGCCCTGAGCGAAGCCGAGGCGAAGCTTACCGTGGGAACGTTCTGCTTCCTCTACGATTATCTCAGAAATCCGGCGTCGTCTTGCACCATTTTCCCCAGAATGCCCGTTCTAGACACTTGGGATATGCTACTTTTAGCTCGCACGGTGACACTGAATCACGATTTGAAAGCCCCCATGTCTGAACTCACAACCCGTATTCGACGCATAACAGAAGACTTGCGAGCCGTTCAGCAGCAACTCAGCTCCGCCGCACGCCCTGACGCCCCCAGCACAGAACGCGACGCCGTCATGCAAGAGATGATCAACGTCGAGCTGATCAATGAATTCAAGACATCCGTCGACCACATGCGTCACCTCCTGTGGTCTTACATCGAAGCCTCGTCCTCGAAGGGACGACTCAACGTCTCTGACACTCTGCAAAACGTCCGCATGCAGCGCGTCACCGAAATGCTGCGCATCCTCCAGCCCACAGTCGACGGCACAAGCAATACATCCAGCCCCGAAGCCAAATCTTTCTTCGACGTCATCAACACCATCGCCAACTCCGCAGTGGACAGCAACCAAACAAAACGACAAGACTCCGACCGGTCGTAGCCTTGTCATGGCTGACGTAGCGCCAGCGTCTCGCCGGCTGTCCCGTGGGCGTTCCGCCACGTGTGGCACAGCCGCCCTCGGCTGTGTTTGTCATCCTGAGCCTAGCGAAGAATGCCCCTCAGTGTGCAATCTGCCGGCCCCACGCAGCCCCTGTAAAAAGCCGCATAGCGGCGAAAGTGACTAGCCCACCGCGTAAGCGGTGGGAACGTTCGTTTAAGAATCCGAGCGCCAGCGGCGCGACACTCCTCAGATAAATTGTTTCGTCACGCCGAGCACAGCGAAGAATCCCTGTCACTCTGCAAGCTGCGGGACATCACCCCGGTCATCTCTCACAATTGTGTTCTTTGTGCCCCCTTTGTGCCCTTTGTGTTTTCAGGTTTGAGGCTCGCGCCCAATAAAATGCTGCAGGCATCCAACAACCTGAATGCACTCTCTCGCCGCACTCTGCGAATCCATCTCCCGCACCACCAGGAAGAACGAAAAGATCTCTCTCGTCGCCGCTTATTTCCAATCCAATACCGTGGCCGATTCCGCTATCGCATCCATCTTCCTCTCCGGACGCGCCTTCCCCGCCTACGAAGAGACCACACTCAACATCGGCGGCGCACTGCTTGCGCGCGTGCTTCTCGACATCACTCACGCCACTGACCACCAGCTCGGCCTCGCCTACCGACGACATGGCGACCTCGGCTCCGCCGCCTTCGACCTCTTCACGGAAAAAAATATCAATGCGGGTGCCCCATCTGTGGCGAAGCCACAGGTGGGAACACAAGCCGCACCGCCCATCACCCTTCAAGAACTCGAATCCAAATTCCGCGACATTGCCGCCGCATCCGGCCCATCGAAGAAAGCCGACATCGTTCGTCGCCTCTTCGAACGATCGACGCCACTCGAAGCCAAGTATCTCGTCAAGTTCATGGGTGGCGATCTCCGCATTGGACTGCGCGAAAGCCTCGTCGAAGAGGCCATCGCCAAGGCTTACGGCGAAGATGCGAGCCAGGTCCGCCGTGCCAATATGCTTCTCGGCGACATCTCCGCCGCCCTCCGCCTCGCCGCCGAGCATCGCCTCCCGGAAGCGCAGATGCGCCTCTTCCATCCCATCGGCCTGATGCTCGCCACACCAATCGAAAACTCCGCCCAAGCTCTTAGCTACTTCAAAAACACAGTCATTCAGATCGAAGACAAATACGACGGCATCCGCGCCCAGGTCCACATCGGTCCGGACGCAGATTCCGGCGCCACTCGCGTGCGCATCTTCTCGCGCACCATGGACGACATCACCGAATCATTCCCCGAACTCGCCGAATCCCTGCGCTCATTTCCGTTCACCAGCCCAGTCATCCTCGACGGCGAAATCCTCGCCTGGGACGATCTTGATAAATCTAACCAAGCGATAACGGAAGAGGGTGCCCCAGCCTTGTCGCAGAGCGACAGGTTGGGTGAGCGAGTCGGTGGAAACGGCCGCGCCCTCCCCTTCTCCCGTCTCCAACAACGACTCGGCCGCAAGACCCCCACTCCACAACTCATGCGCGATGTCCCCGTCGCCTACATCGCCTTCGATGTGATCTACGCAAACGGTGAACTCGTGATCGAGAAACGTCTGCGCGAACGTGGCGCGATTCTCCAAGGCCTATTCGTTAAAATTGAAGGCTGTCATCCCGCAGCGCAGCGGAGGGATCTGCTTTTCCCAAAAGAAGCCACACGCAAGAAAACTTCCGCCCAACACCACCTCTTCGAAGCACCGCTGGCAACCATCGCAGAACCCAACCCCAACTCCGTCCCTCTCCCGCCCATCCTCCGCGCGCCTATCTTCACTGCGACCACCCCCGAAGCCCTCGACCTCCTCTTCGACGCAGCGCAGGCCCGCGGCAACGAAGGCCTGATGATCAAGGACCTCGATTCCCCTTACACTCCCGGACGCCGCGGCAAATCCTGGCTGAAGCTGAAACGTGAACTCGCCACGCTCGACGTCGTCGTCACCGCCGTCGAATACGGACACGGCAAGCGCGCCGCCGTACTGAGCGACTACACCTTCGCCGTCCTTGATCCGTCGGACGGGGTGCCCCACGTTCGCGAAGCTAACGTGGGTTCCGGCCGCCTCCTCAACGTCGGCAAGGCCTACTCCGGACTCACCGACCTCGAGATCTCCGAACTCACCGAATGGTTCAAGCAGCACACCATCGAGGATCAGGGATACCGCCTCATCGTCGAACCGCGGATCGTGCTCGAAGTTGCATTCAACAACGTCATGGTCTCTGACCGATACGAAAGCGGATACGCCCTCCGCTTCCCGCGAATCCTCCGCCTGCGACCAGACAAACCCGTCAACGAGATCGACACCCTCGCCCGTGTCCGCGAGATCTATCAGCTGCAGCACGCGGCCAATCCGCGCCCGGCCGCTGGCGCCGCCTGACCAACATTAGAGTTGCTCCTTCCACTGCTGCCAGGCATCGAAAGACGCATGCCCGGCCTTTTCGATTCTTTTCAACTGCGCGGCCTTCACTTCCGCAACCGCGTCACCGTCTCTCCCATGTGCCAGTATTCAAGCGTGAACGGATTTGCCAATGACTGGCACCTCGTTCATCTCGGAAGCCGTGCAGTAGGAGGCGCAGCGTTGGTGATTGCTGAGGCTGCGGCTGTCACGCCCGAAGGCAGGATCACGCCGCAAGACCTTGGGATCTGGGATGACCGCCACGTTGAGATGCTCAAGCGCATCTTCGATTTCATTGCCGCACAAGGCGCGTTCGCTGGCGTACAGTTGGCTCACGCTGGCCGCAAGGCAAGCACGAATGAGCCATGGAAAGGCGGCACACCGATCTCCCCCGAGCAATGCGGATGGACACCCATCTACGCTCCCAGCCCCATCCCCTTTGCCGAAGGCTATCAAGTGCCGGCTCCGCTCACCGTCGAACAGATTCGGAAAGTTGTTCAGGATTTCGCCGCGGGCGCGCGCCGCGCGTTGGCTGCCGGAGCCAGCGTTGTAGAGATTCACGCTGCTCATGGATACCTGTTGAACAGTTTTCTCTCGCCCCTCACGAATAAACGTAATGACGAATACGGCGGCTCATTTCAAAATCGCATTCGTCTATTGTGTGAAGTGCTTCAGGCGGTCCGCTCCGTGTGGCCGGAGCAGAATCCCGTGTTCATCCGGATCTCGGCAACAGATTGGGCGGACGGAGCTGGCGGTTGGACGATCGAGGATTCCATCGCGCTGTCGAAGATTCTCAAACCTCTCGGCGCTGATCTCATCGACTGTTCTTCAGGAGGCAACCTGCCGAACGTGAAAATCCCCGTTGGCCCCGGCTATCAAGTCCCTTTTGCGGAACGGATTCGCAAAGAGGCCGGCATTCCCACAGCTGCGGTCGGAATGATCACGGAAGCAGCGCAGGCCGACCAGACCATTAGGACGGGACAAGCAGACATCGTGCTCTTCGCCCGCGAGATGTTGCGCAACCCCTACTGGCCACTTTACGCCGCCAGAAGGTTACATCAGGACGTTCAATGGCCCAATCAATACCAACGCGCTAAGTTGAGATAAAATTAGCGCTCGATTCGGAACCCTGCACTGTTTTGCTTCCTTTGCGAACCTTCGCGTACTTTGCGGTAAAAAACCGTCTCGTCGTTCCGACCAAACCTCATGCCCTTCCTTGAAACCTTCGTGTACTTTGTGTGCAAAGGTTTGAGGCTCGCGTCCAATTATTTGCGGACCTGAGCCAGCGCCCCAACTGTTACTGCCTGATCCGTGCAAATCCGTCTGATCCGTGAAATCCGTGGCAAGCTTTTGCTCTTGCCTTTCTGTTTTCAGGTTTGAGGCTCGCGCCGAACAAATCGCAGAACATGCTTTTCCTGACTACCGACTACTGATTACTGACTACTCGGTTAAACTCATTTCATGTCCGTAACCGATGAGATCCTCGTCGCCAACGAAATCTACTCGCGCAACCACCACCTTGTGCACCTCTCGCCGCGCCCCAAACGCAAGCTCGCCATACTCACCTGCATGGACACGCGACTCTCGATCCGCACCCTCGGGCTCGACACCGGCGACGCCCACATCATCCGCAATGCCGGCGGCATCGTCACCGAAGACGCGCTCCGTTCGCTGATCATCTCCCATTACCAACTGGGGTCGGAAGAGTTCGTCCTTATCCATCACACCGATTGCGGCATGCAGACCTTCACTGACGACGAACTCCGCGCCCGACTCCAGCGCATCAGCGGCACCGCCGTCCTCTCGCCGCACCACTTCTACGCATTCAATGACGTGGAACGCAGCGTCCGCGAACAGATGCAGAAGTTGCAATCCCATCCCTGGATCCCGAAAGAAATCAAGGTTCGCGGCTTCGTCTATGACGTGAAGACCGGAAGGCTCAAAGAAATCCTATAGCTTGTCATCCTGAGCGGAGCGCAGCGGAGTCGAAGGACAATGCCTTTGCTTTTGACTTTCGAGAAACTGGAAACTGGAAACGAGAAACAGGTTCCGCTCACCACCCGCAACATCATTCGTCTAACCTGCTACTCTCTGGGCCCCCGTCACTAACTCTCATTCGAGGTTGTCTATGCGTTGGTTCCGTTTCACGACTTTAGTTGTCGCCGCAATGTCGTTTTTGTCCACCCCGAGTGCGTCCGCGCAATCGGCACTTTTGGATCTGCCCCGGGACAGCCAGCGCGCCGTTGTGAGCCAGCGCATCGGCATCACCAATATCACGCTCCGTTATCACCGTCCGCTGGCCAAAGGACGCAAAGTATTTAACACGTTGGAGCCCTATGGAAAGGTCTGGCGCGCAGGCGCCAATGAGAATTCCACCTTTGAGGTCAGCGACCCGGTCACCATCGCCGGCAAGCCGCTGCCCAAGGGCACGTATGGTCTGCACATGATTCCCGGCGAGACGGAATGGACCATCATTTTCAGCAAGAATTCCACTTCTTGGGGCAGCTTCTCCTATGACCAATCAGAGGACGCCCTGCGCGTCACCGTTAAGCCCGAAGCAGCCGATTTCCATGAAGCTTTGACCTATGACTTTGACGACCTCC
>JAOAPH010000080.1 GCA_025462835.1 Candidatus Angelobacter sp. | reverse complement strand
GAGAACAGATCAAGAGCATCAAAGCGGGAGCCAGACTCGTAGTCGCAACTCCCGGACGCCTCGAAGATCTGATCTCCCGCAAACTGCTGGACCTCAGCACGCTCAAGATCCTCGTCCTCGATGAAGCCGACCGCATGCTCGACATGGGATTCATCCAGCCCTTGCGTCGCATCGTTTCGAAATTGCCCAAAGGCCGCCAGACGATGCTGTTTTCCGCAACACTGGAAACTTCAGTCGTCCACCTGGTTGGCGACTACCTTCGCAATCCCGTCCGCCTCGCCTTCGGTTCCACGTTGAAACCCGGCGAGCAGATCAAATTGCAGGCTTACGAAGTCTCCGCGGAACAGAAGCTCTCGTTGTTGCGGAAACTCCTCGAAAACGAAACCGGCCGATGCCTGGTCTTCACCCGCACCAAACGCGGCACCGAACGCCTGGCAAAGAAATTGGTCCACGAAGGAATCTCCGCGGGAATGATCCACGGTGGCCGCACGCAGCCGCAACGCAACGCCGCTCTCGCCGATTTCCAGAAGGGCAAAGTCCGTCTGCTGATCGCCACCGACGTCGCCTCACGCGGCATTCACGTCGATGACATCGCACATGTCATCAACTACGAACTGCCGGAGATTGCGGAAGATTTCGTCCATCGCGTAGGCCGCACCGGACGCGCTGGCGCAACCGGCATCGCTTCCACGTTCTACAGCCGGCAGGAGCAGCACGACCTGGCCGCCATGGAACGCACGTTGAAACTCAAGATCGAACGGATGACCGTGGAAGGCACTCTCGCCCGTGAAGAGCGTCCGAAGCCGGTTGACGTTTCGAACTACGTTGCGAAGCCCGTAGGCAAGGGCTCGCGCATGGTTCTCATGCCAGGAGAAGTTCTCCAGCGGCACGGAGCTTCGAACTAGGCTAAACTCGCGAACCAGACAGGGATTCTTCCGCGCTCTCGTGCTTGTCATCCTGAGCGCAGCGAAGGATCCCTATTATTCTGCAATTCATCGGTAATACCCCTGTCATCCCGAGCGAAGGACGTGCCCTGGTCCGCGCGAGCTCCGCTTGCGCGGTGGCGCAATTCCCAATCCGCCAAAGCCTCATCCGCGTAAATCCGTGAAATCCGTGGCGAGCTTTTGCTCTTCCTCAGAACGCGAAACTCGAAACCTGTATCATCCCTGCAATGCAATCCGCAGACGTAGTCATCATCGGTGGCGGGATCGTAGGCTCCAGCATCGCGTATCACCTCACCGCAGCCGGATGCCGCAACGTTCTCGTCCTTGAGCGCGAGACCTACACTGGCAAAGGCTCCACCGGAAAGAGCATGGGCGGAGTACGCGCCCAGTTTTCCACTCCGGTAAACATTCAAATGTCGCTGTACTCGATTCCCTTCTACGCCGCATTCGACGAAGTGATGGGACACCCCGCCGGATATCGCCCGCAAGGCTACCTCTTCATGGCGACGAGCGACGCGCACATGGATTACTTGCGCACAAATTACGCCCGACAAGTTCAGCTTGGCTTGAAGACAGTTCGTCTGCTCAGCGGTGACGAGATTCGCGCGATGTATCCGCAGCTTCGCGGTGACGACATCATCGGCGGCAGCTTCTGTTCGACCGACGGCTTCGTTGACCCCTACAGCGCCATGACAGGCTTCATGGCCAAGGCCGTAGAGAATGGCGCAAAGTTAAAGCGCGATTGTGAAGTCACCGGAATCGACGTGGACGCAGACGGCATTGCCGCCGTCGAGACTACAAAAGGTAAAATCGCCACTCGAATCGCCGTGAACGCCGCCGGTGCATGGGCAGCCAGCGTGGCCAAGTTCGTCGGCATCGACTTGCCGGTCGAACCGCTGCGACGCATGCTCGTCCCCACTGAACCTTTTGACGAATTCCCTCACACCGCGCCGATGATCATCGATATGTCCACCGGCTTCCATTTTCGTCCGGAAGGACGCGGTTTTCTTTTGGCTTGGAATGATGCGGAAGAGACGCCCGGCTTCAAACTGAATTTCGAGCCGTCGTTCATTGAGAAGATACTGATTCACGCGGCAGATCGCGTACCTTGCTTTGACCACGTGGAAATAAATCCGAAACGCGCGTGGGCGGGACTCTACGAGATGACTCCCGACCACCATCCCATCATCGGCCCGGCGCCGGGAGTGAGCGGGCTTTTCTTCGCCAACGGCTTCAGCGGACACGGCGTCATGCACGCTCCCGCCACCGGAAAACTCACCGCCGACTTGATTCTGAAAGGGACGTCAGAAATTATCGACGACCCGCGCGCATTTGCCCTCGAGCGCTTCGCCGAAGGCCGCATGATCCACGAGACTGCAGTGCTCTAGGCCTCGACCTACGCCGTCAATTCCGTGGGATAATCCTGGTCCACATAACACCAGACCCACGATTCGCCGGGCTCAGCCGACCTGATCAGCGGATGATCCGTCTTCTTATAGTGTTTTGTCGCATGCTTGTTCTTGGATGAATCGCAGCAACCAACGTGTCCGCATGAGAGACAAAGGCGCAGGTGTACCCAGCTATCTCCGATCTTCACGCAATCCTCGCAAACATGTTTGTCAGTTTTAGTGACTTTGACCTGGTTTAGATGAGTACATTCCGCCATTATTCCCTCCGTTGTTTTTAGTCGGCAGCATCCGAAACATAACTGCGCTCAAGGGCTGCTCTGTCCCACTTCGCCAGATTCGCTCCGGCTTCATATGCGGTCTGGCAAAAATCCAGCACGTCTTGGTGCGGCCGGTCCGCCGTTCGCACATCCTCGTAGCGCAGAAGAAATTCGCCCAAGCTGTCGCTGAAGAATGCCGCCGCGGGTTTTATGCGCTCTTTCTCGAGTCCCGGCGGGGCTGGCGCCGTGTAGGCAAAAAATGCAGGTTCCTCGAATCTGGAGTCGCCTGGCCAGAAACCGACACTGCTCACTTCGTGCGAATAAGCTTCTCGTTCGATCCGGTTGGCGTTCTTCTTTTCCGGCGCGCGCCGCCCGGAGTAGCGCGAGACGGAGAGATCAAAACTGCCCCAGAAGAAATTAATCGGACTGCACTTCCCGATGAAATCTGAGCGGAACTCCTTGAATATCTCGTCGCAATTGATCAATACCCGCAACAGCCGCGTGACGTACGCCTTATCGTACGACGCATGTTTTGTGTCCTTCTCGAACGGGATCGGGTCTGCGAACTCCACCGGCATCGAATTGATCTTCAGCTTTATGCCCAATGATTCGATCGCCGACATGTACTCCTTGTAAAAGTCCGCAACCGTCCGCGGATAGAGCCCCACCGCGCGTTCCAATCCAGTGCTGGTTCGAAGCATGAGCTTGTCATTGAGAAAATCGAACTCTGCGTCGAAGAAGATCTCTTCGGAAGGTATCGACGACGTATTCAAGCCATGCGGACTCACATACAGCGGCACCTGCCACCAATGGTTTTCCATTGGCGACAGCGCCAGCCGCGTCTTGCCCACCATCTGCGTCCACATGTGCAAAGTGTCAAGCGTGGGTTGCGATTCTTTATACGGAATTGCCGGCCAGAGATCAGCTTTAGAAAGGCTCGTTGAGGGATGGGACATGAGGGAATCCAATCAATGAGAGAAGTTGCTTTGCATCCGCTGCGTAACAGACATTAAGATGCACGCTGCCGCAAGAGCGAATTATATCGCTTGTAATCCTCAACGTAGCGAGAAAGGACCCTGCCGGCGGGGTGCCCCACGTTCGCGAAGCTAACGTGGGGATTTTGCCAGCTGTAGCAACACTGTCTCGAAAATTCCTGCCGAGTTTCCCTGCGCGCATGCGGAAATCCCAGCGGCGAAGTAGCGGAAAATGGATGTCATTTTTTGGGCGGTACGTGGAGTTTGACGCCTAAAAGCTAAGTGCTAAATGCTAACTGCTAATGACTGCCCTTCTGCAAATACCTGTCAATCCATGCCTTCAACTCTTCCTGGTCGGGCGATCCCAGGAATTGGAAGTTGACGAGTTTGTCCGCCTTTCTCACGATCACCGAAGAAAGATGAAACCGATTCGAATGGGGAAGATTGAAGCTGACTTGCAGCACCGGCTCCGATTGCAACGCATCCAGCGCGCCCGCTGACAAGAGCGACAGACTCACGCCGCCGGCGCTCACATTTTTGCTGATTGCCTTCACGCTGCTGACTCCTGTTCCTATAAGAACAGGAGTCACAATGGGTATGCGCGCATATCGCCGCAACTGGTGTAGTAACAATTGATATGTGCTCTGCACCGCGTCGGTCACCGACGGGGCAGACAGGTCTGGCAGCAGCACGCTGATCTCAAACTCCGTGAGGTTGGCGTTCATCACGTCCGCGCCGGAACCCACGGCATAGATCAAAGTGTCTCGGAATTCTTCAATCGAGCGGATTTTCGTGAGTACTGCCTCTGCATTCGCGTCCACCCGGACCACGAATGCATTCACATCGGCATTCTTCGGCGGCTTGGCAAAATCGTAAGCAGCCAAGTCGATCTGGATACAGCATTTCTGTAGCGACGTCTTGAAAAAATCAAGTTGCTTCAGGTCGATGCCGATGGCGGCAAGTATGGGGGTCTTCTTTGCGGGTGCGGCTTCTGCTGGCATATCGTCCGGGATAAGTGCTTTTGATTCGGGAAAGTCTAACCCAGTTTGCGCCGGCCACGCTCTGAAATCTTTAGCACGATAGGACTAAGCCCCTTGCGTTTGTACATCAAACTTTCGTAAATTTCTATTTGCACAGATTTTACTGCATGATATTGTATGTAATAATATATTGTCGTAATGATAATGGCTTCGGGCTGGAATTTGCCCGTAAGTTGTTGAAGCAGATATATCTTGCTGGAGAGGCACCCCTAAAGGCAACAATTAACTTGACTAACCAAATCCTTTGTGTCACAATGTTCTTGTTATGGAAAAGCCATTGACGTTACAAACTGCCATTAAGTACTTCAGCGATGAGCAGACCTGCATTGAGACAGTAGCCTCGATGCGCTGGCCTAACGGTGTTGAGTGTGTTGCTTGCGGTCACAAAGAGCATTATTACCTCAAAACCCAGAAGCGCTGGAAGTGCAAAGAGTGTTACAAGCAGTTCTCCGTCAAAGTGAACACCATATTTGAAGATTCACCTTTGGGGTTGGACAAGTGGCTCATCGCTCTCTGGATGCTGGTCAATTGCAAGAACGGAATCAGCTCCTACGAAGTCGGGCGTGACTTAGGCATCTCCCAGAAGTCGGCATGGTTCATGCTGCATCGTTTACGCCTTGCTTTGAAAGAAGGCAGCCTTATGAAGCTAGGCGGGGGTTCTGCTACTCCCTGCGAAGCCGATGAGACCTTCATTGGTGGCAAGGTGAAAAACATGCACCGTTCGCGCCGTATGAAGCTGGAATCGCAAAAGGTTGTTGGCTTGAAGAATGAAACGAAGACCATCATTGCTGGAGTTCTTGACCGCAAAAAGGGAAAGGTTCGCGCTGAGGTTGTCGGGGATCGGAAGCAAAACACTCTCGACATGGTGATTCGCAACCACGTCAAACTTGGTTCCGTTGTCTATACGGATAACCACGTTGGATATGACAATCTCCGCAGCCGCTTCGCTCACGAGTCCATCAATAAAGAAGTAGAGGGATATATCAAGGGCAAAGTTCACACGCAAGGAATTGAAAACTTCTGGTCACTCTTGAAGCGTGGAATCGGGGGAACTTACGTTGCTGTCGAACCTTTCCATCTCTCTCGTTATCTAGATGAACAGGTATTTCGTTTCAACAATCGCATGGATGCGATGGGAAACAAGATGAATGACGCTGACAGATTCAATACAGCCTTATCGCAGATTGCGGGAAAGCGGCTCACTTTTGCAGAGGTGACTGGCAAGGTGGGAGAAAGCGCGGCTTTCTAATGTTTTTCGCGGGAAGCGTGGGAGGCGGAAGTCTTAGCCTTTCGACGCTTCTCTGCATCGAGTTTGGCTTTGATTTGGGAGTGGGGGACAGAGAGAACTTTAGACAAAGCTCTCTCGAAATTCTGATATTCAGTGTTGGGCTTATCGCTCTTAGCTTGGCGGCTCACTAGCGTTATAGACCCTTTCTAGCCGAAGTGTATCACGATTCGGCGGAAAGGTGATGTGCGTAAGGAATCAGCTGTTAAACCAAGAGCTAGGAATGTTGTCAATCGTGTGGAACCTCTTCCAGAACCAATCATTCATAAGGTCGTCGCCAATGGACTTGTCGGGCGGCCAGTTAACAATGAGATTACTAGGGAAGATGGAAATTACATCATCCCCGAGGAGATCCGATTGATTGATCTTCGGCGGAGGCGCAACATTCCTCATGACTTTATCTGTCCAGCGTGCGGCCAGAACTTGCAAAAGAAGAAAGCCAAGCGAAAACGTACACGTATACAACTCAAAACCAAATTGGGGCTTTGTATCGGATGACACCCCGTAAACAGCCCGAAACCTCCCTTCAACATACTTGGTGCTGCGCCTGGCTACCCACGCTTGTATGCCTGAAGGAATCGTTCCATGTGTAGAGAAGTTCTTGCGCTCTATGTCAGAAAAAAATGGTTTGTCAGAATTAAGGTTCATATGATTTGCCAGAACCGTAGTCTTAAAAGCAAAGTCTGACATTGCCTTGCAATCGGCTTGGGAAAAGGTTTTGCGCATCGTCTGGTTCAAGATGACATCTTGCGTGGCATCCTTCATGCGACCCTCTAGGTCACTTCCCCATTCGTTATTGCAGGGCTCGCATACCATTTTGGTTTTACATTCAAGAGCGTTGGTTGTGTATTGCTGGAATGTGCCATCTGGCAGTATTCGCGTGGCGGTAAATGGGCTTTTCGGCATCATTTCACGCATCCATGCGCTAAATACATGTTCTAGCGTGACTTTAGGATCGCCACACCATACGCAACGGCGGTTGGATTTATTGCCCATTTAGCTGAATAGTATCAGCTATTTACGCTTGGTTAGCCTAGTTAATTATTGCCCCCCTAAATTGTTGAATCCAATATATCTCGTCAGAATCATGGCTCTAAGCTGTTGATTCTGTTGTATCAAACAAAAAAGGGGGAGGGGGGTACCCCACAGGCGAGTTGCAAGCGACCAGTAGCTGGCCTCGGCCAATTTTAGTTTTCAGTCGACTGGACGGATCAGCGCTTTCGCGACCACATCATGGCGCGGCGTCTGATTTGGAACTGGCTGTGAAACCATTCCTTTTCCGAGTCGTCTAACCGATTACCGGCATCGAAACGGATATAATCGGGAAATCCCGCACGGGTGATCCTGCAAAACAGAAGTGGTATCCACACATAAATGACCAACAAATTCAAAGCCCTCGTCGTAACTCTCTCCATCGCGGTTGTGCTCTTCGTAGTCATGGGCGGACTCGGAGTCCACGCCAGTTCGAGCAATGACGGCGCCTATCGTCAGCTCGGCGTTTACAGCGAGGTGCTTCAGCGCATCCGCAGCGAATATGTGGAGGAGCCGAACTTCGATGCCGTCCGCAACGGCGCTTTGCACGGACTGCTCGAATCTCTTGACGCCAACTCCAGCTATCTAAGTCCCGCTGAATACAAGCGCTTCAAGGAACACAAGGGCGACCAAAAAGCCACGATCGGCGCCACTATCTCCAAGCGTTTCGGATTTGCTGCCGTTGTCTCCGTGATACCCGGCGGGCCGGCTGACAAAGCAGGCATGGATACCGGCGACATCATCGAAGCCGTGGACGGCCGCAGCTCTCGCGAGATGTCACTCGCCGAGATCAATAACACCCTCACCGGACAGCGCGGATCGAACATCACGTTTTCCGTCGTGCGTCCGCGCAAGGCTGAGCCGCAGAAGATCGTAGTCACCCGTGACGACGTCACCATCCCCGGCACCTCTGACAAGATGTTGGAAAGCAATATCGCTTATCTGAAGCCCGTGGCGCTTACCAAAGGAAAGGCCCAGGAGCTGGCAAACAAGATCAAGTCAGAACAGGGTTCCGGAGCAAAGAAGCTGATCCTCGATCTCCGCAATGTTTCTGAAGGCGAGGCAAGTGAAGGCATTGCCGTCGCCAATCTGTTTTTAGACCACGGAGCGATCGCATCTCTAAAAGGACAACGCTATTCCCGCGAGGACTTCAACGCTGATCCGCAGAAGGCTATTACGAAGCTTCCGCTGGTTGTGCTCGTGAATCGCGGAACGGCAGGCGCAGCCGAGATTGTGGCCGCCTCCATCCTTGACAACGCTCGTGGCGATATCCTGGGAGACAAGACCTTCGGAATCGGTTCGGTGCAGAAGCTGATCGAGGTTCCGGATGGCTCCGCCGTGATCCTTTCCATCGCGAAATACTATTCACCCGCAGGCAAAGCAATTCAGGATTCATCTGTGACGCCGAACATCCTGGTGGCTGATGTCGATGACACCACGGTTGCCGATACCGGTGACGAGGAAGACGACTCCACCACTCCTCCTGATGCTAAGAAGCCTGCTGCGCCGCACAATGACGAACAGTTGCAACGCGCCATCGCGGTGCTCAAGACCAAGAATTCTTAACTAAGATTCTTTCGTTAATCGCGGACTTCGGTCCGCGATTTTTTTTGTTCGTTCGAAGCACTTTTCTCACTCTTTCGGCAATTCACATCGTGCTATGCTGGCGTTCAACACGCCTCAAATGAGATCTCTCTATTCAGTCATTCCTTCTGTAAGCTTTGCCGGAAAGAAGCTTGTAGGTCGAGTTGTCTTCGGACTGCTCGTGCTCGCTTCGGCCACCATCGGCGCGCTTGCAGGATTGTTCATCGTCTATTCGACTGATCTTCCGCAGATCGGTGAATTGGAGCGCTTCCGTCCCAACGCGATCACCGAACTGTACGACGATCAAGGTCAAGTGATTGGAAGTTTCGCGCTGCAGCGGCGCGTGATCGCGTCGTACGACGACTTTCCCAAAGTCCTGCGCGATGCCGTGATCTCCATCGAGGACAAAGACTTCGAGAAGCATTGGGGAATCGATCTGCAGCGAGTATTGGGTGCTGCGTATCGTGACATCACCACTCACAGTCGCGCGCAAGGAGCTTCCACGCTGACCATGCAGCTCTCGCGCAACCTCTTTCTCTCCGCGGAGCGCAACTTCAGCCGCAAGTTTCAGGAGATCGTTCTCGCCATCCAGATCGAGCGACGCTTCACCAAACCGCAGATCTTCACGCTGTATGCAAACCAGATCTATCTTGGTCACGGTGTTTACGGTTTCGCTGCGGGATCGCAATACTACTTCGGCAAACCGGTAAAAGACCTTACGCTTGAGGAAGCCGCTGTGTTGGCAAGCTTGCCCAAGTCGCCAACGCAATATTCACCGATAACTAACCCGCAGAACACGCTTCGGCGTAGGGCGCTTGTGATCAACGCGATGCTTGAAGACGGCAAGATCACGGCAGAACAAGCGAACCGCGCGAAGGACCTGCCGTTGCGGTTGAACGTGCAATCGGCAACACACTCCATTGCACCGTACTTCGTCGAGGAGATTCGCAGGTATCTGGAGAAGAAATATGGAAGCGAAGAAGTCCACCAGAACGGCTTGCGCGTTTACACCACGCTCAACATGGATTGGCAGCGGGCAGCGAACAAGGCTGCTCTCGATGGATTGGCTGCATACGAGCGTCGTCACGGCTGGAAAGGAAAGCTGAAGAATGTGTTGGAATCGGAGCCGCTCGCGAGCTATGAACATCGTGACTGGTCAGACTTCCTCGAAGTTGGTGGTTACGTTCACGCGCTAGTGACAGATGTTTCGGCGACATCTGCAACAGTGAAATTCGGACACAACTCTGCGTTACTGTCGCCGCAGGAGATCGCATGGACTGGAAAGCGCTCACCTAAAGATATTCTGCATGTCGGGGACATCGTTTATGTAAAGATCGTTTTCCTTCCTGCCGGACAAGCTGACGCAGGTGGCGCTCGCGTCACGCTGGAACAGGATTCAGGAACGCAAGTGGCGATGATGGCAGTGGACAACGCCAGCGGCGACATCAAAGCCATGATCGGCGGAAGAGATTTCAGGGAATCACAATTCAATCGCGCGACGCAGGCGTTGCGGCAAGTAGGCTCGTCATTCAAGCCTTTCGTTTACACCGCTGCCATCGATACGGACACGATCTCAGTGGACGACTACATTCTCGACACGCCCACCACTTTCATGACCGCTTCCGGTCCGTATTCGCCGTCGAATTACGACAGTAAATTCTGGGGCAATCTGCCGCTGCGTGTGGCCTTCGCGAACTCGCGAAATATTCCCGCGCTGAAAGTGGCAGAAAAGGTCACCATAAAGACGGTGATTGAGTATGCGCATAAGTTTGGCATCACCTCAAATATTCCGCCGTATTTGCCGGTGGCGCTCGGCTCGGCTGAAGTCACGCTCTTCGAGCAGACCGCCGCATTCACCACCTTTCCCAACGACGGCGTTCGCGTGATGCCGCGATACATCCGCAAAGTCACCGACTATGACGGACACGTGCGCGAGGAGAATTTCACGGAAGTGAAAGACGTAGTCAATTCAAAGACTGCGCGCACGATGGTTTCGCTGCTGCAGGGCGTTGTGCAGCAAGGAACCGCGACAGCAGCGCTCAAGCTGAAACATCCGCTTGGCGGGAAGACCGGAACGACGAACGATTTTACTGACGCGTGGTTCGTAGGGTTTTCACCTTCGATAACTTGCGGCGTGTGGATCGGCTTCGACGAAAAGAAGACGCTGGGCAGCAAGGAGACTGGCGGACAAGCTGCGTTGCCGATCTGGATCGATTTCATGCGAGTCGCTTTGCAGGGTCGTGACAATGAGACGTTCGTGAAGCCAGCAGAGGAAACCGATCCCGACAAGATCAAAACCATTCTCACCAGCTCCCCGCGTACGGATGATGCCGAAGGGAGCGGTGCTCCTGCAACGCAGGCAAAGTCCAAGATAGTGCTCCGCCGAAACTGATTTAACTATGAAACGCCTCCTTCGCATTCTGCTTCTCGCGCTTGTGCTTCTGACCGTAGCGATGGTTTCTGCGCTGACGGCGATGAGGTTTGCTATCCATGGCCGCGAAGTGGCGGTACCGAATCTCGTTGGGATGACGCGAGCAGCGGCCGAGACATCTGCGAATGCTTCGGGATTGATACTGGATGTAGAAAACAAATTTTTCTCCAGCGACATCGCTGAAGGCAAGATCCTCTCGCAATTGCCTACGCCAGGAATCCACGTTCGTCGCGGGTGGCGGATCCGCGCAGCCCAAAGTTTGGGACCACAGCGGACTGAGATCCCGAATGTGATCGGCCAAAGTGTTCGCGCGGCGGAGATCAATGTTCGGCGACGCGGCCTCGAAGTTGGATCTGTAGCCACAGGATTGCTGCCGGGAGCGACTGCCGACCAGATCGTGGTTCAGAATCCACCGGCGAATGCGGGTTTCGTGGAGTCGCCGAAGATCAGTGTGCTGGTTGCGGCAGCGGAACCGGAGAAGCAATTCGTGATGCCCAGCTTCATCGGGAAGCATCTTGCCGACATCTCGGCGCAACTCGAAGATGCGGGTTTCAAGTTAGGCAAGGTATCTGATGCCGCACCTGCCGTCGGCACAGTTCCAATCGCGCCGATGTCGCAGGGCTCCAGCATTATCGTGAAGCAAACTCCGGCTCCCGGACAAAAGATTGCAGCTGGTGCAACGGTCTCATTCGAGATCAGCCACTAGGATTGGAATACTTCTCGATCACTGCGGCGAAGAATCCGTCACAGGGATGGACGCCTTGCAAGGTTCGCAGATACGGTCCATCGACAAGCGCATCAATGTCGTGCCAGATCAGAGCGCCACTGGTTTTGAGCTCTTCCAGCAGAGAACCGCAATCGAGAATGCGAAATCCAGTTTTGCCGCGCAACGCCTCATCGACCACTCCAACATTTTCCCGTTCTTCAAGTGAGCATGTTGAGTAAACCACCCTGCCGTTCGGGCCTACCTTGTCTAATGCCGCGTTGAGAATTGCGACCTGTCGCTTGTGAAGGTCGTCGCTATCACTCTGTTGGAGCTTCCACTTGATCTCCGGATTGCGTGCAAGCGTTCCGGTGCCGGAACAGGGAACATCTGCGAGGATGCGATCAAAACTGCCGCTTATCGGAAGATCCGTCGCATCAGCCGCAATGACTTGCACGTTCGGAGCGGTGATGAATCTCTGCATCATTTGCGCGCGCTGGGGATACAACTCCACTGCAATGATCTCAGCTTCGGGATTGTTCAGGGCGATTGCGGAAGTTTTGCCTCCCGGCGCTGCGCAGCAATCGAGGATGCGGGCTCCCCTGCCAACCAATGCGGCGACAAGTTGCGAGGCTTCGTCCTGAATAGCCACACGACGTTCGCGAAATGCGGCGGTGCGCGTCACGTCACCCGAGACCACACGAAGAGCAGAAGTAAGCAGTGCGCCGGATTCGGCTTCGACTCCTTCGGCATTGAGTTCCTCGATAACGCCTTGCGCAACGTCTGCGCTGACATTCAATCGTAATGAGGTCTTTGGGGTGGCTTGGTCGGCTTCGCAGATGACCTTGGTTTTTTCAAAACCGAATTGGTTTACCCATCCTTCGACCAGCCATTGCGGATGAGAGAACCACTTGGCCAACTCTTCTGCCGTGCTAAGGCTTGGCGGAATGGCAGGCTCGGCGCCGCGTGCGATCTTGCGCAGAACAGCATTCACGAACGGAACTGCCGAACGCTTGCGCGCTCGCTTTACCAGTTCAACACTTTCATTCACTGCGGCGCTCTCAGGGATTCGCTCGAGGAATCGCAACTGGAAGACTGCTAGCCGAAGCGCAATGCGAACTTCCGGATCAAGTTTACTGACGCTGTTTTTTCCTGTGGCGATTTCTGCGATGGCTGAATTCAACCGTGATTGCCATCGCAAGACACCCATGACGAGCTGCATGGCCAAGTTGCGGTCCGCGACTGAAAGCCGCGAGACTTTTTCAGAGTGCAGCAATTCAACGGCGTAAGCTTCCTGAGTCTCAACTCGGAGCAGAATGTCGAATGCGGCGATGCGGGCGGGCGAAGCGGACATTATTTTGCGGACTCAGCCTTTTCGCCGAGTCTCTCGTGTGGAACGGGCTTGTAGCCATTCGCGAAGTCGCGTGCGCTCATGCGATTCTTTCCTTCGAGTTGCAGCTCTTTGATTTCCAGAATGGTCTTTTCGGCGCAGCCCAACAAAAGCCGTTCGTCGTTATAGAGCAATTCTCCTGGGCTGAGAGAAAGGCCGGATTGGTTCGCATATGGTTTCGCTGCAACCAGACTCAAGTTCTTGCCACGGAAGGTTGTGAAAGCACCGGGCCAAGGTTGGAATCCGCGCAGGCGGTTGAATATCTCTGCGGCTGTCCGCGAGAAGAGAATCCGTCCGTCCTCTTTTTGCAGGATGGGCGCTAGACTAGAATGGCATGCGTCCTGCTTTACGGGCCTGATACTACCGTCTTCCAAGCCGCGCAATGTTTTGACGGCGAGCGCCGCTCCGCTTTGTGCGAGCCGAGGAGCGAGCGTGACCGCGTCGTCCTCGGGCATGATTGCAGTTTCTTCCTGGAGCAAGATGTCTCCCGTATCGAGCCCGGAGTCGAGTCGGATCGTGGTGTTCCCGGTAACAGTTTCGCCATTTGCGATGGCCCATTGGATGGGAGCGGCGCCGCGATATTTTGGCAGCAGTGACGCGTGGAGGTTGATGTTGCCCAGCGGGGCAAGGTCGAGCATCCACGGTGGGATGATGCGTCCATAGCCGACGACGATAATCGCTTGCGGCGCGATTGCTTCCAACTGCGCGCGGAAGTCGGCGTTGTTCTTGATCTTCTCTGGTTGGACGACAGGCAATCCGAGCGCAAGTGCCGATTGCTTCACCGGTGAGTGAGTGACTTCCATTCCCCGTCCTCGTGGACGATCAGGTTGGGTGACCACCAACCGAACACGCAACCCTTCCGCGGCCAATCGCTCCAGCGTGTGGACGGCAAACCTCGGGGTTCCGCAGAAGATCAGGTCCATGACTGATTTTACCGATAGGGGCGGATGAGGCGACCCCTCCCCCTACTCTCTCGATCTATTAGACTCAACAACTTAAGCCATGAAATCTGGACATGTGCAAGATCCTATGGCTTTTAGGAGCAAAATATAGAAAACGATGTACTTAGCGGTAGTCCCGCAGTAAACGCATGAACAGAATATCAGTTTTATGCAATTTGTCAATTATAATAAATTACTGTTAGCTCTTAGGAATAGGAACCGACGATGACAGCGGCAAGCCAAAACTTCGCGCGGAGTGAATCGTGTT
>JAOAPH010000059.1 GCA_025462835.1 Candidatus Angelobacter sp. | reverse complement strand
TTTCGCGGTGCCAGCACTTACTGGTTCGCTGCAGATAAAACCATTCAGGTTGGATATCGATCGATGAATGCCGACTCCGATTTCCTTCAGGGAGGAAACTTGAGAGATGCATATGTCCATTCAGATTGGAGCTTGCGAAGGGGTGTCTCGCTATCCAGCTTTCTGCAATATGAGTGGTGGAATTTTCCACTTCTGACCTCGGGGAAAAAGCAAAGTGATTTTACGGCCTCATTCAAATTGACGTATTGGCCCAATTGGAGACTTACCGGTGGAAAGTAGCAGACCAATACTCGTACCCGGCTACGAGCCTTCATTCCAGCCGGACCAGCAAAACGGACGGACAGAAAAACTCTGGCTACTGTGGAGAGAACGTCGCTTTCTCTGGCGGATTCTTTGGATGGCAGCTTTGGCCTCGACCATCGTGGCCTTCCTGATACCAAGACGTTACGAGTCAACTGCCAGGCTGGTTCCCGGCGAAACATCCAGCAGCTCAATGGGGGCCGCTCTTATGAGCAGGGTGGCAGGAGCCGCTGGCGGGAGCGGCGCTGGCGCCGCTGGACTCGGTCTGGATGCCGCGGGTTTTCTGGGACTAAAAACTCCTGGTGCTTTTTACATCGAGGTACTTCGCAGCAGAACAGTGCAGGATCAGCTCATAAACAAGTTCGATCTACGCACCCATTACAGCAAAAAATATTATCGCGACACGCGCAAAAAGCTGGATCGCTACACAGACATTCAGGAGGACAAGAAGAGCGGGGTCATCACTCTTACCGTGACAGACACTGATAAGAACTTGGCCGCGACGATGGTGCGCGCTTACGTAGATGAGATGAACAGGGTTGCAGCGGGATTGAATACTTCAGCAGCACATCGCGAGCGGGAATTTCTTGAGCAAAGATTGAAGACTGCAAAGCAGGACCTTGACGATGCTGTGATGCGAATGAGCCAGTTTTCCAGCAAGCACACCATGATGGATGTGCAGCAACAGGGCAAAGCCATGATGGAAGCTGCCGCCAAGCTCCAAGGAGAACTGATCGCAAGCGAATCAGAGTTAAAAGGTTTGCAACAGATCTACTCTGACGACAATGTGCGCGTAAAGAGCATGAAAGCGCGGGTTGGCGAGCTCAAAACACAGCTGACAAGAATGGTCGGCGACTATACCGAACCCAATGCCGCCGCGGAAGAATCCCAAGTTGCCGGCTCCTATCCTTCCATTCGCACTTTGCCAGCCCTAGGATACAGCTACGCCGAACTGTACAGGCAGTCCAAGATTCAGGAGTCAGTCTTTGATTTTCTGACGCACCAGTACGAGATGGCTAGGATCCAGGAAGCGAAGGAGCTTCCAGTGGTCCGAGTGATGGATGAAGGGGACATCCCAGAGAAGAAAGCAAGCCCCCACCGCAGTTTGATCATTGCACTAAGCGTGTTGGCGGCTTTGGTCCTTGGTTGTGTCTGGGTGATCGAGAAAGAGAATTGGAACCAGCTCCCTACGGATGATTCGCACCGGTTATTGGCAAGCGAAGTCGAAGGCGAATTGAAATCGTTTTTGCGAAAGGTCCGAGGTAATCGCATCCGCTGATTGGACACATTGTCCTGGCGGGAGGGAACGTTGATGCATCGTTTTAATGGAATGCGTTTACAGCCAGAGCGATACGTAGACGGGCTTGCCGTCGAGGATTACTTTGAAACCCTATCGCAGCTCATTCCGCGGCTTCCCTACTCCACCATAAACTTGGCTGTTGCCGCGATCTTGCGGGCATTTGAGGAAGGCCGCACCGTCTTTGTCTTTGGCAATGGAGGTAGCGCCTCCACCGCTTCACATATCGCATGTGACCTGAACAAGGGCACCAGCGAAAACGCTCGGGGCCGGCGGATAAAGGTGATCTCACTCACTGACAATGTTCCGCTATTGACTGCCTGGGCGAATGACGTCAGCTATGAGCATGTCTTTTCCGAGCAATTGAAAAATTTTGTCCAGACGCGGGATGTGGTCTTTGCTATCAGCGCCAGCGGCAATTCTCCTAACGTTCTCCGGGCATTGGAGACCGCACGAGAAGCACGGGCGATTACGCTCGGCATTTCCGGATATCAGGGCGGCAGGATGAAAGCGCTTTGCGATCTCTGCGCGATTGTTCCCTCTGACAATATGCAGATGATCGAAGATCTGCACCACGCTATCGCGCACTCGATTTTCACCGCAGTGCGAGATCAGTTGCGGTTACGAAGGACGATGTTCGCTGAGGACATACGCAATGGAAAGAAGGCTGCCTGACCGATGAGAATTGCCTTTGACTTGCGCAGGATAAAAAACCCCGGCATCGGCAGGTATATGAAATGCCTCGTCGAGGCTGTCATCGAGCAGGAACCCCAACATGAGTATCTCCTGATCTTGCCCCCCGATGCCGACGGAGCCATCTCAGTCGACCATCGCAGAGCGACGAAGCTCAATTCAAGGCTGAAGTACTATTCCCTCCAAGAGCAGCTTCAGCTCCCGGCCATTCTTCGTCGAAATAAGATCGGGCTGTTTCATTCTCCCCATTTCATGATGCCTCTGCTGCGGCCCTGTCCTTGCGTAGTGACCATTCATGACGTGATTTATCTCGCATGCAAGGAAGATCTGGCTTCCCGCATCGGCAGGCTGTATTACCACGGAATGATGTCGGCTTCGGTGCGAGTGGCCGATCGGGTCATTACTGATTCGGAATTTTCAAAACAAGAGATTGTGCGCCGCCTCCATGCAGATCCGTCGAAGATTGAAGTGATCTATCCCGGAGTTGCGAGGCAGTTTCAACACATCGCCGATAGCTCGCGACTGCAAGCCGTGTGTTCCAAGTACCGCATCAACGATCATTTCATCCTCTATACCGGAATATACAAACCTCGCAAGAACCATGCGGGTCTTCTGCATTCGTTTCAAAGATTTCTAGCCAACGGTGGGCAAGGCCAACTGGTTATAGCGGGACCGATGAACGAGGGCGACGAGGAACTCAAACATCTCGCAGAAAAACTTGGGATTGAAAAGCAAATGGTCTTCGCCGGTTTTGTGGATGACCTAGATCTGCAGGCCCTCTATTCCGCCGCCCGTGTATATGCGTGCCCCTCGCTGTACGAAGGATTCGGATTCACCGTACTGGAAGCAATGGCTTGTGGAGTGCCCGTCGTCTGTTCCACTGCCGCCTCGTTGCCAGAAGTTGCCGGACAAGGCGCACTCTACGCGGATCCGCGCAACCCTGAAGAATTTGCCGGAGCCCTGCACCGTGCATTCTTTGATCCTGAAGTCCGTAAGCTGCTCATTGAAAACGGTCGGAATAACTGCCAACGTTTCAGCTGGGAAAATGCCGCTCAACAAACACTCGCCGTGTATCACGAGGCCGTAAGTACGCCCCACCCTGAGGCTGCTTACGCATGATCGCAACTACCGCCAGCCCGGAATTGAAACCTGATAGCGTGGGCAATTCAGTTATTCCGCATGCCCGGCAGATATCACTTTCTCAAGTGATCAAACGATTATTCCGGATGGCGGTTCTCCTCCTTGCTGCGCGATTGCTTGGAGTGGAGCTTTTTGGGACTTACGCCCTCCTGCTGACCGTCGTGGAGATGGCCGCGATAATCTCTGGTTGCGGTTATATTGATTTTTTGACGCGGGAAATTGCTAAGCGACCAGATTCCGCATGGAATCTTTCAGTCAAGGCCACCCAGGTACGCCTTGCTTACCTTCTTCCCGTTGTTGGCATCGCTCTCCTCGTACTTAAAGGCCTGCGCTTTCCTGCATCGCTGATTCTGAATGCTGCACTGCTTTCGATCGCGCTTATCCCGCGCGTGGTCTGTGAGTCTGCTCAGGGTGTTATTAAGGGACTGCAACGTTTTTCTCTCTTACCCTGGACTGAATTTGTACAGGGCGGCATCGTTCTCGCAGCCGCGTCCCTTCTCATTACTTACGGTTTCGGAGTGCGAGGCATAATAGCCGCGGAAATTCTGGGCGCAACTGGGGGAGCCGTTGTTGCAGTCCTGGGCATTTCGCGCTCTTTGAATTTCAGAAGCTCGGAAGATCGCAGTTTTCGCGAAGTGATGCGGTCAACGCTAGTCTTCAATATCTATCCATTCATCGTGAATGTTTATGACCGCGTGGACGTGGTTCTTCTCTCAAAACTAGCTGGAAATATCGCTACCGGGATCTATTCGCTTCCATATCGTGCGTTCGCCACCTTGCAGATAGTTCCCTATAGCCTTATGACCGCCTTGCTTCCGGTCTTCTCCTACAATTCCGCTGATCAGGACAGCCGCGAGATTTGTTCTCGCGCTATGAAGTTCCTGTATATCACCGCTTTGCTGGTGGTGCTGATTACGTTAACGCTTGCGAAGCCGGCTGTCTTGTACATCTTGGGGCAGAGCTATACAGGTTGCATTCTGACAATGAAGATACTGGTCTGGGCAGCGATACCGGGATTTCTCAACTATGCCTTGAACACGCTACTGCTATCTGCGCACAAGGAAAATTTCTTTCTCTGGACAGCAGGCCTTTGTACCGTTTTCAACCTTTCCGCGAATTTGCTCCTGATTCCACGATTTTCATTCCTTGCAGCTGCGGCCGTCACTGTCTTAACCGAACTCTTGCTCTTTTCGCAGAATCTTTATCTGATCAATAGATTACTTGGACGTTCAGTGCTACCAAAAGACTGGGCAAGGATTACATTGAGATTTGTTGCCGCAGTCGGGGGCTTCATGCTCTTGCGGCATTGGATACCGGAGGCTTTAGCCGGTTCGTTGGCGACTGTTGCATTCGCAGCTTTCGCAGTTCCGATCCCCGGGCATGAAACGCTTCCAACATTCAGGCGTCTGATGGGCAACCACCGTGGGCGATAGAAACGGCAATGTGAGGATTGCATTCGACACGTGGTCCCTGGCGAGTCGGTTTCGTAATCATGGCACGTATGTTTATGCGAAGCATCTGCTGGAGAATTTTCGCGCAATCGGGCAAAAGCATTCAGTTGAGATCAGACCATTTACTTCTCCTGTTGCCAGTAACGATGCAAATTCCTTCGCAAGTGCAGAGCACTTTGTGCCGACGCAAACACGATTGCTGCAATACGACCGCGTGTGGCGTTTCGGAGGAGCATCTGCAGCGGCATTCATCAATAGGGCCGACCTATTCTTTTGTCCGGCGGGTACCGTGCTTCCCCTTAGCGGCTTGATTCCGGTAGTCACGACCATTCATGACGTGACTCCGGTTGTAATGCCGTTGTTTTCGCGGAGACTATCGTCCCTTCTGCGTTTCCAGTTGCGCAACGCCGCAAAGTTCTCGCAGGCGCTCATAACGGATTCACTCTGCTCCAAGCGGGACATTGTCGATGTCTATGGAGTTCCGGAATCAAAAGTTTCCGTTGTTTATTTGGGTTACGACGAAAACAACTTTAATGGCTCGCCTCCCGATCCGGAAGCAAGCGTCAATCTTCTGACGCAACTAGGCATCACCAAACCTTACATCTTGCACCATGGGGTGATACAGCCACGAAAGAACTTGAAGAGACTCATCGAAGCGTATCGCCTTTTACTCTCGCGGAACCGCAACTTGGATTTTGACCTGGTTCTGGCAGGCCCTCTCGGCTGGCAATATGAAGACATACTGACTGCCGCCAATGGCAATGCCCTCAAAGGTCGCGTTCTATTTTCAGGTGCACTGGATGACCTGCAACTTGCGATCTTGGTAAAAGGAGCATCCCTGGTAGTGATTCCTTCCTTATATGAGGGCTTCTGTCTGCCGATGGTGGAAGCGATGGCCTGCGGCACTCCGACGATTGCTGCTGATGCTTCCTGCCTGCCGGAAGTTTCGGGAGGTGTGCTCAAATATTTCGATCCTCGATCGATAGAGGATATGGCCGCCTGCATGGAGGAGGTGCTTGAATCCGACACATTAAAGAGTGAACTGGCCCAAAGGGGCAAGCACCGAGCCGCCAAGTTCGGTTGGCAGCGTTGCGCGGAAGAGACTTTGCAAATCTTGAAGGCCCAATGCAAAGGTACGCCTGATTAAATGACGACTTCTCAGGATCATGTCGTTACTGGCAGCCCGATAGGAGGATTGGGTGCTGAAACATTGATAGTCGTGATCGCAGTAGCCTGTGCTGCTCTGCTGGTCACTCAACCCGCTGCGCTCGCAATTGCGCTTTCCATCGGCCTTCTGCTCGCGTCATTATCGAACTTCGATTGGTTTGTGTATGCCGTTGTCTTCCTGTTGCCCTGGTACCCAATTCTCGATCCAAAGCTGCCGGTGCGGGATGTCTTCGTGGCTTCAAGATTCGCCCTGCTTGCTGGTGTTTGGATGATACAGGGAAAAAGAGGCAGATCGCTCAGGGATTGGGTTACGAATACCTGGGTCAACAAAGGGGTGCTGATTTTTGCCGGCGTTGCAACTGCTTCCCTGCTTGTCTCGGCTCAAAGGACCAACCTAGATGCATACAAAGTCCTAATAAGAACATTTTCCTACATCGCGGTTTTCTTTGCGATGAGTGGTTGGCTAGTAAGCCGCGATAATTTGGTCAAGATTATCCAGATATTGCTGATCTCCACTATTGGTGTCGCTCTCTTCGGTTTTTACCAGGCACTCGATGGCAGCTACACGGAGTTCTACTTCCGTTTATATCCCCTGCAGGAAGATGTGCTTGAACCCTGGACTGGGCGCATTACATCATTCTTGTATCATTTCAATTCTCTTGCAGGCTATTTGAATCTCGTGGTTCCGTTTTCAATCGGCTGCTTGGTCTTGGCAAAAGACCATTGGATGCGGTGGCTGGGATTGATCTGCTTTGCCACCTGCACTGCTGCACTTGTTCTGACTCAGAGTCGCGGTGGGCTTATCGCGTATGCCGCATCACTGATTGTGAGTATCTGGTATTTGGCTCCAAAGCCCACCGTACGAATCGGTATTTTGGCAGCCATAGCTGTGATCCTCGCTCTCACGGCTCCGATGTTGATGAATTATTTTGAGCGATTGCAAAGCGTGGATGAACTCACTGAGCTTTCCCGGCTAGCCATTTGGGCATTGGCGGGATCGATGTTCCTGTCCCATCCCGTTCTTGGGGTAGGATACGGGACATACCGGATCTCTTCCCTGACGTATGTCCCTGAACCCATTGGTGGACAGTTACATGCGCACAATCTTTACCTCCAATTGCTTGCAGAGACAGGCGCCGTCGGCTTCCTAGTTTTCTTCGCCCTGATCGGCGCGTTCTTTTACATCGGCGTGAAACTCGTAAAAGACCCCGATTCCTTGTATCGCATCGTAGGTATCGGGACCTGCGGAGCGTTGACCGCCACTTTGGTTCACGGCATGGTGGACTTCCTATTCAATGTCAGCCCGCAATTCGGAGCATTGTTCTGGCTTGTGCTTGCATTGAGTATTGCGGCTTTTCAGAACTCCCGGAAACCAGGCAAGGGTGACAATGGACTCGTTACGTAAACTGCAAGAGAATTGGGACGGTTTCGCGCGGACTGACTCTCTGTGGGCCATCTGCGTTGATCCGGGAAAACGCAATCACAAATCGAACGAACAAGAGTTCAATGGAAATCTGCGCTTTCTCGAGCAAGAGCCGCAACATGGATATGTAAGCAAACAGTATTGCGTTGTAAAAATGAAATGAACCGAAGATGCGAGTTGGTTTTGATGCGCGCTGGTATAACGATTCTGGAGTGGGAACGTACGTCGCTGAGTTACTGAGGGCGATGGTTCCGCTGCAACGGGACTTCGATCTGGTTGTCTATGAAGATCCTAAGAACCCTGTTCCGGGATTGGATAGTCAGAGTGTTGAGCGAATTCCCGTAAGCGCGGCGAAATACTCTGTCCTTGGGCAAACTGAGTTAGCCTGGCGCTGTAAGCGCGACGGATTGAATGTCTTTCATAGCCCGTTTTATGCTCTACCGCTGGCTGCACCCTGTCCTGTAGTGGTTTCCCTGCACGATCTGATTCCCTTTTTGTTCCAAATCTACCAATGGCCAAAGCAACTCCTCATCAAAGCTGGATATAGGACGGCGGCCCTGCGTTCCGCTCATATCATTACCGGTTCAAAACATACTGCGGCAGATGTTCAGAAGATATTGAAAGTCTCACCCGAGAAGATTACTTACGTCCACTACGCGGTCTCCAACGACAACTTCCATTGCAATGGGAATGCAATGGAAGTCGAATACCTGAACGAACGGTACGGAATTCATCCTCCTTTTGCTCTCGCTGCAAGCGCTCGGAATTGGCGTACAAAGAACCTCGTGACTGCCTTCCGTGCCTTGTCTCTCGCCAGTCAGGAAGGGAGGAACACATTCCAGACGGTTGTCTATGGTCCCGTCGAAGGCATTAATGCCTTAGGTGGACGCCAGGCTTGGAGCGACTTGAATCTCGTCTTAACTGGCTATCTTCCAGTCAGAGACTTGGCCATGCTTTTCCGGCATGCCAATCTATTTATTTTCCCTTCGCTATATGAAGGTTTCGGGCTTCCGATATTGGAGGCAATGTCGTGCGGCTGTCCAGTCATAACCTCGAATGCCGGATCTCTGGCCGAAGTAGCTGGAGAAGGCGCTCAAACATTTGAACCTTTCGATCTAAGTGGAATGGCTGGTGCGATAGAGATCCTGTTCAGCAACCCAGACGAATCCGACCGCTGGCGGAAGCGCGCATTAAGCAGAACTGCAGATTTTTCGTGGAGCAAGGCCGCGGAAGGCACAATTTCCGTTTATCAACGCGCGTGCAAGCAGCTTCCCGTACAAAACCCGACTCTTATGTCACTTAGGAAATAAGAACATATGCGAGCGCTAGTCACGGGAATCACTGGACAAGACGGATCTTACCTGGCGGAATTTTTACTGGACAAAGGCTATGACGTTTACGGACTGGTGCGGCGGAGCAGCTCGGAAAAATTCGACCGCATCGCTTCCATCGTTCCCAGGATCAAAGTTGTCGAAGGTGATCTGACGGATCAGGGCTCATTGGATGTCGCTATGCTGCAGATCCAGCCGGATGAAGTCTACAATCTGGCCGCTCAGAGCTTTGTTCCTGCCTCCTGGAACCAGCCGGTACTCACAGCCGATGTCAACGGGCTTGGTGTGTTGCGCATCCTGGAAGCCTTGCGAAAACATTGTCCCAAGGCCAAGTTTGTGCAGGCCTCGACTTCAGAGATGTTCGGCAAAGTCTCTGAATCGCCGCAAACAGAAAAGACTCCGTTTCATCCGCGAAGCCCTTATGGTGTGGCTAAGGTATTCGGGCACCACATCACAGTTAACTATCGCGAGAGTTACGGCATGTTCGCGTGTTCCTCGATCTGCTTCAATCATGAGTCTCCCCGACGCGGCGGTGAGTTCGTGACCAGAAAAGTTACCAGGCATGTCTCCCGAATAACGCAGGGATTGGCAGACAAGCTGAAAATGGGCAATTTGGATGCGCAGAGGGATTGGGGTTATGCCGGCGACTATGTCCGTGCCATGTGGCTAATGCTGCAACAACCTGATGCGGACGACTACGTGATCGCCACAGGCGAGACCCACAGCGTGCAAGAACTTCTTGAACTGGCATTTTCTTATGTTGGTATGGATTGGAAAGAGTACGTCGAGATCGATCCTAAACTGGTGCGTCCTGCTGAAGTGGAATATTTGTGTGGCGACGCGAGAAAAGCCCGAGAGATTTTAGGCTGGAAGCCTGAGGTCAGCTTCCGCCAACTGATTCAAACGATGATGGACGCTGATCTAGCGGCGGAACAACATGTCTACCGACCTTCCAAGATTGCAGCGTGACAGTGAGCCGGTTTGCTGCGGTGAGCGATTCGAGGAATCACTGGCTTCGGAGAATGCGCAAACAACGGCGCGGTTCTTAAAAAGATTGCTCGACATTGTTGGTGCAATCGTTCTGCTGCTTTTATTCTCTCCCGTGATTGCCTTGCTCGCGGTATCGGTCAAGTTACAGGATGGCGGCCATGTATTTCACCGGCGGCGCGTCATAGGCCCGAAAGGCGAGTTTGACGCGTTCAAGCTACGCAGCATGCGCATGGATGCGGATGAATTGCTCCGGCGTGATCCACAGCTCCGAAGAAACTTTGCGCTTAACTTCAAATTGAAAAGCGATCCCAGGATCACCCCCATCGGGTCAGTCATCAGGAAACTGAGCCTTGATGAATTGCCACAACTCTTCAACGTACTAAAAGGCGAAATGAGCTTGGTCGGCCCCCGGATGATTACGCCCCCGGAGCTTGAGAAATATGGCGACGCAGCGTGGATATTCAGACTCATCAAACCCGGCCTCACCGGCTACTGGCAAACTGAGGGACGACAGGATGTCTCTTATGCGCGACGAGTTGAAATGGACCTTTTCTATGTGAAGAACTGGTCCTTATTGTTTGATCTAAAAATTTTGATCAATACTCCGATAAAGGTACTACGCGGAGCTGGAGCCTTTTGATGGCAAATGTTCTCGTTACGGGTGGTGCTGGTTATGTGGGTTCAATCTGTTCCTCTGAATTGCTGCGGTTGGGGCATCGCGTCACCATCGTGGATGATCTCTCTACAGGTTTTACCGATGCCGTGCCCGATGAGGCGGACTTCTTTGAGATGGACATCGGCGAACGATCTGGTTTGCAAGCTCTCCTAAGAGATAACAAGTTTGATGTGGTCTTCCATTTTGCGGCTAAGGCGTTGATTCCCGAATCAGTTCGCAATCCGGGCATTTTCTTTCAGCAAAACGTAGCCGCTGGAATCACGATGTTGGAAGTTTTGCGTGAGGCCAAGATCAAGAATTTCATTTTTTCTTCATCGGCTGCGGTTTATGGCATTCCTGAAAGAGTTCCGATTGATGAGGACGACCCGAAAGTCCCGGTCAATTCCTATGGAGAGACAAAGCTGATTTTTGAGCGAATTCTCAACTGGTATGCACAGGCATATGGGTGGAGCGTGATCGCCTTCCGTTACTTCAACGCTTCAGGTGCGACCAATCACTTGGGAGAAAGGCATGATCCGGAAACCCACATCATCCCTCTCCTGCTTCAGACTGCAGCTCAGGAACGAGAATCTTTCAGCATCTATGGGGATGATTATGACACCCCGGATGGTACTTGCCTGCGAGACTATGTTCACGTCTTAGATATTGCGCGGGCCCATATTTGTGCTCTGCAAAAGATGAATCAGCCCGGGATGACCTCGTACAACATTGGCTTGGGACACAGCTATTCTGTCCGCCAGGTCTGCAATGCTGTAGAGAAAGTGATCGGGCGACCTGTACGCGTGCGTATTGCGGAACGCAGAGAAGGCGACCCGCCCGTGTTGTGCGCCGGTCCCCGGCGGGTGATGCAGGAACTAGGCTGGAAACCAGAGCACTCTTCACTACCAGAGATCATTTCTTCCGCCTGGCGCTGGAAACGCAGCCATCTGGGATTGCAGGCCACCGCATCACTTCGATAGAACCTTGTACTTGTGAATGAGCGAGCTTTAAAAGCGGAATTCAGCGCACTTCTCTTATGCATCCTGGAGCGATAAGACGAGCTGTTTTTGCCACTGATCTTATCTGGATTTGCCTATCGGCTCTGGTTGTATATTTCCTGAGAACCGGACTTCCTTTGACACCGGAAAACCTGCAAACCGCTTTCCATCAATCACTTTTCTTGATGACGGTCTCCGGCATTTCCTGGGTCTTTGTCTTTCACCGACTCAAGCTGGATGGCTTTTACGGCGGATATGAATTTGTGTCGGTTCTGTCACAGCTTTTCAGCGGCCTAGTGACTCTCATCGTTCTGGTCGCATCAGCAGCTTACTTGGCGAGAGACCTTATTTCCCGTCTGCTTATTTTCTATTTCGCTGGACTCTTCTTCTTAGGGGCTCTCGGAGGAAGAGTTCTTGCAAGAGCCCTTGCGCGTCAGCTCTCTACCGCAGGCAAACGACGACGAGTCTTGATCTTGGGCAACGGAATAATCGCGCGGGAAATTGCGGACCGCATTAAACAGCATCCAGAGTTGAGATGGGAAGTGGTGGGATTCCTTTTCCCTTCCCGCGAGGACATCGGAGAGCTGTCTCATCAGACAGAACGAAACAATCAGCTCAACGCGCTGGAAATAGAATCGCTACTGAATCAGGAGCAGGTGGAAGAAATCATTGTCGCTTCTGATCGTCTAGACCAAGCGGAGATCCTGAACTTGATTGCGAATTGCCGGCGCAGGGGCATCCAAATCAGCGTTGTTCCTAACCTCTACAAACTTTATGTGACCCGCCCCAGTCTGATCGACTTGGATGGACTACCACTGCTTGCGCTTTCAGAGAGTGGACCAACCTTGTTCCACAGAATGGCTAAGCGAGCTTTTGACACTTCGTTAAGTCTCATTGTGCTGATCCTGACGTCGCCGCTGCTGGTTGCAGGCGCAGTCGTTCTGTGGGCGCAACACCGGCGAATATTTGACTCTCAGTCGCGCTGCGGCCGATACGGGCAAGTCTTCAAAATGTATCGATTCAACAGCGGCCGTGCCCACGCTGATAACTCCGGTATCGAACGCCTGCTTCAGGATCTGAGTATCACCGAACTGCCACAACTCATTAATGTGCTTAAAGGTGATATGAGTTTGGTAGGACCGCGTCCGGAAACCGAGGATCGGGTCAAAAGATATTCTGACTGGCAGCGCCAGCGTCTTGTATTAAAGCCGGGAATGACAGGGCTTGCGCAGGTGCATGGTTTACGTGACGAGAGTTCCTCAGAAGACAAAGCCTACTATGACCTTCGTTACATGCAGAACTGGTCGTTGCTTGTGGATGCATCTCTTATTCTTCAAACCATTTGGGCAGTGACCAACCGGTTCCTTTCAACTCCTGACCGGGAAGTGACGCTGTCCACAACACAGCGAACCCAAAACGCCTCGGTGGAGTTTCCCCTTGCTGATCGTACGTAGTCCAGTACGAATCAGTTTTGGCGGCGGCGGGACTGACTTGCCTGCCTATTTCGAACAATATGGCGGAGCGGTCCTTAATACGGCGATCAACAAGTACTTTTACACCATCGTCGGCAAGCGCACAGATGGGCATATTCAAATCATCTCTTCCGATCTTCGAATTTCCGAGACTTGGAAAAACATCAACGAGATGAGCGTGCGGGGTACGGCCTTGGAAATTCCTCTAGCTGTCCTACAAGAAATGGGATGTGAAGTTGCGGTTGACATCTTCCTGGCCTCGGAGATCCCGCCGGGTACAGGATTGGGTTCTTCTGCAAGCGCCTGCGTCAACTTGCTTCAGGCAATGGCCACATATCTTCATGTTCCGTTTTCTAAATACGATTTGGCGGACAAAGCTTTTCATGTCGCGAACGAGCTGTTGGGGAAACCTGTGGGCAAACAGGACGAATATGCAGCAGCATTCGGCGGTTTGAATTTCATCACCTTCCATCAAGACGGCTCAACCCGTCTTGAGCCACTCAAGTTAGAGCCAGAGGTTGTGGATGGCTTGCAGCGAAAATTGATGTTGTTCTTTACCGGCGCCGCTCATCATTCCTGGTCCATTTTGAAGGAACAGGAATCCTCTATGAGAAGCGGGGAGGGGCCTGCCCTGGAATCCCTCCACAAGATTCGGGAACTCGCTTACAGAATGCGCCACTCCTTGCTCGATGGAAATCTGCACGAGTTAGGCTTATTGCTCCACGAAGGTTGGGAAAGCAAAAAGAAGATCTCCAGCAGGATATCCAATTCCTCCATTGATCAGATGTACCGCCTGGCACGTGACCATGGCGCCATCGGAGGGAAAATCACCGGCGCAGGTGGTGGTGGTTTCATGCTTCTCTATTGTGACGAGGAAAATCAGCTTGCTGTGCGAGAGGCCTTCGCCAGCGAAGGAATAAGAGAGATGCGTTTTGCTTTCGATTTCAACGGTACACGCGTGTTGGTCAACGATCCGTTCATCGATCAGGATGAGAATTGCGCCTCGCAGTGGACCTTTCGGGGGGCAGCCCCGCAGTCTTCTTTGAAGCGGGCTAGCTGATCCTATGAAGAAGGCATTTCTCTTGGCGGCAGGCAGCGGCACCCGTTTGCGTCCTCTTACGGATACAACGCCCAAGTGTCTTTTGCCAATCCAAGGTGTTCCGCTGCTCCAGATCTGGTTGGAAAACTGCGAAGCAGCAGGGATCCGTGAAGTGTTGATCAATGTTCATTCTCATCCAGAGAAGTTTCGCAGTTTTGTCTCGAGGTCTAGCAGCGTTGTCAAAGTCCACATCGCTGAAGAAAGTTCTCTCTTGGGCAGCGCAGGAACACTTGCGGAACATCAGAGCTTTGTTGCGGGCGAAGAGTCCTTCTTTGTTCTTTATGGTGACGTACTCACAAATATCAGTCTGCTTCAGATGCTTGCCTTTCATCAGAGTAGAAAGGAATTGGCGTCTCTGGCTATACACCAGGTTCCGGATCCAACCCAGTGTGGCGTGGTTTCCCTGGACAACGATGCAGTCATTAGAGACTTTAAGGAAAAGCCGGAGCATCCGGAAAGCGATTGGGCGTTTTCAGGCGTAATGATTGCGCATCCTCAAGTACTGGACTTTGTGCCAATGAAACGTCCTGCAGATATCGGTTTTCACCTTCTACCCATGTTGGCAGGAAAAATGGCTGCTTTCAAACTTTCCGGATACCTTCTGGACATCGGCACTTTACAGAATTATGCAGCTGCCCAATCTTCTTGGCCGGGGTTACGTAAGCGCTCAAAGGAGATTGAATGTTGCAGGGAGTGATTTTTGACCTCGACGGTGTGATTGTCGACAGTCATCCAGTACACAAGCAAGCTTGGAAGAAGTTTTTCTGTTCGCTTGGAAAAGAGATCAGCGACAAAGATCTGGATTTCGTCCTTGAAGGCAACAAACGCGATGACATTCTGCGACATTTTCTTGGTGAACTTACTGAGCAGCAAGTAAAGGACTATGGAGCACGGAAGGAGTCCCTCTTCAGACATTCAGCCCAAGAGCTTAAGACCACTGACGGGTTGGCGGGCTTTTTCGACCAGATCAATCGAGCGCAGCTTCCAATCGCTTTGGCCAGTTCCGCTAGCCGCAGCCGCGTAAAGTACATGCTAGACCTGCTCAATCTTCAGCATCGCTTTCGCGTGATCATCACCGGTGATGACGTGATCAAGGGCAAACCGGACCCAATGATTTTTCGACTCGCCGCCAATGCCTTATTCATCCCACCCAAACAGATTCTAGTCTGTGAGGATTCAGTGAATGGCATTGAGGCAGCAAGAAAGCTAGGAATGAAGTGTCTGGCGATTGCAGCAAATGGCAGGGGGCCAATTTTGAAAGCGGCCGGAGCGGAAAGAATTGTTGCTGACTTCACCGAGGTCCGCTTGGCCGATTTGCTTGAGCTGTTCGTTTAGGGGCTGGGAGGATGTGGGCCCGCGGGGCGGCAGGGTCAATCTGGGTGCGACAAGTTCGGACTGGAGTCTTTCGGCGTATTATTCGTTTGCCAACCTGGACAACCCCTCGGGATTCCAACCCCAGAGGATGTACTACCTTGCATGAAATCAGGTGTGGTTGCAGAGCAGAAGAACACGACTCATCCGGTGCGCCTGCTCATAGTGCGGGGGCTGAACCTGGTTGAGGACGCAGTATACGTTGGACTCGGGCTCCTGCTGACGATCACCGCTCTGGGCCTGTTGTCTATCGCTTTCAAAAGCATATTCACGGCCTTGACTGCACACGCGTTGGCCGACCAGGCAGTCAGCATATTGGATCAATTCCTACTGATACTGCTGGTCGTCGAATTGCTTTACACCGTTCAAGTCTCGTTTCGCGAGCACGGACTTATAGCGGAACCATTCCTGGTCGTCGCGCTGATAGCAACCATCCGCAGAGTTCTCATCCTTACGGCGGAAGTGTCCAAAATGCCGGAACCGGCAGTGTTCCAGCGCACCGTGATCGAATTGGCGCTGCTCACCGTGATGATCCTCGTCTTGGTGGGATCCTTGATCATGTTGCAGAAGCAGGATCGGCGATCTCAGATTGCAGAGTAGTAAGCGGAAGAGTGAGCCTCGGCGATAGAGAACATGGATATTGAATGTGACCGTACTCATTTGAATCAATCAGTGGCCCCGAGTTGGGGTTCTGTCCGGCGATGCCGGCGTGACTTCCATCGCTCGAATGACAGCCTCATGCGGTCCATATATAGATAGACGACGGGCGTGGTGAACAGTGTCTGCATCTGGCTCAAGAGCAGCCCGCCTACGATAGTGATTCCCAGGGGGCGCCTCAATTCAGCGCCTACGCCGGTTCCAAACGCAAGCGGCAGCGCACCGAAGAGCGCGGCCATGGTTGTCATCATGATCGGACGGAAGCGCAGCATTGCTGCTTTGAAGATCGCTTCTTCTGAGCTCAGATTTTGTTTGCGTTCTGCATCCAGCGCAAAATCGATCATCATGATCGCATTCTTCTTCACGATGCCAATCAACAAGATGATTCCTATTAGGGCGATGATGTTCAGCTCGGTTTTAAACACGAGCAAAGCCAACAGCGCGCCGACACCCGCAGAAGGAAGTGTCGATAAGATTGTAATGGGATGGATCAGGCTCTCATACAGCATGCCCAGCACGATGTAGACCGCCGCGAGTGCCGCAGCAATCAGCAGTGGTTGGTTCGCAAGCGATTGCTGGAATGCTGCGGCGGTGCCTTGAAATCCGCCATGAATGTCGGCCGGAAAGTGAATGTCACTCTCGGCTTTATCGATGGCCGTCACCGCCTCGCCAAGTGATACACCCGGTGCAAGGTTGAAAGTTATTGTGGTCGCGGGAAACTGGCCTTGGTGGTTCACCGTCAATGCCGAGTTCCTCAGCTCGTAATGCGTGAACGTACTCAGTGGGACCGGGTCGCCGGTATTTGACTTCACATAGATGATCTTCAGCGCGTCCGGACTATTCGCAAACTGCGGCTGAACTTCCATCACCACGTGGTACTGGTTCACTTGACGATACATGGTCGAAACTTGCCGCTGGCCAAACGAATCATAGAGGACGGCATCGATTGCCTGCGGAGTAACGCCCAGTCGCGAAGCGGTGTCCCGGTCGACAACCAGATATGACTCAAGTCCGCGATTCTGCTGGTCACTGTTCACATCGCGGAGTTCAGGGACTTTCTGTAACCGAGCCAGCAGGATCGGCACTTGGCTATTTAATTCCTGTATATCGGGCCCTTGAAGTGTGTACTGATACTGCGCATTGCCGCCCCGCCCTCCAACACGGACGTCTTGCACCGACTGCAAGAACAATTGCGCGCCAGGTATGCGGGATAGCTTTGGACGCAACCGGGTGATGATCTGGTCGGCGGTGGCCTTCCGCTCGGAAAGTGGCTTGAGTTGAATGAACGCGCTCGCCCGGTTGCTAGAGCCGTTAAACGCAACGACCTGATCCACCGCAGGATCCTGCATCACGATGCGAATGAACTCGGCCTGCTTTGCGCGCATGCTCTCGAACGAGATGTCTTGCGCGGCCAGGATGGACCCGTTGAGACGTCCCGTGTCCTGCTGAGGAAAAAATCCTTTTGGCACTCCGATATACAGATAGACTGCCAGCGCGACGGTGCCTAGGAGGATAAAGAGTACTGGCAATGAATGCCGCAATACCCACCGAAGTGACGCGCTGTATAAGCCCAGAGTCAGGTCAAACATACTCTCGCTGACGCGATAGAAAAATCCATGTTTGCGCTTGTCAGCGGGCGCCAGAAACTTCGCCGACATCATCGGGGTAACGGTGAGTGACACCAGCAGCGACACGCCAATGGCAATGGCCAGCACAATTGCGAACTGACGGAAGAGCCGTCCGATGATTCCGCCCATCAGTAGTATGGGAATGAAAACAGCCACAAGGCTGGCGCTCATCGAAAGCACTGTAAATCCGATCTCGCGCGCGCCCCGGAGCGCTGCTTCGAAGGGCTGCATGCCTTCCTCGATGTAGCGCGCAATATTCTCGATGACGACGATCGCATCATCCACAACGAATCCTGTCGCGATGGTCAATGCCATCAGCGACAGATTGTCGATGGTGTAGTTAAGCAGGTACATGAAAGCCAGCGTGCCAACCAGAGAGAGCGGAACGGCAACGCTGGGAATCGCAGTCGCCGGCAGATTTCGCAAAAACACGAAGATCACCAGGACAACGAGTGCAATCGCGATCAACAAAGTTATCTCTACATCGTGAACCGAAGCGCGGATCGTGGTCGTCCGGTCAGTGGCCACCGAGATGTGGATGGCCGGATTGATCGATGCCTGGAACAGGGGGATCATGCTCTTGATCCGGTCCACCACTTGAATGATGTTTGCGCCCGGCTGCCGGAAGACGATGATTAGCACCGCCGGTTTTCCATTGGCGAGTCCGGCGTTGCGAATGTTCTCCTGCGATTCGAAGACGTTGGCAACATCGCTCAACCGCACCGGCGCTCCGTTTCGATAGGCGATGATCAAAGGCTTATATTTTGCTGCCTGAAGCAGTTGGTCGTCGGCAGCCACAGTGAACATGTCGTTGTCGTTGGAGAGCTGCCCTTTGGGCGAATTCGCATTTGCTTGCTGAAGAGCGACGCGAACGTCCTCCAATCCCAATCCGTATGCAGATAGTTGCGATGGGTTAACTTGTACCCGCACCGCGGGCTTTGCGCCGCCGCCAACCGAAACCTGTCCCACGCCGCTGACCTGCGACATCTTCTGCGCCAGGATCGAATCCGCTGCGTCATACATCGTTCCCACTGGCAACGTATCTGAGGTGAGCGCCAGTATCATGATGGGCGCGTCCGCGGGATTGGTCTTGCGATAAGTAGGATTATTGGGCAGGTTCGCCGGCAGTTGTCCACGCGCGGCATTGATGGCGGCTTGCACGTCGCGTGCGGCGGCATCTATGTTACGGCTCAAGTCGAACTGAAGCGTGACATTCGTTGAGCCCAAATTGCTCGACGACGTCATCTCCGTAATCCCAGCGATACGGCCGAACTGCCGCTCCAGCGGTGTGGCCACTGCGGATGCCATCGTCTCCGGGCTCGCGCCCGGCAACCCAGCCGAAACAGAGATCGTCGGATACTCCACTTCCGGCAGCGGGGAGACAGGAAGGAAAAAGAACGCTACTCCGCCTGCAAGCAAGATCGCAAGTGCGAGCAGCGATGTGCCTACCGGTCGCCGGATGAATGGAGCCGAGATGCTCATTGGACTTCGCTAATCTCCAGGCACAGCTTGCGGAATCTTGTTTCCGATACGCAGCTTTTCAAATCGCCGCGCCAACCGGTCGAAATACAGATAGATCACCGGGGTCGTGTATAGCGTGAGCACTTGGCTCAACAGCAGTCCGCCGACGATAGTCACACCCAGCGGGTGACGCAATTCAGATCCCGTGCCGCGGCCCAAGGCCAATGGCAATCCGCCAAACATCGCGGCCAACGTGGTCATCATGATGGGACGGAATCTCAACAGCGATGCTTGATAGATCGATTCCTCAGGAGATCTTCCCTCGTTTCGCTCGGCTTCCAGTGCGAAGTCGATGATCATGATGGCATTCTTCTTGACGATGCCGATCAGCAACACGATTCCAATAAGCGCAACTACTCCCAAATCCATGCGGAAAAGTAAAAGCGCCAGCAGAGCGCCGACACCCGCCGACGGCAACGTGGACAAAATAGTTACCGGATGGATGTAACTCTCATACAGCACGCCCAGAACTATATAAACGGTGATCAACGCCGCCAGGATAAGAAACGGCTCGTTCTTGAGTGAAGATTGAAACGCCGCCGCGCTTCCCTGGAAACTCGAGTGGATGCTCGGCGGCATTCCAATCTCTTGTTCCGCATTCTGGATCGCTTGCACCGCGTTTCCCAGCGATTCGCCGGGGGCAAGGTTGAATGAGATCGTCGTTGCAGGGAACTGTCCCAGGTGGTTGACCGTCAGGGACGTGTTCCTCGTCTCGACGTGCGTGAAGCTCGACAGCGGTACGCTCGTGCCCGAAGAAGAACGAACGTAGATGTCTTTCAATGAATCCGGGCCCCGCTGAAAATCCGGCGCCACCTCCAGGATCACGTGGTACTGGTTAAGCTGCGTGAACATCGTTGACACCTGTCGCTGACCGAAGGCGTCGTACAAAGCGTCATCGATCTGCTGCGGCGATATGCCCAGCCGTGCAGCAGTGTCGCGATCGATCGAGATCGATGCCTCCAGCGCTCCCGTTTGCTGGTTTGTCGCGAGGTCACGCAACTCCGGAGAGCCCTTGAGTTTTTCCACCAGTCGTGGTGTGAAGGTGTTCAACTCATTCACGTCAGCATCTTCCAACGTGTATTGGTATTGTGTGCGGCTCACCGAGCTTTCCACGGTGAGGTCCTGGACCGGCTGCATGTAGAGATCGATTCCCTGCACCTGCGCGACTTTTGGCTGCAACCGCCGGATGATGTCCGATGCAGACGCGTTGCGTTCGTCACGCGGCTTCAGGTTTATCTGAATGCGTCCGCTGTTGCCGGTGGTATT
>JAOAPH010000053.1 GCA_025462835.1 Candidatus Angelobacter sp. | reverse complement strand
GCGGGCAAGGGCATGGCCTTGATCGGGATCATTACTCTGGCTGTTCTCCTGCATGAACTGGGACACATCTTTGCCGGAAACGCGCGCGGCGTATCTCCGAAGGCAGTGATGGTGTTGCCTATTGGCGGTGTTCCACTGCGCGATGGCAGCGACCTGAGCAAATCCCCGGGCGTCGGCGACGAAGTCTTCACGGCTCTAGCGGGTCCGATTACGAACCTCATCGTTGCCGGCATCGCCACTCTCGTGGCATTCGCATTGCGTCCGAATCTTTTACAGAACCTGCTTGCGCAGCCTTATCTTGGCGTCGAAGATCCGCTCAAGAGTTTTATTTGGGTGAATGTGGGATTGGCCGTGTTGAACCTGCTGCCTGCGTATCCGCTGGATGGAGGACGCATTCTCCGCGCATTCCTCGCCGACCCCGGCTCGGGCCCTGAGCATGAGGGTATGACGTACAGCGCGGCCACCCGGCGCGCAGTAATGATCGGACAGGCTTTCGCCATGTTCCTGATCTTTGCCGGCATCCGCAACACCTGGCTCATGCTGATCGGATTTTTCCTCTTCGTCGCCGTGCAGATTGAAGACCGCAGCCTACTCTTCCAATCTGTGATTGAAAGCGTACGCCTGGAAGAGATCATGCTCACCGATTTCTCCACTCTCTCGCCCGCGGACACGCTCGAAGACGCGCTGAACAAGGCCGTCCACAGTCTTCAGGACGATTTCCCTGTGATTCGCGGCAGTGACATGGTGGGTGTGATCAGCAAACAGAACATCCTGCGCGCGCTGCGAGACGAAGGAAACGGATACGTTCAGTCTGCGATGAAGAAGGCCTTTGAGACGGCGACCAAAAATGATTCACTCGCAGCGGCCTTCCGGAAGATCACAAAGGGGACAACCATCATCCCAGTGGTCGATGAGAACCGTCTGGTTGGAATCGTGACGCTGCAAAACCTCATGCACAGCATGGGACTGCTGGCTGAGAGCCGCAAGCTGCAACGTGAGGAAGAATAGTTCTAAGAGTGCTTTGGCGGTTTGATTTCGGTTAAAGCGACCGCTTTCTTCTCGTACTGAACCGCATAGATTTTATCTCCAACTACCGTCAAGCTAGCGCCAATCGGGAAATCCAGCGACCAAGAATCATCGTCTTTGTCGCCCCAGAATTCAACTTGATCGTTATAGTGCAAAAGGTTGTCACGATATCCAGACATATCAAGAACGACCAAGTAGCCCTGACCATAAGGTTGGATATTGCTGAAAACAGCTCGACCATTCATATCTGCTTTCCAGACTAGTTTGCCCGTGCTTGCATCAAGGCGAACAAACGTGAGGTCGTATCCGATTACTGCGATCTCGTTTTGGTCTAAGCGTAAAGCCGGCTTAGCGGTGATTGGCGCACGTAGAGAATAACTCCACAGAATCTTTCCATCCACGCCCGCCATGTAAATTGTGTCGCCGGCGACCACAGCCATTCGGCCGTCCGGCAACGAGACTGGAGCAATTCTGCTGATCTTGGGAGAGACGATACTTTCTCCCGCAAAGACAATACGATTCTTGGAATTTGAATGCTGCTTACGCGCGGGGGCAGTCTGTCCAAAGGTTACAACGCTCAACACTCCAATGGTGATGATGCTCGGAATCAATCGCATCAGAGCCTCACTCTCCGCACCTCGGTTACCGCTTTCACCTTTTTCAACTCATCAATGGCAGCCGTCGGAACGTCGCTGTCCACGCTCACTACCGCGACCGCTTCGGTGACATCGCCCTTTTTCTCTGCGCGGCCGAGCGAAAAATTAGCGATGTTCACTCCATGTTTGCCCATGATCGTACCGACTTCGCCGATGACGCCGGGAACATCGCGGTTCCGCAAGTAAACCAGATTATGATTTAGCGGCGCCTCAATATTGATGCCGCTGATCATCGCTAGCCGATGGGAATCGCCGTTCAGCACCGTCCCCCGCGCTTCGGTTTCGCCTGCAGTTGTCTTCAGGATGATGCTCAAAACGTTTACAGCTGTTCCGGGCTTTTTGGTTTCCACAACTCGAATGCCTCGCTCTGCCGCAACTGAGGCGGCATTTACCAAGTTGGCCTTTTCCGGCAAACGTTGATTCAGGATTCCTTTCACAGCGGCGTTGCGGATCAAAGCCGTCTTCCACTCGGCCATCTTGCCGCTGAATCCGAGTCCAATCTCTTCCAAGTTCGCGTCTGTGTCCACCACCTGCGCGATGAATGCGCCTAGCTTTTCTGACATCTCAATGTACGGATGCATCTCCGCATATTCTTCGTCGGTGACCGAGGGGACATTCACGGCGTTCTGGATCACGCCACGCTTCAAATATTCTTTCACCTGCTGCGCAATCTGCACTCCAACCGCTTCTTGCGCTTCGTTGGTGGAACCGGCGATGTGCGGAGTGGCAATCAGGTTCTCGCACGCCAGCAGCGGAGAGTCCTTGGGTGGCTCCTTGGTAAAGACGTCGAGCGCCGCGCCGCCAACCTGTCCTGACTTCAATGCCGCCGCGAGTGCTGCATCATTGATCAGTTCGCCGCGGGCGCAGTTGATGATACGCACACCTTTTTTCATTTTGCTGATGGCGGATTCATTGATCATGCCCTCGGTCTGCGGAGTCAGGCCCACATGCAGCGAGAGATAATCAGCCGCTGCATAGACTTCATCTACGCCCGCTAACGTAATCCCGAGCTCGCGCACAGCAGTCTGCGACACATAAGGGTCATGCGCCACCACATTCATCTCAAACGCACGCGCACGTTTTGCCACTTCGATCCCTACTCGTCCCAATCCGATGATGCCCAGCGCCTTTCCCCGAAGTTCCGTGCCCTGCAGTGATTTCTTTTCCCACTTGCCGGCCCGAGTAGTGGAATCCGCGCGAGAAAGGTGCCGCGCCAACCCGAGCATCAGCGCGAACGTGTGTTCTGCCACCGCAACGGCGTTTGCGCCGGGCGTGTTCATCACCACGATGCCTTTTTTTGTGGCAGCCTCCAGGTCAATGTTGTCCACGCCGACTCCAGCGCGTCCGATCACCCGCAATTGCGAGGCGGACTCCAACAGCTTGGCATCGACATTGACGGCAGAGCGGACGACCAAGGCATCTGCGTCCGACAACTGTGCGGCCAGATCGCCATTGATCTGCTCCGCGGTGATTACGTTCCAACCCTGCTCTTCACGGAAGATCTTGATTCCGGCAGGCGAAGTTTTTTCAGCGATAACTATCTTCATGGTTTCTTTTCCATCTCCGCATCTTCAAGTGTGAACAGATGGCTCTCTGCCCGCGGACGGCACGGGTCTTTCGGTTTGCAAAACATCACGGTCAAGTCGACAGTCTTCGGCCGCTCGCCTTCAGACTCCTCCACGACGTAAGGCGTATCAATGGGGAGGCGGAATTGAAAAAAGAATTTCCGCACGTAAGTGGAATCGAACGGATCGCCTTCCCTCAATTTCCATGCCTGGCGGACTGCCTGTTCTGAAGCGGGCTGCAATCCTTCAATTTCGAATTTACCCATCGCGAACAGGTCGCCTTCATTCACCACCAACTCGTAGCTGACGGTGCCGGCAGCGTCGTTGTACGTGGGATTCGGCGTCAACAACATGTGCATGTAGCCCAAAGAAGCATAGCGGGTGCGCACGGCGTTCGCCTGCTTAGTGAACTCTGCCCCGTCCACCATCTCCCCCGGAGCGGGATGGATCATCTTGTTGAGCTCTTCGGAAGGCACAACTTTGTTGCCTGACCATCGCAACAATCCGAACTTGTATAACGGACCCTCAGTCACAGGAATCGCGGCTGCGATTGAGGTCTGACCCGCGTCGTTGGATAGGACTTCGACAGTTGGAGTCGAGAAGGTTGCGCGCAGATACCCGCGTTTCACGTAAACAGCGCGCAGGTTCCGTTCGGCGAATTTGTTCAGGGTACTGCGATTGTAAGTTGTCCCGATCAAACGTTTGGCTTCCGCATCCAGCGCTGCAGTTAGTGCCGGAGAGACGCCCGGAGTTGTGACTCGTGCGACCTTGACTTCAACGTCAGCCGCGATAAAAGACACGGCTTCACTCGTTCCCGTGTTGGTCGGCTCTTGGACGCTGGCGGTGACATTGCTGGTCACGCCCTTCTGCTTCAACACCGATTGCAATGCGGCACTCACTTCTTGTGTGAGTGTGCCATCGCGCGGAACCGTGCCGTTAAACAGCGGAACAAGCTTGTGGAGTTCTTCGGTCAGTTCCGCTTCATGCAGCCAGACAATGTTCTCGAAATCACATGGAATGAACTGGTCGTCATCTTTATCGACAAACTCGAATTCCACTTTCATCCCGCCGGGCGTGGCCGCGTGTTTGTACTTTACTTCTGCAAACGCGCCGCTCGCATTCAACTTTTGCGCGGCGGCTTGGACCGCGGTGAGCGGAACTTCCGTCGTCCTATTCTCGGTGAGCCCGGTGCTGCGCAGAATGTCCTCCGCCGGAAATCGCTCCGATCCTGACGCGGTCAATTTCACAATCGGATATTTCTGCGCGTTGGCGCTCGTCGAGGCAAGCGCCGTAACAGCGAGGACGAAAATCAATTGGCGAATCGGATTGCTCAAGACCGCAGCTCCCAACATCTACTTTGTTGCAGGCAGCACAATGTTATCAATTAAACGGGTAGTACCGACTTTTGCGGCCACGGCGACCAGCGCACCCTCTGATAAGTTCTCGACCGGCTCCAGCGTCTGTGGATGAACAATCTCCACGTAGTCCATCTGCACCTGCGGTTCGCTCTTAAAGACGTTCGCGCCGGAACCCCTTAACTTGGCGACCTCGCGCTCACCCTCATCGAAGTTTTTCTGCACACGCAGGAGCGCGCGATACAACACCAGCGCCTGCTTTCTCTCCTGCGGGATGAGATATACATTTCGTGAACTCATGGCCAGTCCATTGGCCTCGCGCACAATTGCACCGACCACAATCTCCGTGCGGAAGCATAGGTCTCTGACCATCTTGCGGATGATGGCCGCTTGCGCCGCGTCCTTCTGGCCGAAGTAAGCGCGATCCGGATCGATGACATTGAAAAGCTTGGCAACGACGGTGGTCACGCCGCGAAAGTGTCCCGGCCGCGACTTCCCGCACAGCCTCTCGCTCATACCTTCCACGTGAACGAATGTGGCCGCGCCCGCTGGATACATCTCCTCGGCGCTGGGCGCGAAGAGTAAATCAACTTTTTCTGCCTCCAGGAGGTTGCAGTCGCGCTCGAATGGCCGTGGATATTTTGCCAAATCCTCGTTCGGTCCAAACTGTGTGGGATTGACAAAAATAGATGCGGCAACAACATCGCAATCGGCCCGCGCCGCGCGCACCAGGGACAGATGCCCGTCATGCAGCGCGCCCATTGTAGGCACAAAGCCGAGCCGCCTGCCGAGCCGCTTTGCGGCGACACAAGCGGCGCGCATTTCAGAGACTGTCGTAAGGATCTTCAATTCTTTTTCACCACAGAGGCACGGAGATCACGGAGAAAAGCTAAAAAGATGTAAAACCAAGATCGAACTGTGGGAGCCCGACAGAAAATGAAATCTAACTTCGCGGTGCACCAAGTACTAGAACCTCGTTCTCCTCCGTGTCCTCTGTGCCTCTGTGGTGAAAAGCACTTCATCTCCGCATCGCGCGCTTGCGCTCCGATATCGTCTCCAGCGCGGATTGCGTTTCTTTGGGCAGGTGATAAGACTCGTCTTCGGAGGGAAACACACCCGCTTCGACCTCACTCTTGAACGAGTGAACAGCATTCGATATCTGCCCAGCTACATCGGCATAGCGACGAACGAACTTCGGAGCATCGCCGAACGACAGGTTCAGGATGTCATGCAGCACCAGCACCTGACCGTCGCAATCGGGCCCAGCACCAATGCCGATTGTCGCCGTGTTCACTTCTGCCGTGATCATCGTGGCGACTTCACGGGGAATGCCTTCCAGCACCAAAGAAAAAACGCCGGCTCGGTCGAGAGCAACGGCGTCTTTCATCAATTTTTCCACTGCGGCCAGGGACTTGCCTTGCACCTTGAAGCCGCCCATCTTATGCAGCGACTGCGGCGTGAGCCCGATATGTCCCATCACCGGGACTTCGGCATCGAGCAGGCGCTTCACTAATTCGATTCGCGCTCCCTCGATCTTCACCGCTTCGGCGCCGGACTCCTTCAAAAATCGAACGGCATTCTTCACGGCTCCGTCTTCATCGGCATGATATGAGCCGTAAGGCATATCGGCGATGACCATCGCAGATTTCACTGCGCGGCGCACCGCCCGCGTATGGTGCAGCATCTCCTCCATGGTCACAGCCATGGTGTCGTCATATCCAAGGACGACCATCCCCAGCGAATCGCCCACCAGGATCATGTCGATTGCAGCTTCGTCGACAAGACGCGCAGTGGCGTAGTCGTACGCCGTAAGACAGGTGATGCGCTCCTGCCGCTGCTTCTTTTGTTGGATCGAGGAAACGGTAACTTTGCGGCGGGGATCGCCAGAGTTGGATTTTGAGGAAGTGTTAAAACCGGTGATGCTCATCGTTCGCTCCAGTGCGCCTCCGGCAACTCCGGATAGCGCCTGCAATTACAGATGCAGCGTTGGTTATTGTAGTCGCAATAAACGCAAAATAATAGTCAAACCCGCTTAGGCGCTGGCTGCCGCTTCGCCCGATAGCGGCAAGTAATACTGGGTACCCTTGATGGGCTCGTTCAGACGCCGCAGCAGCTCTTTCAGATCCTGGTCGCGATCGACGAAATCAATGTCATTCGTGTTCACCACCAGCAGGTCAGAAGCAGTGTAGTGAAAGAAGAAGTGCTCATAAGCCTTGGCCACCTCTTCAATGTAGTCTTCGCTCACTGCCGCTTCGCCGGGCGCGTTCTTCTTCTGTAATCGTTTTTTCAACACCTCTGGCGACGCCTGAAGATAGATCACCAGGTCCGGCGTGGGCAGATGCTCGCGGAAGTGGTTGTAATAGCGATTGTAGATCTCCAGTTCCGCATCCGTCAGATTGATGCAGGCAAAGAGCTTGTCTTTTTCGAAGATGTAATCGGCGACGATGCGCTTCTGCGATGTCGGCCCTGCTTCAAGAGCCTTGAGCTGTTCGAAGCGCGCAATCAGGAATGAGAACTGCGTCTGGAAGGCTGCTCCCGCTTCTCCCTCATAAAACGACTTGAGAAACTTGTTGTCCTCAGGCTCAATCACGCGCTGCGCATTCATTTGCGCGGCGATAATCTGTGCCAGCGTGCTCTTGCCCACTCGGATGGGGCCTTCGACGGCAATGTAGCGGGGCAGTTCGAAAAAATTCGCCATGAGGATTTTGCAGATTGCAGATTACAACGCTACACGATGAGACGCAATTGGGAAAGAGACTGAGAACTGACGTTACTGCTTCCCCTCAAACTCCGCAAACCGCTGCTCCAATTTCCACTGCTCCCGCGCCTTCTCATTCGCCTGCAAAAACTCCGAGCATCCAGCTGACGCCTTCTTTGCACACGCACTCACAAATTTGAATTTCAACGCGTCGGCCCACAAACTCTGTCCGGGCAGAAAGCTGTATTCCAAGCTGTCGCGCGAGATGCGCTTGAGTTCGGCGTAGCTCACGCCCTGCTCTTCCACTGCTCGCTGATACTCGTGCGTGATGTCTGACCGCGCCACTCCTTCATCATCGGTTGCGATAACGACTGGTACTCCCGCCTGCATGTATCTGCGGAACGGATGTTGCGCGCCTCGAATCCCCAGAATCCCGTCACTGCTGCTGAATGAAATCTCGACCGCGATCCGCTTCTTCGCCATCTCTTTGAGCAGGTTGTCCGCATCGGCGTAGTACATCACGTCCGTTCCGTGGCCGATGCGTTGCGCGTGTCCGGTATCGATCGCGCGCGGAATGTGCAGGCCAAGTTCTTCCGGCGGGACTTGCCCAAGCGTCAACTCGCCTGCGTGAAGAGTGATGTTCACCTGCGGCGATTCTTTATGCAGATAATCGATCATGCGCATGTGCAGGTCATAGTCGCGCATAGGGACAAGCCAATCCTCAGGCTGGACGAAATTGATTGCGACCACCCGCTTGTCTGCTTTCGCGAGCTCGAATCCCGCAGCCGTCTGCGCGAAGACGCGTTCCTTGTTGAAGGCGCGCAGCACCTGAAAGATGTAGCGGACTTGGACGTCGCATCCGGGATCGGGCGTCGGCGTTCCGCATTTGAGCTGCTGTCGTGAGATGGCTTCGGCCTCGTCGAGCATCGCCCTGCCTTTTACCGTGGCTTCGCCGAGTCCCGCATCAAGCAGTCGCTGCCGATATCCCGCCAGATCCGCATCGCTGTGCCATGGGGTCTTGTCGGCGAGCGCCCACGCCACACCGCCGTCGAGTGAGTAAATCAACTCCAGATAGTGTTCGTTCTGCAACGCCGCGCGATGCGCCACCTCGGCCAGCATCTCGCCGAAGTGCGGCTTCGCTGCCGCGTCGAATTTCAGGAAGCTGTCGAAAAACTGATACTCGCCGGGCTTGCGTGCCGGACTGTGGTTGCGCATGGAGAATGCGTCAATCAGCGCGGCATACAATGCGGGATCACGCAGGGCATCCGCTGCAGGACGCTGCGTCTTGTCCTCGCATGCCGGCTCACCCGCGATCTGCTTCGGAGCGACGAAGGTGAGCGTCGCGATATTCACGCAGAGCCGTCCGCTCGCGCCCCATTGGATAAAGCTCTCCGCGTACACCGCACCGGTCAGGTGGTTGTGCAGGTCGCCGCCCTTAGGCATGCGATAAAGAAATTCCCGCAACGCCGGAGGCTGGTTGCGCACGGATTGCATATAGCTCGCGGTGCGCTGTTCAGTAGTGCTCTTTGAAACGGAAGGCGATTTGGCGTTCTGTGCAAACGCAGATGCACCGATGGCTACTGAGAGCAGAAGAGAAGCGAGTTTCATGGAGTGGGAATTCTAGCTGGTTTTTGGAATGGGGAGCCCAACAAAAAAAACCCCCGGCATCGCCGAGGGATTTTCAAACTGCTCAGGTTATCTACTGCGCTCTTCCGGCGATACGTTTCCGCTCGATCCCATCCAGCGCATTCCACAACGCCTGCGCGGCTACATCGGCGGCGGCGAGTGCTTCGTCAGTGGCTTCCGGATTAGCAGAGAGAACGGCGTCCAACTGTTCGCGCCACACATTCGAGTGGTGGACGTCCGCTGTCTGGTGCAGCGTGAAATAGCCGCAGGTCTTCGCATCCGCGCCGTACAGGTTCTTGAGGCCGTTTGCCTTTTCTTTGGCGACGCGCGGTACCTGTGATTCGTAGGCGTAGAACGCAGCCAGGGCTGCAGCGGTCGTGCCTTCCGATGCCACTCTGCGGAAGGTCGCAATCAGTTCCGAAACTTCCTTCACCGGCGCACTCTTGCGGACATCATCGGCCTTCGCGCCCATGCCTTCAGAGAAATTCAGCCAGAGGTTGGCGTGCGCTGCGCCTTCAATCTCTTCGTCGCAGAGATTGCGCAGGACTTCGCGGCGGAGTTCGCCATCCTGCAAGCGGCTGTGCAGCGCGCTCAGGTAAGTCGGAAACGCAGCGACATGATGGTAGTAGTCAGCCGAGTACTCGCGCAGCTCTTCGCGCGTCAGTTCGCCGGCGCTCCACGCCTTGTAAAACGGATGGCAGAGCAGATCGTATTTCGCGATACGGCTCTCGAGTTCATTCCAGAATGCGGTGTGGTCGATGGTGGCAGTGGCGCTCATGAACGTTGTCCTCGCAGATTGACTTAGCGGCTTAGGGATTAAGGATATACAAAAGCCGCCGCTCTGCCAATCTTTGCTGAGAAGCTGACGCTTACCTCAGTTGCATCGGCAGGGCGCGCGGGAACTTTAGGCATTTCTGCAGCTTGCTTCTTCCCTGCCCGCTCCCTTACCTTCTTTACATGCCAAAAGTTAGTTCTGGAATCCAAATGGATCTCTCGGGGAAAGTCGCCCTCATCACCGGAGGATCTCGCGGAATCGGCGCCGCCGCTGTCCGAATGTTCGTCCGTGCGGGCGCGAAGATCGCCTTCAGCTACGAAAAGGCGAAGGACGATGCGGAAAAGCTCGTCGCCGAATTGGGAACCGAAAACTGCGTCGCCATTCAGGCCGAGCTCTCCAGCGCCAAATCTGCCGAGTCTCTGGTCCTCGCCGCAATTCACCGGTTTGGAAGGCTGGATTGCCTCGTCGCCAACCACGGCATTTGGCCATCGAACGATGAGCCCATTGATTTAATGTCCGACGAACAGTGGAGCCGGACGATGCAGATCAATCTCGACAGCGTCTTTGGCCTGGTCAAGCACAGTGTCGGGCAGATCAAGAAGCAAAATGCCACCGGCGATGTACCCAGCGGACACATCGTCATCATCAGTTCCACCGCCGGACAGCGCGGCGAGGCCTACCACTGCGATTACGCCGCCAGCAAAGGTGCGGTGATCAGCATGGTGAAGGGCCTCTCCACCGAACTCGCACCCTATGGGATTCACGTGAATTGTGTCGCTCCCGGTTGGGTGGCAACAGACATGGCCGCTCCCGCGCTGAACGATCCCATTGTCAGCGAGCGCGTTTTTAAGACAATCCCATTGGGACGTGTCGGCAAACCGGAGGAGATTGCCGCGTCTATCCTTTTCCTCTGCACTGAACACGCAGGCTTCATTACTGGTGAGATATTGAACGTCAACGGCGGTGCGGTGCTGGTGGGCTAGGATTGGTTAATTCTCAAACTTTGGCGAAGCAGCTTCAACTCTCCTTTTTGCGTCTAATATAGGCATCCATGAAATATTTAGCCGTTGGTCTACTTCTGACGATCTCTGGTCTTGCGCAACAGCAACCTGCTCCGGGTACTCAATCGCAACCACCGTCGAACTCAACTGTCCAGAATCCAGCTGAAGCCAACGCCCAGCAGGCGCGCAAAATAGTCGAGCAGAGCATTCAGGCGCTCGGCGGACAAGCCTTCCTCACATTCACAGACCTCGACCAGCAGGGTCGCGGATACGGCTTTTCCCAGAACGCGCCCCAGGGCGTGGGTGTCCCTTATGAGCGCAAATATCGATATCCGGACAAGGAACGATACGAGTTCCTGAAAAAGCACGATTGGATCATCATCCACAACGGCGACAAGGGATACGAAACCACATTCCGCGGCACTCGTGCGGAAGATCCGAAAGACCTGGCCAGCTACCAGCGGCGTCGGCTTTATGCGCTGGACTACGTACTTCGCGACTGGACCAAAGCCCCCGGCACCGCGTTCTTCTACGAAGGCACCACGCTCGTTGGTCCCAAGACCGTGCACAAGATCAGCCTGATCAATGCGCAGAATCAGGGCGTTACGCTCTACATCGATGTGAAGTCATTCCTGCCGGCAAAAAAGTCATACAGCTGGCGCGATCCGGAATCCAAAGAGATGGATGAAGAAGCTGAACTCTACGACGAATACCGCGTGGAGCAAGGTATCAGCTCTCCGCACGTGATCACGCGCGAGAAAAATGGAGAGATGACCAGCCAGCGCTTTGTGCACACCGTTACCTACAATGCCCGCATCCCCGATTCGGAATTCTCTCCCCCGTCCATCGACTACAACAAGATGAAGAAATAGGAAGTAGGCGCGACTTTCGTAATATTGTTCGCGCCAGAGACAAAGGGGTATTCTGCCTCGGGAATCTCACATCCAACCAGGAGACTACATGAAACGCGCACTCACAATTGCTGCCGTCCTTCTTATCTCGTCCACGTCGTTATTCGCAAGCAAGAAAGAAGAAGGGCGATTGCAAGAATCAGCGGAAGTAATGAAAGAGATCCTGGGCATTCCAGAAGGCATTCCCAAGGAATATCTGAACAAGGCCGAGTGCCTGGTCATCTTTCCGTCGGTGAAGAAGCTGGCCATCGGAATTGGCGGCAGTTATGGACGCGGCGTCATTACCTGCCGTACTGGAAAGACCTTCACTGGTTCATGGAGCGCACCTGCCATGTTCGCGCTGGAAGGCGCGAATATCGGCTTTCAACTTGGCGGACAAGCAACAGACTTCGTTCTGCTTGTTGTCAACGATAAGGGAGCTAATTCCGTCCTCTCCAGCAAAGTGAAGCTGGGTGCCGATGCCGCTGCCGCGGCTGGCCCCAAAGGCCGCGACTCCGCAGCCGCAACCGACATTGTCATGAGGGCTGAGATTCTTTCCTACTCGCGTTCACGTGGGCTGTTCGCGGGAGTATCGCTCGAAGGCTCTACCCTACGCTCTGACAATGGCGCCAACAAAAATCTCTACGGAAGAGAGTTGAGCGCGAAAGAGATTGTCCGGGAAGGCAAGGTGGGAACGCCCGGCGCTGCACGCGAGTTGATTAGTCTGCTGAATTCAAAATCGCCTAGAAACGGATCACAAGGGAAATAGTTTTCAAAGCACTGCGAGCGGTTGCTTGCTGGTTGGTGGAGGAAATGCCCGATTGATCATGTCGAAATCACGTCGGCTAAGCTGCAAGTCGAGGGCGGCGCGATTTTCACGCACATGCTCCAGAGTTCCCGATTGCGGGATCGCGATGACTCCATCCTGGCGAAGCACCCAGGCAAGCGCCACTTGGGCGGGAGTGGCCTGGTGTTGTTCTGCGATGTGCCGAATGACAGATGCAATACTAGCCGTCCTTGCTCGATCGGCGAGTAGGCCATGATGGGAATGTTTCTCTCGCGACACCATGGCACCAGATCAAACTCGATGCCGCGCCTTGTGATGTTGTACAACACCTGGTCAGTGGTGACGTTCGCACCGCCCTCTATCTCGAAAAGTTCGGCCATGTCGCTTACGTCAAAATTGCTGACTCCCCAATATCGGATCCTTTCCGAATCGATGAGTTCCTGAAAGCCCTCCACGGTTTCGCTCAGAGGTATCTCCTCGCGCCAATGCAGAAGATAGAGGTCGATCCAATCCGTCTTTAACCGCTTCAGGCTGTGCTCACAAGCGGCAATCGTTCCCTGTCGCGTGGCATGATGAGGCAGGACTTTCGTGACTAGGAAGACGCTTTCACGCCGTCCGGCAATCGCCTCTCCCACCAGTTCCTCAGCCTCACCATCCGCGTACATTTCAGCGGTATCGATCAGGTTCATGCCGAGGTCAAGTCCGAGACGCAATGCCTTGATCTCGTCCTGCCTGCGGCGCCGGCCTTCAGCTAAATGCCACGTACCCAGGCCAAGGACGGGTACCTCCTCGCCGGAGGGGAGTTTGGTGGAGCGGATGGCCGTCGCTGATTTCATCCTATGCATGTTTCAGTTAGATGTTGATTTACTTTGCGACGGTGGTTACTCCACCCGCCCGCCTGGGCAATGTAGCCTCAGGGGTTGGTAGTGGTTCAGTTTGAACTAACGGGCGACCCTCCCCGCACTTGAACCGTTTGACTACTTACCTGCTAGACTCCATGCGCCTCTTAACGAGGGGCTAAACGATGCCTAGAGAAGGGTTACCTGATGCCCGTATTCACCGTGCAGTAGAGATAGCAACAGCGGCTGCTGGTAACGATGGTCAAGCTGCGCTGAATCACCCAGAGGATGTTGCTAAATTGATTTCAGTCATAGCTCGGCAACTGTACACGCTCGCTAACGAACCTGTGACTGAGTGAATGTAACCGTTCCACAAAATGCTTCGACCCAGTCCACTCCAAATTCTTTTTTGTAGAGCTGGATCAGAGCAGCAATAGTTTCTGTATCGTGGTTAACTGGTAATGGATTTTGCTTCATGTTTCCTCCAATAAAATACCCCGCTCTGGGGGCGGGTGTTATCTGATTCTTTACCAACTGTCCCAATGTTGTCCCAACAATCTAGGCGACTGCCGCGACTGCTTTCTTGTCCAGAAGCTGGACTAGCTCGATCACGGTATAGCCCTGCAACGTACATAGGCTGTCGCACTGGCGTTCTCGCTGGCAATCCAGACCCAAAAAGCACATCAGCACGTCGTACGTAGAGCGTCAGAACCTCACGATGCGTATGTCAATGCGCCGACTCACGCGCCTAACATAATGCTAGAGATTATGCTTGAGCGGTAATGCATTGTCAATAGAAAAGTTCGCAATTTGCGAATTATTTATGCTATTATCTATTCAGTAAACATATGGCACCCTTCGCTTAGTTTTCGCCTTGACGAATTCGCAAGATGCGAATAAAGTTCTCCAACTTCGCAAATCGCGAATCCTCATGCAACTTCGCAAACTGCGAAGCGTCTAATAGTAAGAACGGCGGACCCTCTGCACGTTATTTCAAAAAAGAAGCTCCGCGATGCAGCTACTAAACATGGAGACCTGGAAGGATCACTCGCCACTTGGCACAGGATCGCTACAAAGGCCATGTGGACGTGCCTAAACGATGTTCGCCAAACGTGGAGAGACACAGACGGAGTTGGAAAACACACCGTCTTTAACGTCAAAGGAAGCAGTTACAGATTGATAGTTGATATAAATTACCGAAGCCAAACGATTTTTATAAAGGACGTTCTTACGCACGCTGAGTACGACAAGGAGGATTGGAAATGAGCACCGCAATAATGGATTATCAGCCCCTTGTGTCTGAAGTTCAGCCTAAAGTGATTCACGATGAGCAAATGAACTTGAAGTTCATTTCCATCTTAGAGAAATTGGATTCGCGATGGGACACCCTTTTCACCGCAGAAAAGGAAATTCACGAACTCCTAACATTGCTGATTGAGACGTATGAGCGCAAGCACTATCCGTTGCGGGCAGCGACCCCAATTGAAGCTCTAACCGAACTCATGCAAGCAAATGAACTAAAGCAAAAGGACTTGGTAGGCGTGTTTGAGACTACCAGTGTCGTGTCAGAGGTATTGAGCGGAAAGCGTCCAATGACAGTCGAGCACATTCGGAGACTTAGCAAGCGGTTCCGCGTCTCCGCCGATCTGTTTATCTAGTCCTACCTTTTAGCCCAGCGAGCCTTAGCGGCTTTCTGGGCTATTTTGCTTCTATCTTCAGCGCTCAAAGCCTTTGCCCTAGCCTTGCCGCCCTTCTTGCCGCCTAATCTACCTAAAGCCACAGCAGCGGGGTTCTTCTTATGCAGCGGTTCGCCTATGGCCTCTTCTACAGCTCTTAACGCGTTCTTAATAGGATCGTTGCTTGAGCGTTTACGCATACGCTTATGATGCCATATATCTTGCTCCGTAAAACGCCAATTACGATGTCTCAGAATTCAAACTGAACCACTACCCAGGGGTTCTCCGCATTGACATCAGCTTGGAAAATCCCCTATAGTTGGTTCAAATATGCACCGCTTTGCTTATTTCGCTTTTACCTACCGCTACTCCTTTACAGGATTAGCGGCTGAGGCGGAGCGTGTGCATGCGCATCACAAGATAAGTTGAACTAAGCGCAATCATTCAATCCGAAGAAGCCGCGATTCTCACCGATCGCGGCTTTTTCTTTTGCGCTGAATTTGGAGTAGCTATGGATGCTGAAGAAGAGATCCGCGCGCGCAGGACGGAAATTGACCGCCTCGACGACTTATTGTTGCGCTTGCTAAACCAGCGCGCTCAACTGGGTACGGAGCTGCTTCGCCTGAAGCGCGCTGCGGGACTGCCCATATGCGATCCCGCGCGCGAACTTGAAGTGATCTGTCGTGCCCGCGAGAGCAACGCCGGCCCACTTGAGGACGAAGCCGTCGAGAACATCTTTCGTCGCATCGTCCATGAGACCCGACGCGCCGAGGAGCAGGAAAACGCTCGGGCAGGCGCTGAAGGAGCTCTGCCATGACCGGAGCGCAAAGACCTCGCGTTGCTTTTCAAGGAGAACGCGGCGCATTCAGTGAAGATGCCATTCACCAGCTCTTTCCCAACGGCGCGGAGCTCCTGCCCTGCATAAACTTTGAGGAGCTCTTCAACGCGATATCAGATGAGCGCGCGGATTACGCCGTCGCTCCGCTGGAGAACACGCTGGCTGGATCAGTCCAGCGCTGCTATGACCTGTTGCTGGAAAGCCGCATGCACATCGTTGGTGAAGCAATTGTTGCCATTAAACATTGCTTGATCGGCTGTGAAGGGGCGTCCCTGGAGACGATCCGTACCGTCGCTTCGCACCCCGTTGCTTTGGCGCAGTGTCAACATTTCTTCGCCGCGCATCCGCTGATCCGCCCCGTGGCTGCCGACGACACAGCCGGAAGTGTTCGTCTGGTGATGGAAACCGCCGATCCGCTGCTGGCCGCTATCGCCAGCGCCAATGCTGCGCAAATCTACGGCGGAAAGATTCTGGCGCGAGATCTCGAAGACCACGCCGAGAACTACACCCGCTTCGCTCTGGTCGCCCGTGAGCCGATATTTGCTGCGGATGCCGACAAGATGACCCTTGTTCTGTCTCTTGCCAACATACCTGGAGCTTTGCATCAGGCGCTTGCGCCGCTCGCGCAGGCGGGCGTTGACCTGATCAAGATCGAGACGCGTCCGATTGCAGGCAAGCCTTGGGAATACCGTTTCTGCCTCGATCTGGCTGCCTGTGCCGCTGACTCGCGGGTCAGTTCAGCACTGCGGGAAGCAAAGCAATGCAGCGCAGTTCAGGAGTTCCGCGTACTGGGTTCTTACAAATCTGCAAGAAATTTGAATTTCAAAATGGCGAAGGAGTTCGCAACCAAATGATCATCAATATGTCCGCAGGCGCAGCAACGAACGAGATTGAGCACGTTATCGAACGAGTCAAAGAGTCCGGTTTTCAGCCGCACCTTATCACCGGAGCCGAACGCACCGTGATCGCTGTGGTTGGCAATGGAGGACGCCGGCATGAGATTGAAGCGCTGAAAGCCGCTGCTGGAGTCGAAGATGTTGTCTCCATCGCGCATCCATTCAAACTGGTCAGCCGACAAGTGCAGTCGCAACAAACAATTGTCGATGTTGGCGGCGTGCGCATCGGCGCAGAGAACATCGTGGTGATGGCCGGCCCGTGCTCGGTGGAATCGCGCGAGCAATTGTTTGCCACGGCGCGTGCAGTGCAGGCGGCGGGAGCGTCGATCCTCCGGGGCGGAGCTTATAAGCCGCGTACCTCGCCCTATGAATTCCAGGGACTCGGCGTGGAAGCACTGCGCCTTCTTGCGGAAGTTCGCGACGAACTAGGCATGCCGATCGTCACAGAAGTAATGAGCACAGAAGACGTTGAGATCATCTCCGAACACGCCGATATGTTGCAGGTAGGCGCGCGCAATATGCAAAATTTCGCGCTGTTGCGCCGACTGGCGAAGGTCAACAAACCTATTCTGCTGAAGCGTGGGCCATCGGCCACCATTAAGGAATGGTTGCTGGCGGCCGAGTACCTCCTCGCCGGCGGCAATCCTAACGTGGTGCTTTGTGAGCGCGGCATCAAGACTTTCGAAACCGAATTGCGCAATACCTTCGACATCGCCAGCATCGCATTGGCCAAGGAGCTGTCACATCTTCCTGTGATTGCCGATCCCTCACACGGTACCGGACGCCGAAGCCTGATCGCCTCAGTTTCGCGCGCGGCAGTTGCCGTCGGCGCGGACGGATTGATGGTAGAAGTGCATCCCTGCCCGGAACGCGCGCTTTCCGATGGACCGCAATCGCTCGATTTCAATGGATTCGAAGAGATGATGCGCGGGCTTTCTGACCCATTGCGTCGGATTGCTGTGGCTGGTGTACGCGCAGATCTAGCGAGTGAGGTGGCAGCGAGCTAGTTTGATTTCTATTGCACCATTCCGCTTGCGGGCGGTGTGGGAGTGATCTCGTCCAACTCTTGTCGCAGCATCAGGATCAGGCCGACCAGCAGTGATGCTTCACTGCGATTGCGCCGTTTGGGATCGCACATCAGCGCGTCAATTTCTTGCGATATCCGCGCGGCGTCGTTAAATCCGAATGTGCACAACTCACCATGAATGGCATGAGCTTCGGCGCAGGCCTGGGCATCGAGTTCAGGATCGAGAGGAACGTCGTATCGCGCCATGGCATCGGCAGCCAACTCCAGCACCAATACGCGCCGGTATACGGTCGCGCCGTATTGGCTCCAAATCGCAGATAGCTGCTCCTGAATTCCCTCGCCTGAAATTTCCCGCGTTCCCGTCCGCATAGTCCACGCCTTTCCTTACAAGCGCCCTTGGCGCCTATCTAGACAGACTTATCGGCTTAGATGTCGAAATGGGTGAAATTCCTCGAAAATTTCTGTGCAATTTATGCCCACCAGCATCGCCACATTCTGTATCTTATTTGCCACACTGGCTGATCATGTTTTGCCTGTAAACTACTCATGCATTGTTGGTTAGGCGTTTCCCTTTTGGCGTTTGAACAAACAATTCGATCTGCGGTAGGCTGCAGCGGAGTAGGCTTGCACAGCGGTGCTCCGGTCAATCTGCGGATATTGCCCGCGCCCGCGGGCAGCGGAATAAAGTTTCGACGCGTGGATCTGGACGGCTATGAGGTCGAAGCTATCGGCCGTAACGTCGCCAAGGTCAGCTACGCAACCAGCCTGATGAAGAAAGGCGTGTTGATTTCCACCACTGAACATCTGCTTTCAGCGTTCATAGGCATGGGCGTGGACAACGCCACGGTGGAACTCGACAACCTTGAGCTTCCCATCCTCGACGGCAGCGCACAGCCTTTCGTGGAAATGATTTTGAACTCCGGGCTGAAGCTGCAGCGCAAGAAGCGCGTCTATCTCCGCATTCTCAAAGAAGTCGAGATTCGCGATGGCGACAAGTTCATCTCCGTCTCTCCCGCGCAGGGATACTCCGTCTCTTACGCCATCGATTTCAAACATCCGCTCATTGGCAAGGAGCGTTTCGAAGTAGAACTCATGGCGCACACCTCCGCTGGATACCCCGAAGTGGATGGCGATTTCTACCGCCGCGACATCGCCGCCGCCCGCACCTTCGGATTTCTCCATGAGGCCGATGCGATGCGCAAAATGGGATTGATCCGCGGCGCCTCAGAGCAGAATGCGATTGTGCTCACGCTCGACGGAATCGCCAATGGCCCGCT